>WSNM01000011.1 GCA_013316055.1 Clostridia bacterium | reverse complement strand
TAAGGATAAAAATATGACGGATTTTGTACACCTGCATCTCCATACCGAATACTCGTTGCTTGACGGCGCGTGTAAAATAGACAATCTTATCGGCTATTGCAAAAAGAACGGCATAGACACCGTATGTATTACCGACCACGGCAATATGTACGGCACTCTGCAATTTGCCGAAAAAGCCTTCTCCGCAGGGATAAAATATATAATCGGCTGTGAGTTTTATATGACAAAGGATATGAACGACAAGTCCTCTAACACAGCCGAGCACCTTATTTTGCTTGCAAAAAACAAGGCGGGCTATAAAAATCTGGTTCAGCTCGATTCAATGGCGTTTGTCGACGGCTTTTATTATAAGCCGAAGATTGACTACAAGGTGTTGAAGGAGCATTCCGAGGGCGTTATTTGTCTTTCCGCTTGCCTTGCAGGCGGCATTCCCCGCCGTATTCTTGCGAGCGATTACGAGTATTCGGTATGGAGATGCAGGTGTACAAAATCCGTCATATTTTTATCCTTAGTCCTGACTGAGCGTGCGCGCAAGCTCGAGAATTTTTCTCATTCTATGGTTTATGCAGCTTTTAGAAATATTAAGCCGTTCCGCAAGCTCTTGCATGGACGCATTTTTATCGGCAAGCCGACACGCCGCAACATCGAAAATCGGCTTTTCGAGAGTTTGAAGCCCGATAGTCTGCGAAATAACTTCGATTGCTTGCACCTGCTTTACCGAGGCGGTAACGGTTTTATCTATATTAGAAACCGAGCAGTTGTTTACGCGGTTGGCGTTGTTTTGTCTGTCCTTGCGTTCAACAAGTCTGTTCAGCTTTGAAAGGCATTTTTTGCACGACATTGCGTTTAAAACGTCGGAAATTACTTCCTTGCTTTTAACATAAACTACAGTTGTATCCTTTCTTGCTACGAGCTTGGCAAGAATTTCGAACCCGCACAGCAAATCGCAGAAGTCGTTTGCAATATTACGCTGATTGAAAACAATTTCGAAATGGTAGCCCGTGCGGCTGTAAATGTTTTCCTCCGGCAAGGTACAGCACCCGCCGCCCAAAAAAGCACCCTTCAAATAGCTTAAACGGCATTTTTTATTTGCCACAAGCGCATCGTCTATTTCGGTAATAAATGAATTTCCGCCGTTTTCGCCGTCTATTATATACAGCTCCCTTAAAAGCTTGTCAGAGCTGTCGTTAAGGCATTCGAAGGTCATTTTGTTCTTTTCGCTTTTATACTCAAAGGAAACGCCGGAAAAAGGCATCGAAAGCCCGTTTTCAAGCATATCGGTGAAAAATTCCGCCGTTTGCTCGTTTTCGGTAACCAGCTCGAACCCGAATTTGCCATCGCGCAACAAAATGCTTCCGCCCGTCCTTACGAACGCCGAAAGCATGGCAAGCCTGCAAGCCCTGTCCTCCACCGACTGCGCGGTTATTTCGTTTTTTATCTCTTCGGTAAAGCTTTTCATACTCAGATGTGTCTGATTTTATACTCGTTAAATCTGAAGTCCGGCAGTCTGCCGTCTATATTTTCTATTTTTTCAAGGGGAATTGAAGCCTCGGCAAGCAATTCCTCCGCAATTTTTGTATCGCCTACGCGGTCGGCGGAATGCGCGTCGGAATTTATTACGAATTTTACGCCCGTTTCTGCCATATTGTTAAGCTCTTCAGCGGAAATATGCCGCTTTTTAGTATTTATTTCGATATAAGTTCCATAATCCGCACAGCATTTGGCAACCTCAACAAGATTGCAATAGCATTTGTAATTGATATGAGTAAGAATATCTATGGGATTGTTTTTAATTACGTTTATATACGCTTTTGTGGTTGTTTCGATAATCTTGTCCGACGGCTTTTTTCCGAATTTGTATGCGGCGTAATTTTTAACCATTATATTGTAAAAATCGTAAAAGCTTTTGTATTTAAGCACCTCGTGTATTCCGCACAGATAAATATCGAAATACTGCAAATCGCTTAAACGCATGTCTGTTTCGCCGCTGACAGAGGTGACATTGCTCTCCATTCCCATCAGCACCCTTACGCCCGTAAGCTTTTCCGCTTCGGTTATCTCGTCCCGCAAATCGGATAAAACCTTGCGTTTTAAGCCGAAAAGCAGGTGATTAAAGCCATGGTCGGTAATAGCAAGCTGTTTAAGTCCAAGCTTTTTTGCGGCCTGAGCGTTTTCAAGAACGGTGTTTTTGCCGTGGGAGTACGGCGTGTGCGTATGATAATCAGCTGTCAAAATCATTGAATTCACCTATGTAAATAACCTCTTCCTCAAGCAGAACACCGCAAAATTCGAACACCTTGCGCTTGACTAGCTTAATTAACCTGTAAACATCGGCAGCCGTGCCGCCACGGTTAATTATAAAGTTCGCATGCTTTAAGGAAACCTCTGCCCCGCCGATTTTACAGCCCTTCAACCCCGCCTCATCAATTAATTTGCCCGCGCTTTGGTTTGGAGGATTTTTGAATACGCAGCCGCAGCTTTTCCCTGCGGGCTGGCGCCGTCTTTTTAAAAGATATTTTTTAATATTTTCCTTGACTGCTTCACGGGGAACGGCGTTTTTCGACAAATTTACTCCTACAATAATAGCATTTATGTCACACATAGTACTATGCTTATTGCCAAATTTACACTTTTCATTAGGTAAATCCTTAAAATTTCCGTCAAAAATGCTGACTGAGATAATATCCTCAGAAATATGCTTTTCGGGTATTCCGCCATTCATTAGCGCAAGCCCGCCAACTGTTGCGGGGATACCCGCAAGATATTCAAAGCCGCCTATTTGCTTTTGCAAGCAAAAATCAAGCAATTGTTTTACGGTTGTACCGCTTAAACAGTAAAGACTGTTGTCTTTTTCAATAATTCCGCTAAGATATTTTGTACAGATTACTGTATAATCTATGTCACCGTCGGCGGCAAGAACATTCGACCCGTTACCAAGTACAAAAAATTTTTCTCCGCCGTCATTCAAGTATTTGAAAACCGCGGCGACTTCCTCTTCGGTTTTAGGAAAATAGATGCGCTTTACCTCCCCTCCCAAACCGTAGGTTGTATAGCTACCGAGCGGCATATTCTGTTCGCATAAAATGCCGTCAAGTCCGTTATTACTGAAATTATCGTAAAGCAAGCCGCTCTCCTATATATAATACCATTAAATTATCTTTTTTTCAATTAATTGAGGAAATTTTTCAGCAATTTTATGTCGCCGCTTGCTATGGCGTTTTCAATTTCCGTTTTTGTCTGCTTACCTATGGGTGAAACCAGCTTACATTCGTAGTTAAGCCGTTCCATAGCGTGCATTTCGTCGTCATACAAATCATTTCCCGCGCTTAAAAGACCGATTTTATTCACTGTTGCGCTTTTGGATAGAAGGAATTCTATAAATTTCTGCGCCTGTGCTTTTTGCTTGGCATTGCTTGCCGTTACCGAGATATTCTGATATAAATCGTTAAATTCTGTAACGGGCCTAATTTTGAAGGCAACCCCGCGGGTTTTCAGTCTAAAAATGTCCCTCTGCGTGCCTAACAAATATTTATATTTTCCGTTAATCAAATCAACGTACGCACCCGTCGGTTTCTCGCTTTTTGCGCCTTTTATGCCGCACAGCAATGCCGCCGCGCCGGATAAATTATCCGTCCCCATATTTATTACGGTATTTTTGATTGAAATATCCGCAAAATCCGCGTTTTCGTCTGTTGTCAAAAAGCAATATCCGCCATTGCACCAACAGTAGTATGGCTTTTGAGCGGTTATGTAGCCTTCTATGCCGTACATTCCCGCGCCGTATGAAATAAGGTCGGGAGCGGCTCCCGATTTTAAGTTGTCTCTTGCGGCGTCTGCCGTTACGGCAGTAACCTTAATATAGCAAGAATTCTGCTTTGTAAACTCCGCACCTATGCCTTTAAGATACTCCGCTCGAGAGCCCTTCCCACCCTCGAAGCTGTCAATCTGCCAAATATTCAAAACGGTCATTCCGTTATACTGCTCTGCGGAGGTTTTTCCCATTCGTGCAGCGGTAAATGGTGCAGATATTATTATTGCCGCAAGCAATGCAAAGCAAAATATATTAAGCAAGTGCTTTGGTTTTTTGATTTTTCGCATAGTATATTCTATTTTGCACCCGCCGCAAAAATACATAGGGAGTACCCGCAATTTATGCGAATACTCCCCCGCCCGCCGCAAAAACGCGTACGGGCGTTTCAACGGAGGGACAATATATATGAAAGCGTTTCCGCTTGTACAAATATTTTGGGTTATATAAGCTTTTTTATACAAAAAAAGTCCGATATTAAAAAATATCGGACAAAATTATTGCTGTAATTAAATTTATTCCTCGTCGGGAAGCTCTACATTATGATAAACCGACTGAACGTCGTCAAGCTCTTCAAGCTTATCAAGCATTTTAAGGAATGTTGCAAGCTTGTCCGCATCAAGAGAGATATAGTTCTGCGGAAGCATTTTTATTTCTGCTTCAAGGAACGTTACGCCCTTATCCTCGAAATATTTACGCGCTTCCGACCACTTTTCGGGAGTTGTATAAACCTCGTAAAGGTCGTCCTCTACAACGTAATCGTCCGCCTCGGCTTCAAGGCAGTATTCCATCATAGTATCCTCGTCAAGCGCAACAGTACGCTCGATTACAAATACGCCCTTATTGTCAAACATATACGAAACGCAGCCCGTTGCACCCATCTGACCGCCGCATTTGGACATTGCCGCACGGATATCGCCCGCAGTTCTGTTAACGTTGTCGGTAAGCGTTTTGATAATAACCGCTGCACCACCTACGCCGTAGCCCTCGTAGGTAAGCTCCTTATAGTCCTTGTCGCCAAGCTCGCCCGCCGCCTTGGCAATCGAGCGCTTGATATTTTCGTTAGGCATGTTCGCCGCTTTTGCCTTGGCGATTACGTCGGCAAGCTTGGAGTTTGTGTCGGGATTGGGATTGCCCTTTGCGGCAACAGCAAGCTCTCTGCCTATTTTTGTGAATACCGCCGCGCGCGCTGCGTCCGTTTTACCCTTTTTTGCCTGTATATTGTGCCATTTTGAATGTCCTGACATTGTTTTAACCTCTTAAAAGTGAATTTTTAAGCTGATACATAGCTATCCCCGCGGAAATAGCCGCATTCAAGCTTTCACAGCTATCGCGCATAGGCACTTTAACCTTATACTGCGATTTATTCATTACCTCGTCGCTTATTCCGCCGCCCTCGTTACCTATGCAAAGGCAGTATTTTTCCGGCGGAGTAAAGGCAAAAATATTTTCCCCGTCCATATCCGCGCAAATCAGCGGAACGCCGGAAAGCGCACAGAAAACCTCTTCGGCGGTGCATTCGTAAATTTTTACGAAGAAAATTCCGCTCATGCTGGCGCGCACTGCCTTGGGCGAATACGCGTCCGTACAGTTAATCAGATACAGCTCGTCATAGCCCGCGGCGTTTGCCGTGCGTATAATCGTACCCAGATTGCCGGGGTCCTGAATTCTATCCAGCAAAAGACAGCTGCCTTGCGGCTTGTCCGCCTTGTTTTGCGGCATATGCACCAAAGCAAGCACGCCTTGCGGCGCTTTTTCCGTGGAAATCGCATCAAAAACGCCTTCGCTGACGGCAACGGCTTGCGGAAAGTTATCAAGCATATCCTCGCGGCAGACAATTCTTTCTATTATACAGTCGGAATTTATACATTCCGTGACGGGCTTTAAGCCTTCAACAACAAACAGTCCCGCCGCTCTGCGGTATTTTCTGTCACCAGACAGCTTGATAATATCCTTGATTAACGGATTTGATTTGGAAGTAATTACCATATAAAAAATTAAGCCTTAGAATTTAAGGCTTAAAATTAGACTTATAAAGCTGCTTTCGCCTTTTCAGCGAGTGCGGTAAAAGCCGCCGCGTCGTTAACGGCAAGCTCTGCAAGTACTTTTCTGTTAAGCTCGATGCCCGCAGATTTAAGTCCGTGCATAAATTTGGAATAAGAAAGTCCGTTAATTCTTGCCGCAGCGTTAATACGTGCAATCCACAGACTGCGTAAATCGCGCTTTCTAAGCCTTCTTCCGATATACGCATAGTTCAGGGACTTCATAACTGCCTCGCGGGCAATTCTGTAGGACTTGGATTTGTTGCCGAAATAGCCTTTTGCAAGGCGGAATATCTTTCTGCGCTTCTTTAAAGCGTTTACTGTTCTTTTAATACGCATAATTTAACACTCTCCTATTAACCCTTATAAGGAATCATTGCCTTTACGTTGGATTCCTGCGTAGTCGAAACAAGCGTAACCTTACGCAGGTTTCTCTTTCTTTTTCTGTTTTTCGTTTCAGCCTTGTGGTTCTTTCCGCCGTGGGGTCTTTTTACCTTGCCGGTGGAAGTCAGCCAAAAGCGCTTTTTGCTGCCGCTGTGTGATTTCTGCTTAGGCATATATATTGTCCTCCAAAATTTGAATATTTTACTTATTGATTTTTAGCTTCTTTCGCGGGCGATAAAAACATAGTTATGCTTCTGCCCTCGGTCGTAGGCTTTTTGTCCTGAACGGCTTTACCGCCCAATCCCTCGAAAAAGTCCTGCATAACCTTAACGCCCTGATAGGAACGTGAATTTTCGCGGCCCTTCATTCTAATGGAAACCTTGACCTTGTTGCCCGCTTCCAAAAACTTTAAGCACTGCTTTGTTTTTACCGCAATATCGCCCACGTCAATAGTCATAGAAAGGCGTATTTCCTTTACCTCGACCACAGTCTGGTTTCTGCGGTTTTCTTTTTCGCGCTTTGCCTGCTCGTACTTGAATTTGGAATAGTCCATAATTTTGCATACGGGCGGATTTGCATTGGGAGAAATTTTCACCAAATCGAGTTCTGCCTCGTTGGCAAGACGCTGAGCTTCGCGACCGGACATTACTCCCAGCATGGTACCGTCTGCGGCGATAACCCTTACCTCTCTGTCGCGAATCGACTCGTTAATAAAATACAAGTCCTTAATAATTAAATACCTCTCTCTTTTTGTTGCGAAAAAAATTTCGGATAGCAAAAGCTACCCGAAACAATTTCAGCGCATATCTACGCTTTAAAATCATTATCTGCCGAACAATCAATCGCACGGCGAAAGGGTTAGCCTTTGCTTTAACGATAATATATTAACCGTGTTTGCGTAAAATGTCAAACGTTTTGAACGGATTTTATTAAAAAATTACTTTTTCCGCTATCTGCGCAAGCGCCATAGAAATAAATTCGTCAAGCGCAACCGTCGTCTTTTCTTCCACTCCGCGCTTGTTCACGTTCACGGTGTGCTCTTCCAGCTCCTTGTCGCCGACTACAAGCACATAAGGCACCTTGTCCATTTTAGCTTCTCTTATTTTATAGCCGATTTTTTCGTTGCGCTTGTCAACCTCGCAACGAATCCCCAAATCAAGCAGCTTTTCTGCAATTTCCTCTGCATAGGGCAAGGTTCTGTCTGTGATAGGCAGAATTTTTACCTGCACGGGCGCAAGCCACAAGGGGAATTTGCCCGCAAAATGCTCTATAAGAATGCCGATAAATCTTTCAATCGAACCGAAAATTGCGCGGTGAATCATTATCGGACGGTGTTTAAGTCCGTCCTCGCCGACGTATTCCAGCTCGAACCGCTGAGGCATCTGGAAGTCGAGCTGAATTGTTCCGCACTGCCACGTCCTGCCTATGCTGTCCTGCAAATGGAAGTCGATTTTGGGTCCGTAGAACGCACCGTCGCCCTCGTTGATTTCGTACTCTATCTGCATTTCCTCAAGAGCTGCCTGTAAAGCCGCCGTTGCGGTATTCCAATCCTCCTCGCTGCCCATGCTGTTTTCGGGTCTGGTGGAAAGCTCTACCTTATATTTAAAGCCGAACTGCTTATAAATGCGGTCGGTAAGCTTTACAACGCCCATAATTTCGTCCTTAATCTGCTCGGGTAGCATAAAAATATGCGCGTCGTCCTGCGTAAAGCAGCGCACGCGGAAAAGTCCGTGAAGCTGACCGCTCTTTTCGTGTCTGTGCACAAGCCCCATTTCCGCAACCCTCAAGGGCAAATCCTTATAGCTGTGCGGGGAGTTTTTATATACAAGCATACCGCCGGGGCAGTTCATAGGCTTAACCGCACAGTCCTCGCCGTCGATTTTGGTGGTATACATGTTGTCCTTATAGTGGTCCCAGTGACCGGAATTTTCCCAAAGGCTTCTTGTAAGGATAATGGGCGTCTGAATTTCTACGTAGCCCTCTCTGCGGTGCAAATCGCGCCAGAAATCTACAAGCGTATTTTTAAGCACCATGCCGTTCGGCAGAAAGAAGGGAAAGCCTTTGCCCTCGTTCAAAAGCGCGAAAAGCTTTAATTCCTTGCCGAGCTTTATGTGGTCGCGCTTTTTCGCTTCTTCAAGCATCTGAAAATAAGCGTCCATTTCGTCCTTTTTTGCAAAGGCAACGCCGTAAATGCGCGTAAGCATCTTGTTTTTCTCGTTTCCGCGCCAATACGAGCCGGAGATTGAAACAAGCTTGAACGCCTTTATTTTGCCGGTATTCGGCAAATGCGGACCGCGGCAAAGGTCGGTGAAGGTGCCTTGCTTGTAAAAGGATATGACGGCGTCCTCGGGCAAGTCGTTTATAAGCTCTGCCTTGTAGCTTTCCTTGTACTTCTTCATAAGCTTCAAGGCCTCCGCGCGGGGAAGTTCGAAGCGCTCTATCGGAGTTTTTGCCTTTATGATTTTGTTCATTTCGCTTTCGATTTTGGCAAAATCGTCCTGCGTTATCGGCGTGTTGAAATCTATATCGTAATAAAAGCCGTTATCGATTACGGGACCTATTGCAAGCTTGCAGGTAGGGTAAATATTTTTGATTGCCTGAGCAAGCACATGCGCGCAGGTATGACGGTAGACTTCAAGCCCCTCTTTGTCTTTTAAAGTTACGATTTCAAGCTTATCGCCCTGTGCAAGCTTTTTGGATAAATCGCAAAGCACGCCGTTGATTTTTGCCGCTACTGCGTTCCTTGCAAGTCCATCGCTGATTTTTTGCGCCGCCTGCAAGCAGGTTGCGCCTTCTTCAACTTCCAGAGTATCGCCGTTCAAAAGTAAAATTTCCATAAGTTACTCTCCTAAAAAAATAAGTCCTTAAACGAAGCTAATCGTTTAAGGACGCAAAATCATAAAAAATGCGCGGTTCCACCTTAATTGCCTTTGCAAGCCGCAAAGACCGCTTTAAATGTGCCCGAATTTATCAAAAGCGGTTTCCCTCTCCCGTGAACGCTATGCGGATTTCAGCGCCCCGCACTCTCTGTAAGCTTCTGCAAGCGGTACTTGTCTTTTTTCAAGCAACTAAATATTATTATAAAAACCGCCGTTTGTCAACAATATTAGAAGGCTTTTTAAGTAAAAATATTTGCCATTTCAGTTACAAAAAGTTATAATATTTCTATATTTAATTAAAGGTTATAATTATGGCTTACACGAATTTTAACAAAATTGAAAAAAAATGGATAGCTTACTGGGATAAGCAGAAAACCTTTCATACCGATTTGTATGATTTTTCAAAGCCCAAATATTACATTCTGGATATGTTCCCCTATCCCTCTGGCGCGGGACTGCACGTAGGACACCCCGAGGGCTACACCGCAACGGACATTGTTGCAAGAATGAAAAGAATGCAGGGCTACAACGTACTGCACCCTATCGGCTTTGACAGCTTCGGTCTGCCCGCCGAACAATACGCAATAAAAACCGGCAACAATCCCGACGGTTTCACTCAGAAGAACATTGCAACCTTTACGGCTCAGCTTAAAATGCTGGGGCTTTCCTACGACTGGGACCAGACCATTTCAACCTGCGACCCTTCCTACTATAAATGGACGCAGTGGATATTCAAGCAGCTTTTAAAGGACGGTCTTGCGCGCTATGTTGAAACGCCCGTAAACTGGTGCGAGGAGCTTGGCACCGTGCTTGCAAACGACGAAATTATTGACGGCAAAAGCGAGCGCGGCGGCTATCCCGTTGTCCGCAAAAATATGAAGCAATGGGTAATAGATATCAACAAGTATGCAGAGCGTCTGCTTGAAGGGCTTGACGAAATCGATTGGAGCGAGCCTTCGAAAATTGCGCAGAGAAACTGGATAGGTAAATCCATCGGCGCAAAAATAGACTTTAAAGTTGACGGGACGAACAAGTCCTTTACCGTATTCACAACCCGCTGCGATACGCTTTTCGGCGCTACCTACTGCGTTTTGGCGCCCGAGCACAAGCTTGTGGACGAAATTACAACACCCGCACAAAAAACGGCAATAGAAGCTTATAAAAAGGCATGCGCAAGCAAGTCGGATATGGAGCGCACAGAGCTCAACAAGGAAAAAACGGGCGCGTTTACAGGCGCATACGCAATTAATCCCGCAAACGGCAAAAAAATTCCCGTGTATATTTCCGATTACGTTCTTACCTCCTACGGCACGGGCGCGATAATGGCCGTGCCCGCGCACGATACGCGCGATTATGAATTTGCAAAAAAATTCGGCATTGAAATTATCCCCGTTCTTGAAGGCGGCGACGTTTCAAAGGAAGCCTATACGCAGGACGGACTGCATATCAATTCCGATTTTTTGAACGGCTTGAACAAGCAACAGGCTATTGAAAAAATGCTTGTCTGGCTTGAAGAAAATAAACTCGGCAAAAAAGCCGTAACATATAAGCTCCGAGAATGGATATTCGCACGTCAGCGCTATTGGGGCGAGCCCTTGCCCGTAATTCACCTTGAAAACGGCGAAACGGTTATACTTGAAGACAGCGAACTACCCCTTGTTCTGCCCGAAATGGATGATTATAAGGCGCGCGGCGGCAACGCTCCCCTTGAAAACGCACAGAATTGGGTCAATGTAACGATAAACGGAGTTAAAGGCAAGCGCGAAACGACCACAATGCCCGGTTCGGCGGGTTCGAGCTGGTATTTTTTAAGGTACTGCGACCCGCACAATGACAAGGAATTTGCAAATTACGAGCTTTTGAAACACTGGCTGCCCGTAGATTTTTATATGGGCGGTAAGGAGCACCTTGTAGGTCATTTGCTCTACTCCCGCTTCTGGAATAATTTCTTGTTTGACAAGGGGCTTGTGCCTTATAAGGAGCCTTTCAAAAAGCTTGTGCATCAGGGGCTGATTTTGGGCGAGGACGGCAATAAAATGTCCAAATCGCTCGGTAACGTTATTAACCCAGACGATATAATAGAAAAATTCGGCGCGGACGTTTTGAGAATGTATGAAATGTTCATGGGGCCGATTACCGATAACAAGCCATGGTCTACCGCGAATATCGAGGGTGTAAAGAAGTTTGTGGACAGAATTCACAGAATTTACTGCGAGCTGAACGTTATTTCCCCTTCCGCCAACAAAAGCCTTAAAAAAATATACCATCAGACGGTTAAAAAGGTTACCGAGGATTACGAAAACGTAAAAATCAATACCGCAATTTCGCAGATGATGATTTTCGTAAACGCAGTTTACAAGGAAATTTCGGACGGAAACAGCTTTCCACTTGAATATGCGGAAGGACTGATTAAACTTTTAAACCCCGTAATTCCGTTTATTACCGAAGAAATCTGGACTACTGCTTTGGGGCACAAAGGCACAATCGCATATGAAAAATGGCCCGAATACGACAATGCAAAATGCGGCGAGGATATGTTCGAATACGCCGTACAGCTTAACAGCAGAATAAAAACCAAAATTACCGTTCCCGCGGATATGCCCGCAAATGAAATCGAGGAGCTTGTCAAAAAACACGCGGAAATTGCCCCCCTTTTAGAGGGAAAGCAAATCAAAAAATTTATTCTCGTACCCAAAAGGCTTATAAATATTATTGTTTAATAAGTAAGGAGCGGCGAACTGAATTTCAGTTCGCCGCTCCTCTTTTTTATATTCAAAAATTTAAAGAGTTTCAAGCACGTTTACAACGTCGCCAACCGTTTTAAGCGTTGTAATTTTATCGTCGGGAATGGTTTTACCGGTTTCGTCCTGCAAAGCCATCAACAGCTCGAACACGTCCAGAGAGTCCGCGCCCAGGTCCTTTATAATTTCGCTTTCAAGCGTAACCTTATCCTTTGAAATGCCAAGCTGATTAGCAAGAATTTCCGCTACTTGTTCAAACATAATAATGTAAATCTCCTTAATCTTTGATTTTAATTTTAAATAATTAATTATCCGTTGTCAAGTCAATTCGCTTGTTTTTTGACCTGCTTTAACGAAAGTCCTATTCTCTGCTTTTGCTTATCGAGGCTGATAATTACCGCCTTAACCTGCTGACCTACTTTAAGCACGTCCGAAGGGTGCCTTATAAATCTGTCGGTAATTTCGGAAATATGCACAAGCCCGTCCTGATGCACGCCTATATCCACAAACGCGCCGAAGTCGGTAACGTTGCGGACGGTGCCCTCGATTTCCATACCGACGGACAAGTCCTCTATGCCCAGAATATCGCGGCGGAGCTGTCTTTGCGGCAAACTGTCGCGGATATCTCTGCCGGGCTTTACAAGCTCGGATATAATATCGTTCATTGTGGCAACGTCCAGCCCGCATTCCTGCGCCGCATTCGCCTCGCCGTACGCCTTAACCTTCGCCGCAAGCTCGCCAAGCTTTTTACCCCTTACGTCCGCATCGGTATAGCCGAATAAAGCAAGTAATTTTTCAGCCTTTTTGTAGGATTCGGGGTGAACCGCCGTATTATCCATTATGTTTTTGCCATCGGGAATGCGCAAAAAGCCCGCGCACTGCTCGTACGCCTTAGCGCCAAGCTTGGAAACCTTCAGAAGCTGACTGCGCGCAGTAAATTTTCCGTTTTCCTCACGGTATAAAACGATATTTTTTGCGATACCGCTGTTAAGTCCCGCAACGTACTTCAAAAGCGAAACGCTTGCGGTATTTAAATCAACGCCGACGCTGTTAACGCAGTCCTCCAAAACGCCGCCCAAAACGCCGTCAAGCCGCTTTTTGTCCATATCGTGCTGATATTGTCCTACGCCTATCGACTTGGGGTCGATTTTTATAAGCTCGGCTAAGGGGTCTTGCAATCTTCTTGCAATCGAAACTGCGGAGCGCAGAGTTACGTCAAAGTCAGGGAACTCCTCAACTGCCAAGGGGCTTGCCGAATAAACGCTGGCGCCCGCCTCGTTAACAACTGCATAGGCTACGGGGCGCGTAACCTCCTTCAACAGCTCGGCTACGAATATTTCCGTTTCCTTGCTTGCTGTGCCGTTGCCTATCGAAATAATGTCAACGTTATGCTTGGCAATCAGCGCCTTTACCGTCTGCTTTGCTTCTTCGATTTTATTTTTGGGCGGAACGGGATAAATAACGCCCGTATCAAGCACCTTGCCCGTTTCGTCAACTACTGCAACCTTACAGCCTGTGCGGTAGCCGGGGTCTAAGCCCAAGGTTACCTTGCCCTTTACGGGCGGCTGTAAAAGCAGAGGGCGAAGATTTACCTCGAACATTTTAATTGCCTGCTCGCTTGCTCTGTCTGTTAAAATTGCGCGGACTTCGCGCTCGATTGAGGGCTGAATAAGTCTGTCGTAACCGTCGTCCGCCGCCTCGGTTATAAGCCTTGCGCAGTCGCCGCTGCTGTGGACGTACTTTGCACAGCAAACGCGCTTTGCAATGTCGGGGTCGAAATAAATTTTGACTTTAAGACATTCCTCTTTTTCGCCGCGGTTGACGGCAAGAATTCTGTGGTTTTTGATTTCGGGAATAAGCTCGGCATAGTCTGCATACATCGCATATGTGCCTTTTCCGTCGTCCTTGACCATTTTTACCTGCATTTCGCCGTGATTTTCAAGCAAAGAACGCAGTTTTTTGCGCAGCTCGGCATTGTCGGAAATTATTTCCGCAATAATATCCTTTGCGCCGTTTATTGCGTCGGCAACGGTCTTTACGCCCTTTTCCTCGTCTATGTACTTTTCCGCCTCGGCATAAGGGTCGCCGTTCTGCGCCAGAATAAACTCCGCAAGCGGTTGCAAGCCCTTTTCGATTGCAACGGAGGCGCGCGTCTTTTTCTTTTGCTTGAACGGACGGTAGACGTCCTCTATTTCCGTCATGGTCTGCGCGCCGTCTATCGCAGCCTGAATTTCCTCCGTCATTTTGCCTTGCTCGGTTATGGCGTTGGCAACCTCCTGCTTGCGCTTTTCAAGGTTTTTAAGGTATTCGTATCTGTCGTTTAACGCGCGCAAAATCTGGTCGTCTATCGCGCCCGTCATTTCCTTGCGGTAACGCGCGATAAAGGGAATTGTATTGCCCTCGTCCAAAAGCTTTAAAATGTTCTGAACGTGGTCGGCGCGGAGCTTGAATTCGTCGGTTAACTGTTGTGAAATTTCCATATTATCTCTTTAAACCTTTTAAATATGTTTTTTGTTCGTCAGAAAGTCTGTAGCTTTCGCAAGCCTTCTGTATAGCTTTGTTATGAGTTTTTTTATCAAGAAAATTATCTGTCAAGTCAGATTTTATAAATTCGACCGTATCGCCGTAGAATTTTACAAGCATTTCGGCAAGCAACCATGCCGCCGCCATATGCACATAATACAAATCCGTATCAATGCTCTCCTGCAAAATGCTGAAAATCTGTTGCAGGTACTTTTCCTCAACATAGAAATGTAAAAGCGTCGTAAGTGCAAACCGCTGATAAAATTCGCCGCCGTTATTCAGATAAGAATATATGTAAAACAGAAACTCGTCCTTGTGCTTTTTAATGCACTTGGGCGCAAAGCAGTCGCAGGTTGCCCAGTTATCGATTAATCCGACACAGCCGTCAACGTACCGAATAAATTTTTCATACGGCAACAGCGCAACGACCGTAAGCTTTACAAAGGTTACCTCGTAATACTCGTCGGGGAAGGTCAAAAGCGTTTCAACCTCCGACTTGTATTTTTTTGCAAGGACTCTCAGCTGCGGAATTCGTACGCCGATAACGTTTACCGCGTCGTTATTTAACAGCTTTTTATGAAAAGCCTTATAGCTTTCGTCGGCAAAGCCTTTAAGCTCCTCTAAAAACTCGTGATAGAGCATTGTGCCATTCCTCTTTTGAAAAACGGGTATTGGCGCGGCTTGTGGAGGGCAGTTTTATATACGGAACGCCTATATCCGCAAACTGCTTTTCGAAAATGTAAAAAGCCGTGCCGCCGTTAATTATTATAAAGCTTATTTGCGAGTTTTGCAACAGCTTTTTTATATCTGCCGTTTTGAAATTTTTTATTGTGGAATCCTGAGAGCCGACTATTTCGCACTCGGTCACTATATCCCACAGCGCAATTTTACGGCGGAATAAAAACTGCTTTTTGTCCTCGGTTGCTTCAGGAACCTCTTCCCCGAAAAAGCCGCAGACGGTTTTCCAGAATCTATTTTGTCGGTTGCCGTAATAAAAATCTATTTGTCTGCTTTTTACGGAAGGAAAGCTGCCTAAAATAAGCAGTTTACTGTCTTTACCGTAAACAGGCTCGAAGCCGTATTTAATTTCACCCATTACGCTAACGGCTTGTCCACCGCGCCTACAAGCGATACCGCCTTGTATTTATCGTCGAAGTTGACGTCTATAGCGTCAAGCACGTCCTTTAAGGTTACCGAGGAAATTTTGTTCACTCTGTCCTCGAAATTGTATACTCTGCCGCGATACAACAGCTCTTTACCGAATAACAGCATTTGCGAGCTTGTGCTTTCCTGTGCAAAAATCTGCGAGGAAATAAGCTGCTCCTTACCGCGCAAAAATTCCTCTTCCGAAATGTTTTTCTTCCTTAAATCGTTTACGCAGCTGTAAATAGCCTCGGCAGACTGCTTATATTTTTCCGCATTCACACCCGCATACACCGCAAGCGTGCCCGTTTCGCAATAGGTTGAAATATAAGAATACACTGTATACGCAAGCCCTAACTCCTCTCTCACGGTCTGGAACAATCTCGAGGACATGCTTCCGCCGAGAATTGCGTTCATTATCTGCGTCGCGTCGAAAAGCTTGTCGTACCGCTTGACAGAGGGAAAAGCAATACCGATATGCACCTGCTCTATATCCTTGGTTTTATAAAGTGATTTTGCCTGCAATTCCACCTTGACGTCGGTTTTGCTGCAACAGCATTTCTGTATTCCCGCAAAGTACTTTTCCACCATTGCCTCGGCAATATTAATATCGATATTGCCCGCCATGGATATAACGATATTGTCGGAGCAGTAACGCCTTTGCATATAGCCTTTTATGTCGTCGCGGGTAAAGCCCTCAACGTTTTTGCGCGGGCCTAAAATATTTCTGCCGTAGCCGCGCTCGCCGTAATACGCGCGAGAAAGCATATCGAGGCACAAATCGTCGGGCGTGTCCTCGTTCATGTTTATTTCTTCGATTATTACGCCCTTTTCGCGCGACATTTCGTCCTCTGGAAAGGTACTGTTCAAAAACAAATCCGCAAGAATTTCAAACGCTTCCTCTGCATGCCCCGTAGTAGACTTGGCATAATAGCAGGTCAAATCCTTACCCGTAAATGCGTTCATCTGCGCGCCGATTCTATCCATTTCGTCGGAAATTTTGAATGCAGTGCGCTTTTTGGTGCCCTTGAACATCATATGCTCGATAAAATGCGAAATTCCGTCCTCTTTATCGCTTTCCACCGAGGCGCCCGTATGCACGAGTATGCCCATAGTTACGGACATAAGTCCGGACATTTGGTTAACAACAAGTCTTAATCCGTTATCGAATTGTTTAAAATGTACCATTATTCTCCTAAATTCTGAGAAACCGTTGCGGTTTTCAGCCCGTTTTCTCTTATGTAAGTTAATATTTTCGGAAGAGCCTCGCAACTCACGTCCTTGGGGTGCATAAGAATGAACTCTCCGTTTTTCAGATTTTCGGTTGCGCGCTTTACTATCAAATCAACGCTTTTATCCCGCCAGTCGATGGTATCTCTGCTCCACATTATAACACTCATATCCAGCTGGGCGCAAGCGGATAGCGTATTTTCGCAAAAAGCGCCCGAGGGCGGCGCGAATAGCGTTACCTTTTTGCCGCAAATCATTTCAAGAATTTTTACGCTGGGGCGGATTTCTTCAAGATTTGCCTCATAGCTCATCTTGGAATGGTCCTTATGAAAATACCCGTGACTGCCCAGCTCGAACCCGCGATTGTAAATTTCCCTTACGCAGTCGACGTTGTCGTCCGCCCAGCAGCCGCCTATAAAAAACGTTGCGGTTGCGCCGTATTCGTCCAGAGTATCCATAATTCTTTTCACGTTTTCGGTGTTCTCATACACATTGAACGTCAAGCTTACCGCCTCGCTGCCCTCTTTGCCGCCGTAATACAAATTTGTATTTTCGTAGGAAACCGCCCTTGCGCCGCCGCTGAAATATCCGACAAGCGACACGGCAAGCACAACCGCCATAAGCGCGCAGTTTGTCAAAACGGAAAAAATTTTGCCCTTCTTCAATTTAGTTTACCTCTAAAACAAAATACTATTTATATAATATTACGCTTTAAGGCTTAACTTGACTATTTAAGCTTAATAAAGGTTACGCCTGTTTCGCCCTCGCCGTAATTGCCAAGGCGGAAGCTTTCCACGTTTTTATGCCTTTTAAGATGCTCGGCAATGGCCTTTTTCAGTTTGCCTGTACCCACGCCGTGGATTACCTTGATTTCTTCGAGGTTATCTGTTACCGCGCTGTCGATAAAATTGTCCACCTCGTACAGCGCCTCGGGCACGGTCATACCGAGCACGTTTATTTCAAGCAAAGGCTTTGATACGGGCAACCGCTTAATAACCTTGATTTTATCGGGCTTTTTAGCTTCTGCAGCCTCTCCGATAATTGATATGTCCGAAATTTTAACGTGCATTTTAAGGCTTCCGCAAGCGACCTCTGCCTCACCCTTCCTTGCGGAAAAGCTTACAATCTGTCCGCGACAGTCCATAGGTCTTATATAAACGCTTAGCCCGACCTTTAAATTTTCCGCAGTCGCTTGTATATAATCGTTAATCTGCGCGCGCTCGTTTTCTTCGTCGTATGCAATATCCTGCAATCTGTTTTTAAGCGTTCGCGCGGCAATTAGGTCGGCTTGCGTAAGCTCTGCCTTTTTAAAAATTTCTTCAATCTGCGCAAGCATTTCTTCGGCTTGTTCGGTGCGTTCGTTAATAATTCTTCTGCTTTCGCTCCGTGCCGAGCGGTTTATTTTTTCCCTTTCCTTATTCAGCTCTTCAAGCTGCGCGTTAATATTTTTAAGCTTTTCCCGCCATTCGGCTTCCATTCCGCTTATTTCCGCAAGCCTGCGCTCGGCTTCGATACGGCTTTCCTCCGCACGGCGGACAACATTTTCAAAGCTTCTTGCGCCGTCCGAAAGATAGCCCTCCGCTGTTTTAAGAATTTCCGCGCTCATTCCAAGTCTGCGCGAAATTGCAAGCGCGTTACTTGCACCCGGCAGACCGATTTTTATGCTGTAAAGCGGCTTTAAGGTATCGGAATCGAATTCCATACTTGCATTTTCTATGCCGCGTACGGAATAGGCAAACTCCTTCAACGGCGTGAAGTGGGTTGTCACTATTCCCCTTGCGCCGCAGTCCAGCAAATGCTTTACAACAGCCTTTGCAATCGCCTGCCCCTCGTCGGGGTTGGTGCCGCCGCCAAGCTCGTCTATAAGCACAAGGCTGTTGCCGTCCGCATTGTTGCATATGTCTATAACGTTGACTATATGCGAGGAAAATGTGGAAAGACTTTCTTCAATGCTCTGACTGTCGCCGACGTCGCAGAAAATTCCGTCGAATACCGCAACCGAGCTGCCCTCTGCGGCGGGAATAAAGAAGCCGCAGGCTGCCATAAGACAAAACAACCCCGTCATTTTAAGCGTAACCGTTTTGCCGCCCGTATTCGCGCCCGAAAGCAGTAAAAAATTGTAATCCGCACCCAGCTCTACGGAAACGGGCACAGCCTTACCCTTTTCTATCAAGGGGTGTCTGCCCTTGATTATATTGATATAGCCGCGGTTATTGACCTTAGGTTGAACGCATTTATTTTTATAGCAGTATTCGGCGATTGCATACAACGCGTCAAGCTCTGCAAGAATTTCGCCGTCTGTGCGAAGCTGCGCAGACATTGCGCCAAGCCGCTTTGACAGCGAGCGCAAAATCGCTTCAACCTCTTCCTTTTCGTCGATTGAAAGCGCGATAAGCTCGTTATTCAGTTCAAGAATATATTCTGGTTCGATAAAAAACGTTGCGCCCGTTTTGGAACGGTCGTGAACAAACCCGCGGACGCGGCTTTTATGCTCTGCCTTGACGGGAATAACGTATCTGTCGTTTCTAATCGTTACTATGCCGTCCTGCAAATAATCGGCGTCCTTACCCGAAACGTATTCCGACAGACGCGAACGGATACGCTCGTTAAGGCTTTTTATCCTTTGCCTTATGGAATACAGCCTATCGCTTGCAAAATCGCTTACGGAATCGGGCGAAAGAATTTTATCCGTTATATCAGCTTCAAGCCCCTTATCGAAATACAAGCGTGCGGTAAGCCCTTTAAGCAATATAATTTGTTCGTCGTTGACCTTTTCAACGCTTTCATAGGCTATTCTCGCAGAGCGTAGCAGCGCCGCCGCGTTAAGCAGCTCACCGCAAGACAGCGCCGAGCCTTTTTCCGCACGGGTAAGCTCCTCCGACATATTGCAAAACTGTTCAATTTTGCCCGTGCCGTGGACGTATAAAAGTCTGTCGCATTCAAACGTCAGCGACAGCCTGCGCCGCACCTCCGACATATCCACGGACGGCAGACAGCCCTTTATTATTGCTTTACCGCCTTCAAGCGAGCAAAGCTCCGCCGTCTGCGCAAGAATTTTATTAAGTTCAAGTTTTTCAATGCTTTTATTATCCATTTTTTATAAAACGGGCTTAACCGTGTGCCCGCGCGTATAATTGCCGTTATAGTGCGCCTTTAATTTTTCCGTATTGCCGCGCATGGCAAGCGGAATAGCCGCATTTTCTTCAAGCGAAAAATCGAACAACGCGCCGCAGAAATTCTGCGAGCTGACCAGATTTGCGCAGTTATATACCTCAAAACGACAATTCCCGTCGATTTTGTATCTACGCAATGGGAATTTTCTGCCGTTTTCGTCTGTAAGCGTATAAACGTTCCGCTTATCACAGCTTTTGCACTTTTTCCCGAACGGGCAGTATATCAAATCCATGACCTTAATGTTGCCCGCAGTAAGAAAGAACGCGCTTTGCGTTGAAAGCGGCTGCGCCTCTTCCAGCGTAAGCTCCTTTGACAGCGCAATATATTCCGCATTGCAAAGCAAAATATCGATATTATTTGATAAATTAAGTCCACAGCCCGCGAAAAACGGCTTGTTTAACTGTTCGGCAAGCTTTATGCCGTAAAGTCCGTCGCAATATATTCCGTCAAAGCTTTCGACAACGGGTATAATTTTTTCTGCTTCCGTGCCTGTCATAAAGGGCGGTAAAAACAAGAATTTTTGCCCGCCGAAGCCTTCATTCAGCTTATACAAATCAGCGGAATAGTCATTCGGCTTTAAAATGCCTATATCGGCGCAAATTCCGCTTAAATCGGCGCAAATAACCGCAGTTTTACTGTTTTTTGACGCGCCAAGCGCGGGAATTACAAGCTTGCTTTCAATTTTAACGTTATTATTTTGTGTGATTAAATCGAAATAACTGCCGAAAACGGCTCTGCGCAGGGCGTTAAGCGCGGAAGCGGGCATAAACACCCCGTCGGTTTCGATATTGCAGAAGGAAATATCATACGGATATTTATCCGTCTTTAAAAAGCAATTTTTAATATCCTCAACCGTAAGCGGGCGGGCTTTTGCACCTTCAAGCGCATTTTCGCCATAAATATCGTGTCCGTTGATTGTGACCTTTGCCAATTTGCCCGCAAGCATACTGACGGAAATCGTGGCGGGGATTTTTCTTTTATTCGCGGCAAGCCTTGTATTCAGCGCAACGTCTGTCGTTATAAAAGCCTTGTCGCCGTTTTTAAGTCGTTCGCGACAGCTTAAGGCAAAGCCGCCCTTAATTTTGCCCGCATACAGCGCGCCGCCGACCTCTTTACCCTCGCGAAGAATTTTGAAGCAATCGCCGCTTGAAAAATTTTCCTCGCTTTTGACGGTAAATTTACCGTTTTCAACCTTTATTACACCGACAAACTCGCCGATATGCCCCTGAACCGCGGAGGAAATAAAATTTTTATCTTGTCCGAACGCAAGCCCGCTTGTATAATTGCCGCGGTTATAGACGCGTTTAAGCGCGCTTAAATCACAAGCGTCGCTTTTTCCGCTTAAAATATTTTTGTAATACCCGACCGCCGCGGAAACATATTCGGGGCGGCGCATTCTTCCCTCTATTTTGAAAGAACAAACCCCCGCGTCTATAAGCTTGCCGATATTTGCTCCCACGCTTAAATCGGAAAGGGAAAGCCTGTAAGCATATTCGTCAAAGCCATCGCGGTCTATGGAGTAGCGCTTGCGGCAGGGCTGCTTGCATTTGCCGCGGTTGCCGGAATTTCCGCCCGCAAAGGACGAAAAATAGCACTGACCGGAAAAGCAGGTGCACAAGGCGCCTTGCACAAATACCTCGGTTTCTATTATTTGTGCGATTTCGCGGATATCCTCAATAGCTGTTTCTCTTGCAAGAATAACTCTGTCAAAGCCGTATTCCTTTGCCAGCCTTGCACCGTAAGCATTACACACGCCCGCCTGCGTGGAAAGATGCAGACAAATCTGAGGAAAGCTTTGCTTTAAAAATTTTCCGACAAAAATATCGGAAACGATTAACGCGTCGGCTCCGTTGTTCCACGCTTCCGCGGCAGACCTTAAAAAATTTTCAAGCTCGGTATTTTTGACAAGCGTATTCATTGCAACGTAGACCTTTACGCCGAACAAATGCGCAGTCTTTACAACTTCGGCAAATTCTTCAACGCCGAAATTTTCCGCCGAGCTTCTTGCGGAAAACTGTTTTAAACCTAAATAAATTGCATCTGCGCCCGCATTTATCGCCGCAAATGCACTGTTTTTATCGCCCGCAGGGGCTAATATTTCAGACATAGTACTATGCAAAACCGTATTTTTCTATAATTTGAGCCATTGCATCATCGTTATTTGTAGCCGACACGAAATCCGCAACGGATTTTAGCGCAGGGTCGGCATTGCCGACAGCTATACCCATGCCCGCCGCCTTTACCATAGGCAAATCGTTTAAATTATCGCCCGCAGCAACCGTTTTATCGATGGGAATATTATAATGCGCGGCAAGGAACTTCAACGCCTCGCCCTTGTTATCGGTTATTGGAGAAACCTCTACAAGCACGCTTGCACTGCACGTCACGTCAAAGCTTGCGCCAAGCCGTTTTTTAAGCTCTGCATACAGCGCGTCGCGCTCTGTTTTTTCAATCAAAACGGAAACCTTCTGACAATACAGCCTTTCGCGAGCGATATAGTCTGACATTTTTTCACCGACGTAAATGCCCTCTACGCCGACTATCTGCTCATACAGCTGTAAATACTCGTTATCCTTTGGAATGTTGGTATAAAAATCGTTATCCGCATACACGTTGAAGGAGTAATTCATATCCTCAAGCGTTTTACATATCTCTACAACGCTTTTATAGGGCATTCCGTTCAGTCTTATTACGTTTCCGCTCTCTATTTCTGCTATAACCGAGCCTTGCGAGGCTATAACAAGCCCCTTCAGTCCCAAGGCTCGAACCCGAGGCAGTACCGAACGTAGCATTCTGCCCGTACAAACGGCAAAAATGCCGCCGTTTGCAACATATTCTGCTATCGAATTTCTTACTTTTTCGGAAATCTGCTGATTGTCGTCGATTAAAGTGCCGTCAAAGTCGGATACAATCAGCCTGTAATTGAGTTTTTTCATAAATTTTCTTCTAAATACTGTTTGATTTTTTCTGCCTGAGCACGGCTTATACCCTCGGTTGCCGCCAAATCGTCTACGCTTGCCGAGATAATTTTATCCAGAGTGCCGAATTTTTCAAGCAACGCCATTCTGCGCACCTTGCCTATGCCGTCAATTTCTGTCAGCACGCTTTGAAGATTGCGCTTAGAGTGTAAATTGCGGAAATAGGTAATTGCAAAGCGGTGCGCCTCGTCACGGATACGCTGAAGCATTTTTAAAGAATAGTCGCGGTGTGATATTTTAATGCTTTCGGCAGAATTTAAGGTGAACACCTCCTCCTCGCGCTTAGCAAGCGAAACAAGCTCGATACTGCTTACGTTCATTCCGTCGAAAATCTCTTTGACAGCGGAAAGCTGCCCCCTGCCGCCGTCTATAATAATCAAGTCGGGCTTGGGGAACCTTTCCTCTTCGTCACTGCCAAGCTTTTGAAGTCTGCGTGTCAAAACCTCCTGCAAGGAGGCAAAATCGTTTGCGCCCTCCACGGTTTTGATTTTAAATCTGCGGTAGCTGCTTCTGTCCGCCTCGCCGTCGATAAAAACAACCATGGAGCCGACCTTGTCAACGCCGCTTATGTTGGAAATATCATAGCATTCCATTCTGCGCGGATATCGTTCAAGCCCGAGCAATTCCTGCAAGCGTTTACATGCGTTGACCGTCATATCGTCCTTGTGCTTGATTTTGTCTACCGATTTTTCGAGGTAATCCTCGGCATTCTGCTTTGCCATTTTCAGTAAGCGAGCCTTATCACCCTGCTTTGCAAGCGTAATTTCAACCGATTTTCCGAATTTTTCTTTAAAATAGTTCTGCAAAAGCTCCTTTTCGCAAAATTCCTCACAGATTATTTCAGATGGCAGCTCGTGCTGGGAATAATACTGAATTATAAAGCCCGTAAGCGCTTCGCCGTCGTTCATATGCGCCTCGTCCAAGGCAAAGCTTGTGCCGCCCTGCATTATACCCTTGCGGGTGACCAGAATGTTTACGGCAGAATACAGATTATTCGTTGCGTACGCGATAATATCGGCATCAATATAGCGGTTAAGCGAGGTTATACGCTTAGCTTCAAGCTTGGACAGCATTGCAAGCTTATTTTTATAGTCAAGCGCAAGCTCGAAATTTTCATTTTCCGCGGCAGCGGTCATTTTGCTTTTTAACAGCTCCTCTGCCTCCTTATAATTGCCGTCAAGGAAGCTTAGCGCCTTTTTAACCTGAACCGCATACTCTTCCGCACTTACCCGTCCCGCGCAAGGCGCGGTGCATCTGCCTATGTGATAATTTAGGCATTCGCGCTTATTGCCGGTAATTTTAGTGTGGCACAGACGCACGCAAAAGGTAAGCTGTAAAGTATCAAGAATATCCTTGCAGTTTATTCCGCCCATAAACGGGCCGAAATATCTGCAACCGTCCTTTTTTATTTTGCGCGTTATATAAAAGGTCGGAAATTCCTCCCGCATATCCGCCTTGATATACGGATAGGTTTTATCGTCCTTTAATAAAATGTTATACTTTGGCTTATGCTTTTTTATGAGGTTGTTTTCAAGCGCAAGCGCGTCTATTTCGGAATTTGTTATTATATAGTTGAAATCGCTTATGTTTTCAACCATTTTCATAACCTTTTCGGGCTTAGCCGAATTATGGAAGTATTGCCGAACCCGATTTTTAAGCACCCGCGCTTTTCCGACGTAAATTATGTTTTTATATTCGTCAAGCATAATGTAAACGCCGGGGCTTTCCGGCAACAGCCTGAGTTTTTCGGAAATAATGTCCATAATCGTTTAAATTATAGCACTTACGCAGATTTTTTGCAATATTTATTTACTACTAATTAAAAAGGTCCCGCCGCAAAGCAAGACCTTTTTATTATTTACTGCATTTAATTTTTGTGGACACCCGCACAGCCTTTAACCGCATCGGGTATGTCGTCTAAAACTGTAATCAAATCGGTAACGATTGTGCGCTTGTTTACAGCGTCGTAATAAAATACGCTTGCATCGGTATCGAAAGTCTGGTGGAATTTATTCTGATTAGTCACGGCTTTTGTTCTGTCGGTTACGATTGTTACATAGGTTGAACTTGTCGGCTGAATAGTATCAAACTTACAGTTAAACACCTTTGCCGCGCCGTTCAGCGAGCCTTCGCTGACGTTGTTAATCTTTGCGCCCGTTTCCGCCTTCGATTCAATGGGGTTTTTCGCGTTCTTGAAATAACAGTATTCAACAAGCGCATACGCCCCCGCACGCAAGGACAGGCAAGTATCGGTGGTTCCCTCGTAATAGTTGTTGTACATATGCATATTCGCCTGTCTGCCGAGCGGAAGCCTTGCTTTACAGCCCTGATAATAATTGTGGTGGAAAGTCACATTCGCGGTTTTATGTCCGCCGCTGCCCCCGATTAAGCCTGTTTTATGCGTTTCTTTATAATGGTTATATGCAATAGTTATATAAGCGCATTTTTTGAAGTCGGTGGAACCGTCTCCGTCGCCCTTATCCTGCTCGTTGCAAACGTCCCAATAGTTTTTGCCTTCTTCAAAAGTGCAGTGGTGCAACCATATTCTGTTCGAATCGAAACCGTCGAACGTGGTCGAGTTTGTGTTGCCCTCGAAGCTGCACGCGTCCTCGTTATAATCGTCGAAAATAAGATTTCTTACCTCGACAGACTTTGCATACTTCCATGTAATACCCCACTGGAAAAGCCCGGCGCTTGTTCCTATACCTTCAAGCGTAACATTCTGCGCAAATTTGCCTGAGGTTGAACCCGTACCCACAGGACAGTTATTCCAGCAGGAATCGAATTCCTTCTTTTCACCGTTATCATAGTTCATATACCCCAAATCATAAAGCCCGTCAAGCGCACTGCAACCGTTGTTTGCGGGGTCGGTATTTAAGGTATTAAAGCCTAAATCGATAAGCTCCTGCATGGTGTATTTTTTAGCTTCAAGAGTGTTGCCCTTTGTACTCGGCGTATTATCTATAATATAATCGGCTGTTACAGGTTTTTTACCGTAGGAAATGCTGTTCCAAGTTGCGGCTTTAATCATATCCAAAACTCTGATAATAACGGGTTTTGTGCTTTTAGGCACCGCCTGCAAAATTTCTATCAGTCCCGTATAGGTATTGCCCTCTATCGTGGCTTTGACAGAGTTTTTCGTTGCCTCGGAAACGTAAATAATCTGTGCGTCGTCCTTAGGCGTACCGTCGTTTTTATATCCGCCAACTCCGTCCGCATATACATTGTTACCAGCGCTTGCGTCAAAGTGCGCATAACCCGAGCGGTCGTATGCGGCAACTGTCACGGTTTTAGTAACACTTCTTCCGTCCGCCTCTATTCTGAGCGTATAATCACCCGCTTTAAGTCCCACTACGTCCGCGCGCATTTTATTCGGCGCAATTTCGCGCACAAGCTCTTTATCGATATAATTGTACGATGCCGCGCCGTTTGCCGATTTGCAAGATACCTTATATTCGCTTACCCCGCTTATCTTTCCGAATTCTATATAAGCGCCCTCTTCATAACCGCCGAAGGCAGTTATATTAAAGGTGGTATTCGACTGCCATTTAGCGTAATAGGTTTTATTGCCGTTGTCTGTTTTGGATATTCCGGTCACTTCTTCACCGGAAAAATCAGCCGCTTCGAACCAGCCCGCAAAATCATTACCCGCTTTTTCGGGTACGGGTAGCGTCGCGCCTTGCCCGTAAGTGTACTCATTTAAGGGTAATACAATACTGCCGCCGTTCAATTCAAGTGTTACGGTATATTTTTTGGGGCTCCATTCGGCGTAAAAGGTCAATGCGCCCGTTTTATCCGCGGTTATTTTGTCCGTTTTAATATCGGTTAAATCGGATTTTTCGTGCCAGCCGACAAAATCGTGATATTCCTTTGCCGGTACGGGCAAAACCGTTTCAACACCCTCGTTATAGCTTGTAATATCCTCTGCAAGCGCGCCGCCGTTCAATTCAAGCGTAAGCTTATGCTTAATCGCATCCCACCGCGCCCACAGCGTTATATTGCCAGAGCTTGCCTCGGTAATGGCTTCGTACTTGCTTCCGCCGCTCTGACTGTCGTACCAGCCTACAAAAGCACAGTGCGTTTTTGTAGGCACGGGCAGCTGCGTGCCAACGCCGTAAACATAGGTTAAGGTGCTTTCCGCAACCACTCCGCCCTCGGGCTGCAACGTGACCGTAAAGGTCTTGGGAGACCACCTTGCATAAAAGATTTTGTTGCCCGTTTCGTCAGCCGATATTTTGGTTGAGGGCTCGGCGTCGGAAAAGTCCGCCGCCCTGTACCAGCCGACAAAATCGTAATTTTCGCTTACAGGCACGGGTAAAAGCGTTTCCTCTCCCTCGGTATACGAGGTTAGATTTTCCGAAAGCGTTCCGCCGTTTAAAACAAGCGTAACCTTAGGTCCGCTTTCTCCGCCAAAGCAGTTTGCAAACATATCGCATGCAGTCATACCCGCAAGCGAAAGAGCAAGAATAACGGCCGTAAGCGCCCTTACTAATTTTTTCACTATAATCACCCATTATAATTTTTTATTATTATATAACAAATTATGAACTAAATCAACAGTTTATATGTGAAAAAATGAAAAAAGCAGTAACAAAAGTTACCGCTTTTTAATATCCTAAAAATTCTACGCCCTTTAACATAACGTCATTGACAGTATCGTTTACAAGGCTGTAAAATATAATTTTGCCCTGCCTCTCGCTTTTTACTATGCCTAAATTTTTCAAAAGCCTTAGCTGGTGCGATACCGTGGTCTGGTTAATATCAAGCACGCGCGACAAATCTGTTACGCACATTTCCGATATAGCCAGCGCCGAAAGCATTTTTACGCGAGTATGGTCGGCAAAAATCGAAAAAAAGCAAACTATACTGTCAAGCACGTCGCCGTCGGGAACGTATTCTCTTATCAAATCCTTTGTACGTCTGTCTAAAAGCATCATTTCCTGCATATCAGCCTCCATACCAAAATTATAGCGGTTTATATGCTGATATGTCAAAATGTTATAATGACGTATACTGTCACAAAAGGACTAAGCTTGTCGTTTTTAAGTGAGCAGACCTTTTAAGGCTTATTTTTCTTCTATCGAGGTTACGGAATATCCCGCGTCGGTGACAAGCGCGGTAACCTCTTCTGCGGAAACCTCCTCGCGGCTCCTTATAACGGCAAGCTTCTTTTTGAGCTTAACGTCTACCGAAATAACGTTTTTTGCAGTTGAAAGCTTATCCTCAACGCGTTTTGCGCAGTGCTCGCAGCACATACCTTCGATATGGACTATCTTTTTCATAAAATCATTATCCTTTACAAATTTTTTATTTTTATATAACAGCAATCTTAATGCATTGCACACCACAAAAAGCGAGCTTAAGCTCATACATAACGCGGCAAGCCACGGCTGAAACGCAAAGCCCAGCGGCGAAAACGCGCCTGCGGAAACGGGTATCATAATAACGTTATAGAAAAACGCCCAGAAAAGATTTTCTTTAATGTTTCTTACCGTTGCACGGCTTAAATCGAAAACGGTATCAAGCGTACGCAAATCCTCGCTGACAAGCACAACTCCCGCGGAATCGATAGCAACGTCCGTGCCGTTGCCCATTGCAATACCCACGTCGGCTTGCTTTAATGCGGGCGAATCGTTTATTCCGTCGCCCACCATTGCCACACAGCCGCCAGCCTTTTGCAGGTTTATTACTGCATTAAGCTTATCCTCCGGCATAACCTCTGCAACAAAATCGTCTATGCCAACGCTTTCCGCCACCGACTGCGCCGTCCTTTGTCCGTCGCCCGTAAGCATAGCAACGCGCATATTGCGCGCCCGCAACAGCGAAACAGCCTGCTTGCTGCCGCTTTTTATTGTGTCGGCAACAGCTATCAGCGCAAGAACTTTTTCGGCATCGGCAAGATATATTACCGTATTTCCCTTTTGAGAAAGCTCTGCCGCAGCCTCGTCTGCATCTTTGGAAATTTTTATATTTTTAAGCAATTTGCTATTACCGAGGTAATAATTCTTACCCTCGTACTCCGCAACGGCGCCGCGACCTACCGTATATTTGAAATTCTGCACCTCAAAGCCGTAGTCGGCATACTCCACAATGCACTTTGCAAGCGGGTGGTTTGAATTTTTTTCTATACCGCAGGCAAGCCTTACAGCCCAGTCCTCCTCACAGCCGAATGCAAGCACTTGCGTAACACGCGGTCTGCCCTCTGTCAGGGTTGCGGTTTTATCCAGAAGAACGGCGTTAATGTTGCAAACCTTCTGTAAATTTTCGGCGTCCTTATACAGTATCCCCTGCGAAGCCGCTTTTCCCGTAGCCGTCATAATGGCAACGGGCGTTGCCAGCCCCAACGCGCACGGACAGGAAACAACAAGCACGCTTATTGCGTAGGTTACGCTGTGCTCGGGCTTGACAGTACCGTCAATCAACAGCCATATAAGGAAGGTTGCAAGTGAAATAAGCACGACAACGGGCACAAAAATACCCGCAACCTTGTCGGCAAATTTTTGTATGGGGGCCTTGCTTGCGCCGGCCTCGCGCACCATATTTATTATTTTTGAAAGGGTTGTCTCCTCGCCGACACGCTCCGCCTCAATCTTTATAAGTCCGTTAGTCACGATTGCCGCGCTCGTAACAGAATCACCCTCGGCAACCTCTACGGGCAGACTTTCGCCCGTTATCGCGCATTTATCTACAAACGCCGTACCATATATTATTTTGCCGTCGACGGGAATATACTCGCCTTGCTTAACCACGATAATATCGCCCGCGACAACCTCTTTGACGGAAACCACTGTCTGCCGACCGTCCCTTTCTACGGTAACGGTGTTCGGCGCAAGCTTTAAAAGCTTTTCTATTTCGTCGCCCGTCTTTCTCTTCGACTTTTCTTCAAGCCACTTGCCTATATCGACAAACACCAAAATCATTGCCGCGGACTCGAAATGCAGATTCATAGCGTTGCCGTGCGGGTCCTTACCGAGAAAAATAAGAATTGTTAGCACAAGCGAATATATGAACGACACGCCGGAGCCGAGCGCAACAAGCGTATCCATATTCGGCACCTTTTTAAAGACCGCAACAACGCCGTTTTTGAAATATTTATAATTTACGCCGATAATTACCGCGGACAGAATCAGCTGATACAGCGCAAACCAACGCGCGCAGCCCTCTACCGCTGGGTCGATAAACCACGGCACGGGCGCGCCGAGCATGTGCCCCATAGAAACGTACATCAACGGCACAAGCACGCTGACGGATATAATAAAATTAATAAACAGACGCTTATCGCCGCTTTTTTGCTTTTTGTCGGTCTGCTTAGCCTCGTTTTCGGCGGAAATACCATAGCCGAGCGATTTGACCGTTTCGAAAATCTTCTCCTCGGTTACGGTTTTTTCGTCAAATTCAACCTTTAACGACTTACCCATTAAGCTGACCTCGCAAAGCGTTACGCCTTCAAGTCTGCCTATCGTCCGCTCTATGCCAGACGAGCATGCGGAGCAAGTCATTCCCGTTACATTATATCTTTTAATCATGGCTTTTTATATTATAAGGCCTAATTCCTACTTTGTCAATAGGAATTAGGTCAAAATGCTTTATAAAAATTATCAATGCAGCTTTTCGAAGAAATAATTCTCTTTAAGCACCTTATCCATGCTTATGCCCGAGCCGAGCGCCAGAAGCACCTTTACGGTAGCCATTTCAAAGCTTATGTCGTACGCCGCCGTGCACATTTCGGGCAGTCCGAGCGCACTTTCGTATATGCGCGCATTGCTGTCAATCGGCGCGATAACAACGGGTATGCCTACGTTTTTGCAGTAAACGAGGAATTTTTTGAAGTTTGCCTCTTCGCCCTCGGTGCAAACCGTGCCGCTGTGGTACAGCTGAACCATAATCGCCTTGGGCTTTTTATCGTTAAAGCGGTAAAAATCGAAATTAAGCAGAGAATGCGCCTGAATTGTAAGCATATCCATGCACAGCCTTTGCGCAGGGCATGCTTTTCTTGCCGTCGTCAGCTGTTCAACTGTCGGATTGCAGTCGTTTTGGTTGTAAACAAAGCGGTTATCGACTATTTCGCCGAAATGCACCTTTAAAATACTGTCGTATTCCCCGCTTATCTGCGTTGCGGAAACAAGGCGGCTGGCAAGGTGAATTTTACAGCTTTCGTTGTAATTTTCAAAGCTTACAAACACTCCGCCGAAGCCTGCGCTTTTGATAAACGTAACCGCGCCGGCAAAATTTTCAACGCCGCGGCTTCTGTCGTCGTCAAGCGGATATAAGGCGGAAACAAACACAAGCGGCACGGGCAAATCGCAGAAAATCTGACTGAAAAGGTTTGCCGTAAAGCAAAGCGTATCGGTGCCGTGCGTCAAAATTATTCCGTCGTATTTGTCTGTATCCACCCCGCGCACGCAATCCGCCATTTTTTCAAGGTCGGACGGCTGAACGTTTTCGCTTAAAATATTAAGAGGGCGAAGCTCGTCAAACTGCACGCTTTGACCGTAACGCGCGGTATATTTTTCAATCAGCGCGCTTTTATGCTCGTTTTTTAGCCCGACAGTTCCACCCTTAGAGCATGAGCCTATGGTTCCACCCGTAAAAATAACGCAAATTCTGTTCTTCATAACGTGATTAAATATTGCCCAAAATTATAAGCTTCCTACCGTTCTGGGATACAAAAGAGTGTCGCGG
>WSNM01000010.1 GCA_013316055.1 Clostridia bacterium | reverse complement strand
AACGTGGTTTGCCGTGGGCTTTTCTGCGGTCGATTCCAGCGTCGTAAGCGCGTTGTGCTTTCCAAGTCCCTTGGTAGTATTCATTTTTTTATGCATTTATTTACAATATTTATATAATAAGATTTTAATATACAAATTCGTTGCATATTTTCTTAATTTATTATATAATATCCGCAACACTAAAAAATTTAAGGAGTTTTATTATGCAGAAAACATTAAAACGCATCACTGTTATTTTAGCAATTTTAACGGCTGTACTTTGCCTTGGAGTATTCGCCTCGGCTTGTCAGGGCGGTAAAAAGGATACGTACACCGTTACGGTAGTATACGCGGAAGACAACTCGCCCGTAGACGGTACGGCTTTGGAAATGAATATTCAGATTTGCAAAGCACTGCTTGACGGTACTCCCAAAGGTTGCTTTGAGGATAATTTTAAAGTAGGCGCAGACGGCAAGGCGGAAGTCAAATTCCCTGAACTTAAAAAGAACCTGCAATATCATTTACAGGTAAACAACATTCCCGAAGGCTACGAATATCACGAAGACGAAACGTTTATGACCGAGCCGGGTACGCTTACTATTAAATTATATAAGGTATAAAGGAGAATTAAATGACGGGCTTAAAAAAGAAATTTATTATAGCGTTGCTGTCGGTAACCTGTATTACGGCGGGCGCGATAGGGCTTTCTGCCTGCGGCGGAAATAAAAACGCTAACGATTCCGCGCTTTACGCCATTTATCTTGCAGAAACCAACAACGGCGCCACGCAGACCTATCAGGAATGGCTTGAAGGCAAGCTTTCCGCCCCCTCCCACGGAAAAACGCCGTATATAGGCGAAAACGGAAACTGGTGGATAGGCGATACCGATACGGGAATTAAGGCGGGCGGCTCGGACGGAACAAACGGCACAGACGGCCGCGGAATTGCCTCGATAAAAACCATAGGCGGAGAGTTTGTAGTATTTTACACCGACGGCACCTACGAATTAATCGAGGAGGCAGACAACGTTCCGTTTAAGCTGCTTAAGGCTACCGCAAAGGACCAGACAAACAAGCCCGTTGCGAACGCTTATCTGCAATTAAATCTTTACGACAGCGAAAATTACACAAACACGCTTATAGGCACCTCGGTAACAGACAGCGAGGGCAACGCTAAATTTATATATGTTCCCGAGGAGGGCTCGTCGTACAGGCTTTCGCTTGCAGACCACGGCAAAACCGAGTACGAGCCTGCTACGCCTGAGGGCTATAAAATAGATTATCCCGTTGACCCGAAATTCGGCTGGACTATCAATTACTTTACCGTTACATCGTCCGACAACGTTTTACAGACCTTAAATATCCCCTTTACAGACGTATCGCATTCGTTTGCAAACGCAAGCACACACAATAAAATAGTTGAAATTCCTTACAAGCGCGTTTACAGCGAAACTGCCGAAGGTAACGCTATAGAAACCAACGGCACGTTAAACAACGCGTTTACCGCAAAGGTTAAGGCGGGCTATCATACATATATTTCGTTTATTTCGTATGTAACCCCTCCCACCTCGAGCGATAAAGACGAAACTCAACAAATTTTAAACAACGCAACCACCGCCGCAACGGGAAAGTATAAATTTACAATAAGCGGCGGAATCAGCCCCGTGCTCTATTTTTATCAGGGCTCGCTGGGCAATATGCCCGCTGACGAGCTTGGCATACCCAACTCGATAATCAGCCACACGGGCAATGCTTTGGACGCTTCCGATAACGTTGCAACGGGCACCAACTCGATTACAATCAATATGGAATCCACCACCGTTCGCGGTCAGATTTTCTTCGGGCTTTATTCCGACAGCGACTGTACGGTGACCTTAACCGTTGAAAGGATTGGCGATTCGGAGGAAATACCCAAGCCCGAGCTGGTTAGGGTATCTGCCCCGACAAGCCTTACCAGATGGTCGGATAAGGCTGCGGGTGAAACGCTTACGCTTATGCCCGTGACGGGCGCGTATACAGCGGTTTTGGGCGAGGACGGGTATTATCACGTCAACAGCGCAACCGGTCCTACGCTTATGGTTATGCTTACAAAGCCCGTTTCCCGCTATATTCCCGAGGCTTCGATAAAGGATTATCCCACCTACGATAAAAACGAGCGCAAGGAAACGGTACTGCACTTTAACCCCACGGACATTAACGAGTACTTTAACAAGGACAAGAGATACCCGCTTAAAAAATACGATTACAACGCAGTTTTGGCGGAATACTCCAAATGGGTGAACAAGGACGGCTTATACGGCGTTGACGAAAAAATGTACGAGCTGCTTACAAACCTTGCGTCTACGGGCACGGGCATTGAATTTGCCAGCGCGGCAGACGGCTGCCAATGGCTGCTGCCCTGCTATTATTACGAGCCTGCGGGCGGACTTTCCGCACCCGGCAGCGGTACCGAGGCTGACCCGTATATCATAAGCACGGGCGTAAACACCCTTGCAATGACGGCGGAGCTTAACGGCACGGCTAAGCTTAAGCTTAGCGTTGCAAGCGCGGGAGTTTACAGCTTTAAAACCTCCGGCAAGCTTACCGTAACGGGCTATAACACCACAACCGTTAACGGCGTTTTGTATGTGCTTATACCCGAGGCGGGCGACGTTGCCATTACTCTGGACGGCACGGCGACAAGCTATAAGCTGGAGCTTGAACGCGGCGACGACGTTAAAGCGTTTGTCGGCAGCGGCGATGAAGAGGACAATACTCCCTCCGAAGGGCTTGACGAGGCTACCGCTATCGGCATTATCGGCACGGGCGTATGGCACGTTATTGACGACAAGGCAATAAACGACGGCGTTTATATTAAATTTGCATGCGATATCGGCGGCGCGGGCACCTACACCCTTACGCTTTACGGCGACGACGATGCAACGCTTAACTGCGGCTCTGCAACGGGTACGACAATCACAATCAATGCAGAAACCGACGATTATCTGCTGGGCATAGAGTACGGCGTTTATATCAAGGCAAGCAGCACCGCAAGCCTTATGCTGATAATAACCAAGCAACAATAATTAAATACAAGCTAAACTTTAAGGAGTACAAAATGAAATCGAATAAAAAATTGCTTATTTCGCTTTTGTCCGCAGCTTGCGCAATTGCGGGCGTAATAGGACTTGCGGCGTGCAAGCCCGAAGTGAGCGACCCCGAGCCGCTGAAGCTTACGACAGGCAAAAACGATATCGACTTATCCACCGACGCGCTTGCAACGCAGGGCGTAATTTACAGCTTTACAAGCGAGGCGGGCTCTTACGTTTTTGAGGTAACGGGCGAGAATGCAAAGGTTACCGTTGACGGAAGCGCAGTTGATGGCACGGCAATTATCGAACTGACGGCAAGCAAGACCTCGGCAGAGGTAAAATGCGCCACCGCAGACGGCAAGGCGGGCACATACAGCATAAGTATATCGGCTTTGCCTTCGTTTTCAATAGACGCGTCAACGCAAATCAGCCTTCCCAAAGCCGGCAAAACCGCATTTATGAACGCAACAGTCGCAACGGGCAAGGCAGGCGTATACACGCTGGCCTTTGCCTTTGACGGCAACGATTCTATGGCTAAATACACGTTTACCGTGAACGGCAATACCGCTTCAATAGGCGAAAACCGCAGCTACAGCTTTGTAGCAAGGCTGAACGAGGGCGACAACCTTATTGCACTTACCTCTACTCTGGCAAAAGACAGCACTGCAACGCTTTCATTTACGGCCATTCCTTCGGGCGGAAGCTTAACAACGGGCGAGAATGCAAGCCTTACCTTTGAAAATGCAGATACCTTCTATGCCTACACCTTTACCGCTGCCGAAAACGGAGATTATACGCTGTCCTTGCCTTCCGTAGGCTTTGGCGAGTCCACACTTTGCATAACCGACAGCGAGGGCAATATCCTCCTCAGCGAAAACGACAACGTAGGCGAATACGACGATGATTGGGTAAACATAATAAGCAAAGCCATACCGGCAAAAGCGGGCGAATCCGTAATATTGCTGATTAAGGCAGATTGCGGCGGCGACAGCAATATTCTGGCAAGCTCGTATACGCTTACAATCAGCAAGTTTATTCCCGCTACCGTTAATGCCGACGGACAGGAGAACGAGATTGCGGTCAGCTCTCAGGGCACAAAGGTTATATTAAACGTTGAAACGGCGGGCACCTATGTATTGACGATTGACCCCGACCGCATGGGCTCGATAACCTTAGGCGACAAGACCTTCGATATGTTCAACACGACGCTTGAAATAGAGCTTAACGCGGGCGAAAACGAAATTGTTTTGATTTACGTTCCGCGCGGGCCCTCTTCGTCCGGTTTGGCGATGGTTTCGCTTACGGCAAAGGCTTAAAAGAATTTAATTGAAAACCCGCCTTCCCCTTAACTCGGGGAAGGCGGGTTCTTATTTTATTTAAAGCAGTTTGGCTATTTCGTTGCGCAGCTCGTCCTCTTCTACGGGCCCGTCCATAAAATACGATATATGCCCGTTTTTATCTATTATCACGGTTGTGGGATACGCTCCGCTGCCGCCAAGCATATTATAGCAAGCTATTTCCTCGGTATCCTGTGCAAAAACTATACCGTAATCGTTCCAGCCGTTGCTGTTAATAAAGCTCTGCACGCCTTCCGCGCCGCCTTTGGGCATTGCCGTTGCCGAATGCACCGCAACCATTATAATTTGGTCGCCGAACTCGGCGCGAACCTTTTCGAAATAGGGCAATTCCGCAACGCACGGGTCGCAGGTTGTGTACCAGAAGTTGATTACGGTTACCGTACCGCGGCTTTCCATTGTGGAAAATTCTTCGTAAGTAAGATTACCCTCGCCGTCGCACGTGCCCGCCGACTTATACGTTTTAAGCGTTATATCGGGGCATCTGTCGCCTACCGAGAATACCGTATCTCTTTTAGCTGCCGCAAACATATTAAAAAGCTCATCGGCAGTAGGCACAACGATTGCACCGTCTTTTTCACCTTCAAATTTGCTGTGAAGAAGTCCGTCCGTAGTGACCGCCGTAATAGGTTTGGGTACTGAAATATCTCCGCCGAACCACGAATAAATATTGACGTCCATATTATCCTGTGCGAAAGTTATATTATAGTTGTTCCAACCCTGCTCGTCGATAAACGATTGTACGTCGCGGTCATCCTTATAATAACAATGAATTGCTACAACTTCCACTTCGTCACGGCAATTCTGATAAAACTTATTTATTTCAGACATCCCTGTAACGCTTACTTCGATGTCCGTACTCCAAAAATAAATGACCTTGATATGAGTTTTACTATTATTGGAATATTCCCCGCCGTCGCTTGCCAAAGATTTATAGGTTTTTAATGTAAAATCGGGAACTCTGTCTTGCGGTTTTTCGGGTAAATTATAACAAACCAACATTACTATAAGCAATGCTAACGCACATACCCAAGCGCATAACTCAACCACAAATTTAGGGTTTTTAACGGCAGTTTTTATACCTGCACCCTTTACTCCTCCGCGGAACTTGCGCCTTGCCTTAGCGGGTGCCGCCGCAGCTGCCGATGCCGCAGTCGTTGCCTCGGGCCGAGGCTCGACGGTAACGCTGTCAAGCACCGCCGCCGCGCTCGTTTTGCTGTGTTCTACCAGCTCCGAAGCGGGGAGGTCTGCCCCTTCCTCGGGAAAAACCTTTATCGGCGCCGTATCCTCTTCCTCAACGCTCGGCTGCGAGCCTGCACTGCCGTTTTCAAGCACTGCCGCAAGCGGTGCAGCTGTTTCCGCTACGGGTGCGGGCGAGGAAAGCTGCGCGCCCTTGACGAATATTTTAGAGCCCTTCCAGCTTATTGCCTGCGTGGGGCAGACGGAAACGCATTCGCCGCAGTTTATGCACTCGTGGTCGCCAACGTGCCGTATATCCATTTTGCAGGTCTGTATACACATACCGCAATCAACGCATTTGTCCTCGTCAAGCTTTACGCCGATTAGCGCCCATTTATTGAAAAAGCCGTAAATTGCGCCGAGCGGGCAGAAAAATCTGCAAAAGAAGCGATAAACGAATACACTGCCGACAATAAAAATTACCAAAAGACAGAACTTCCACGTAAACAAATTGCCCAGCATTGCAAAAAAGCCTGCATTGTTGCTGTTTGCCAACAACCCGCCCGCGCCCTCGAACGTGCCCGCGGGACAGACGTATTTACAGAATGCAGGTATGCCGTGATAAATAAGCGGTATGGCAATTACCATTACGGCAAGCAAAACATACTTGAAAAACGACAAAACGCGGGTATATCTGCTTTTTTTAAGCTTGGGCGTCTTGATTTTGTAAAGAAGCTCCTGCCCGAGTCCTACGGGGCACAAAAAACCGCAGATTGTTCTTGCAAGCGTAAGCCCGAACAGCGCGAGTATGCCTATTATGTAAAACGCCGCTCTGTCGTTGGTTTGCGCCATAGAATCCTGCAATGCGCCCAAGGGGCACGCGAACGACGCGCCGGGGCAGGAATAGCAGTTTAGACCGGGCGAGCAAAGATTTTTGAGATTGCCGGTATAAATTTTGCCCGTTATATAGCCCTTTAAATTAGCGTTGACAAGCAGCGCCGCGTAGAGCTGAATTAGTCTGCGTTTTGACGGAGCGTGATTTTTGAACCACAGCCCGACTTTTTTAAAGAAATTTTTAACCTTAGCCAAGACCGATACACTCCGTACAAATATTTATAGCCTTGATAAGTATGGCGCGCATATTTCCGTTGACTATACCCAAAATTATGAACGTTACCGCAAAAACCGCAATGGCAATTCTTACGCCCAAAATAAAATATTTGTGGTTGGAAAGCGCTTTCCACCGTCCGTAAAGGTCTGCAACAGCCGTGTTGCCCGTTACATAAACCGCTTCAACTCCGTTCTTTTCGTCTGCTTTTGCGGAAGCGATTATTTGCTTGACGTGCGGTAGCTGTTTTTTTGCCGACAGCGAAAGATATAAGGTTACCCCGCACAAAATCAGCAGAGCCGCAAACACGCAGGGGGCAAGGTGCGCCGCCATATTCAGCATTTCGCCGTTTACGTCCGTTTTGGGGAAGTTGGAAGCCGTTGCAAGATAGGCAATTCCGTAGGCAACGCCCGCAAGACACAGCGCCGCCGCGCACAGCTTTACGATAAGATTAATCAGCTCGCCGCGCTTTACCGCTTTAAGCGAGGCAAGCCCGCTTTCGCCAACCTTTTGCGGAACGCGCTTTTTAAGTCGGCGCAGAGCATAGCAATCGTCTTTTAAGGGCGCGCGCTTATAAGAAACGGCGAACACCTCCCAAATAATAAAGCCGACCGCCACCATTACCACCCATATCCAGAAGGCGGGGGCAATACGGTTAAGCCGCTCTAAAACTATTTCCCTTGTAAAGGGTCGGCTGCCGCCCGAAAGGTATATATCAAGCGTCTGCCATATAAAAAGCGCGCCGGTAACAGCCGTCATAAGCGACAGCGCTATGCCGTAGCACAGCCTTACCGTTTTGCAAGTTTTTTCCTGCATGTACGCCTCCTTTTTAAGTGTCTAAATCTAAAATCAGTATAAAAATTATAAGCTTTGTGGCGGGATATTGTCAAGTATTTTGTCATATTGCGGCGATTAGCTTGACAAATCCGCGACTGAAAAGTTATGCTGAAAATGTAATTTTTTTACTTTCGGAGAAAGGCTATGCGCAGGGAAATTTACGAAAGCTATATAAGGATTTTGAAGGAAGAGCTTTTGACGGCAATGGGCTGTACCGAGCCTATCGCCGTTGCGTACGCCGCCGCGCTGGCAAGAAAGGCGTTAGGCGGTATACCTGAGCGCGTGGAAATTTCCGTAAGCGGCAATATTTTAAAGAACGTTAAAAGCGTTATAGTGCCGAACACGCACGGTATGAAGGGCATAAAGGCCGCCACCGCTGCGGGAATTATCGCCGGAAGGGCTGACTGCAAGCTGCAGGTGCTTGCGGAGCTGACCGACGAGGACATCAAAGCAATTTCCGAATACCTTAAGACGGCGGAATTTACAGTAAATCAAGCGCAGAACGGCTGTGTATTCGACATATGCATTAGGGCATACAATGGCAACGACAGTGCGTTTGTGCGCATAGAAGGTCACCATACCAACGTGGTTACCGTTGAAAAAAACGGCGAAAAGCTTGCCAACGGAAAAATTATCAGCAACGGCGATTGCGGGCTGACGGACAGAAGTGTTTTGAACGTTAAGGATATTATAGAATTTGCAGACAGCGTACAGCTTGCGGATATAGAGGAAATTATTTCCCGCCAGATAGAGCTGAACAGCGCGATTGCCGAGGAGGGGCTTAAAAACGATTACGGCGCGCGCGTTGGCAAGGTGCTGCTTAAAGCCTTTGGCGACAGCGTACACAACCGCGCAAAGGCGACGGCGGCAGCCGGCTCTGACGCGAGAATGAACGGCTGTAATCTGCCCGTTGTCATTGTTTCCGGCAGCGGAAATCAGGGTATGACCGCCTCGTTACCGGTAATTGTATACGCAAAGCATTTAAACGCTTCAAGGGAAATGCTTTTGCGCGCGGTTGCGCTGTCCGACCTGATAACAATTCACCTTAAAACGGGCATAGGCAGACTTTCCGCCTATTGCGGCGCGGTGAGCGCGGGCGCGGGTGCGGGCGCGGGAATTTATTACCTCTACGGCGGAAAATACAACGAAATTGCGCATACCGTAGTCAACGCGCTGGCGATTGATTCCGGAGTTATCTGCGACGGAGCTAAATCGAGCTGCGCGGCAAAGATTGCGGCGGCGGTGGACGCGGGGCTTACGGGTATGGAAATGTACCGAAACGACAGCCAATTTTACGGCGGCGACGGAATTTTGGAGCAGGGCGTGGAAAACACCATAGAAAACGTGTGCGACCTCGCACGCATAGGCATGCGCGAAACGGACGAGGAAATTATAAGAATTATGATAAAAAGCTTTTGACGGATAAAAAAATCCGCCCCGTCTGCAACGGCGTTAACCGTTGCAGACGGGGCTTTTTTCATTAGTAGCATTTTACCCAAGCCACAGATAGGCAAGCAGACCCAAAACTCCGAACACTACAAGCACAATAAGCACAAACGGCATTATGGCGGCGAACGCGCCCCTTACCATCTGCCAATACTCCTTGCGGCTGACGGAATGCCTTACCGTCCTTGGCTCGTCAGAGGGCTTTTTCTGTTTTTTGACGGTGGGGTTGTACCATTTGAAGCCTTCCACATTCATATCGACTATGGTAGTTTCGGTATCGAGCCCGTCGTCCTTCTTATTCTTCCGCGACATCGGTATCCTCTTGCACGGGCTTGGACTTTTTGCCGAAAAGCTTTTTGACATTGCCAAGCAAAGCCCTTACTCCGCGCTTGTTCTTGCTCTGCTCCTCTTCCTCCGCCGCCTTCAAGGCCTTTTCGTAAGCGTCCTCAAGCGCGGCAGTTTCCTCTGCGGTGTTGTACAAATGGCACGCGCAGAAATGGTCCTTTTCAACCTCCTTATAAACGGGGGCTATCCTTGAACAGATTTCCATACAGCTGTCGCAGCGGGTATGGAATTTACAGCCCTTGGGCGGGTTGACGGGCGAGGGAATATCGCCCTGCAAAAGAATTCTGTTCATTTTGACGTGCGGGTTAGGCACGGGCACCGCCGAAAACAGCGCGCGCGTGTACGGGTGCAGGGTGCGGTCAAATATATCGCTCTTGCTGCCGTATTCCACAAGCGTGCCGAGGTACATAACGCCGACCTCGTCGGAAATATGCTTTACAACCGACAAATCGTGAGAGATAAACACGTATGTAAGCCCTAAGCTCTTTCTAAGCTCGATAAGCATATTGATTATCTGCGCCTGAATAGACACGTCGAGTGCGGAAACAGGCTCGTCGCAGATAACAAGCTCGGGCTTTAACGCAAGCGCCCTTGCAATACAAATTCTCTGTCTTTGTCCGCCGGAAAATTCGTGCGGGTATCTTTCGAAATAATGGGGCTGCAAGCCGCAAAGCTTCATAACCCCGAGGACGTAGTCCTGAAAGTCCTTTTTGGAAACTATGCCGTGCTGACGCGCCGCCTCGCCGATAATTTCACCGACGGTCAGTCTGGGCGAGAGGCTTGCATAGGGGTCCTGAAAAATCATCTGCATATTCGGACGCAGCTTGTCGAAGGCTCTGTTTTTAAGGTCGGAAATTTTCTTGCCCTTAAAGTACACCTCGCCGCCCGTAACGTTATGCAAGCGCAGAATCGTGCGGCCCATAGTCGTTTTTCCGCAACCGCTTTCGCCGACTATGCCGAGGGTTTTGCCCCTTTTAAGCTTGAACGAAACGCCGTCAACCGCCTTTAAATATGCGTTTGGTCTGCCGAAAAAGTCTTTGCCGACAACAAAGTGCTGACGCAAATCCTTAACCTCCAGCAGATACTCGCTTTCGCCCTCCTCGTTCACCCTGCTGTTTAGCTTTTCAGCCTTTGATAAGGCGCGTCTTTTGCTCCATTCCACAAGCTGAGGATAAACAAGCGAATAGACGAACGTTGCAACCGACAGCCCGAAGATAACGAAGGGCAGAACAAGCCCCAACGAGCCTTCGGTTTCGAGCGCGTCGATAACGAAGCTGCCCGCAAGCACCGAAAAGAATATAAGGAACGCCGTCAGCGCACTGCCGACAAGGTAGAAAACGTTATCGTTTTTCTTTTTTCCGAAGGCGGAAAACAAAGACGAAGCTATCAGCACGGCGTGGAAAACGATAACCGCCGTCGCCAGCAAAACGCCCGCAACCGAGCTGGAAACAAGCAGCTCGAGCTTGGTTTCATAAGTGGAGCCGAGCCCCGCGGCAATAAGACTGAGGAAGTTGCCGGAAATATTAAGCGCTTCCGTTTTAACCGTTACTATGGGAAGAGTTGTAAGCGCGATTACAACGACAAGCAGTAAAATGCGCACAAGCGTGCACGCAAAGCTGACTGCGGTAAAGCTGCCGCTGTTGGTTTTGAAGCTGTAAACCGCTTTTAAGACAAACCACGCTACAAAAAGACAGGTTGTTGCCGACAGCCCGACAATTGTTGCAAAGCCGTAGGCGGTTTTGGTTACCGCGCCCTCGGCGGAAATTGTATAAGCGTTTAACGAGTATATAACCGCCGCAAAAATCACATATGCTAAATATGTGCAGACGGCGAATTTTTCAACGCCGCAATCCTGCTTAAAGGCGTATTTTTTTACCGCGCGGTAGCACGTTAAGCCCGCAAACACAAGCACGGTGACAAGCCCGATAACGGTAAACAAAATGCCGAACAGCACCTGTGCACGGATACCTGCGCGCAACGCGCCCTCCGTCTGGGCAAGGCTGTTAACAAAATCACTGCTGAAATAGCGGTAAATATAGTGCGTTTGGGTTGCTTCGCCGTATACGTTTACTCCTATAAGGAAGGTGAAAACAAGCGACAGCGCCGCCAACGCAACGGCGGCCGCGGGAAGAATAGTCGAAAAGCTGAATTTAGCGGTTTTTTCTGTATTAGCCATTTACTTTTCCTCCGACTGTTCTTCGTAAAGATAGCACGAAACGCTGTGCGTGGGCGAAACCTTGATAAGCTTGGGATACTCACCGGAGCATTTTGCCGTACATTTTTCGCATCTGTCGCGGAAATAGCAATAATCGGGCATATTTATGGGGTTGGGAACGAAGCCGGGGATACAGTACAGCTCGTCAACCTCTGCGTCAACAGTGGGCTTGCTCTTTTGCAAGCCGATTGTGTACGGGTGAAGAGGTCTGTCGTAAATATCCTCCGCCGTGCCCATTTCTATAACCTTGCCCGCGTACATAACCACGACGTAATCCGCCATTTCGGCAACTACGCCCAAATCGTGGGTGATAAGCATTATCGAGCCGTTGATTTTGCCCTTTATTTCTCTTAAAAGGTCTAAAATCTGCGCCTGAATGGTAACGTCCAGCGCGGTAGTAGGCTCGTCCGCAACAATAAGCTTGGGATTGCACAGCAGTGCAATTGCTATCATAACCCTTTGGCGCATACCGCCCGAAAGCTCGTGCGGGTATTTTTTGTAAACGCCCTCGGGGTCGGCTATGCCGACAAGCTTTAACATCTCTATACTGCGCGCCTTTACCTTCTGCTTGGAAATACCCTCTATATGCAGTCTGCCGACCTCGTCAAGCTGGTTGCCTATGGTAAACACGGGGTTTAAGGAGGTCATAGGCTCCTGAAATATCATCGATATTTCTCTGCCGCGTATACTGCGCATATCCTCTATGGGCATTTTTGCGATGTCCACTACCCTTTCTTCCATTTCGTAGGTATAGCCGCCGAGCTCGTTTCTTTTTATTACGGGCTTGCCCTTTGTGTCGGTTTTTACGACCTCGTTACCGTTTTGGTCGATAATCGTTTCGTATACGGGTATTTTTTTGCCGTGCGCGTCGCGCTTGAACAGACTTGAGCGGAACCTTATAGCGCCGCTTACAATCTGCCCGCTGGGCGCCTGCACAAGCTGCATTAAGGAAAGCGAGGTAACGCTTTTGCCGCAGCCGCTTTCGCCGACGACGCCGACGGTAGAGCCCGCGGGAATCGAGAAGGTTACGCCGTTTACGGCCTTTACCGTGCCCGCGTCCGAAAAGAAATAGGTGTGCAAATCCTCGAACTCGACGATATTCCTTTCGTCGGTCATTTGGGTTGTGTATTCGTCGGGATTGCACTTGCGTTTTTTGCGCTTTTCGTAATATTTTATCGCCTTGGAATTTTCCTTTGCAATCTGTCGGGACTCCTTAGCGGATATGTAATGCTTTTTCTTATCCTGTTTGTTTTCCGCCACTTTTGTCACCTCTTCATCTTAGGGTCGAATGCGTCGCGCAAGCCGTCGCCGACAAAGTTGAACGCGAGAATTGCAAGCGTTATGCACACGCCCGCGCCTATCCAAAGGTTGGGATAATAGTTTCTGAACCGTGCATTTGCCGCAAAGTTAATCATATTGCCCCATGTTGCGGTATCGAGCGGCGCGCCTATGCCAAGGTAGCCGAGCGTCGCTTCGGTAAGAATAATACTGCCGAGGCCGAGCGTCATAGAAACTATCAGCTGCGGAATAATATTGGGCAAAAGATGCTTGAAAATCTTTTTCGAGGTGGACAGACCCGAGCTTTTTGCCGCAAGCATAAACTCCTGCTCTCTGAACGAGAGTATCTGCCCGCGCACAAGTCGCGCCGTACCGCCCCAGCCTATCAGCGTCAGTATCAGGAAGGTATAATACAATCGAGCAATGCTTACTATTCCCAGCGAGTTGAATACCGCCGCAAGTATAAGCATTATTGGCAATGTGGGAATACAGCTTATAATATCGACTATTCGCATTATCAGCTGGTCTACCCATTTGCCGAAGTAGCCCGCAAGCCCGCCGAGCAGTACGCCGAGGATAGTTTCGAGTATAACCACGACAAAGCCGATTGTAAGCGACACCCTGCCGCCGAGCATAAGACGGGTAAATACGTCGTAGCCCTCCTGCGTGGTGCCCATCCAGTGACTGCCGGATATGTCGCCAAGGCTGTTATAATCAAGCTCGGTATAGCTTACGTCATAGCCGTAATAAGTATTGCCGTCGGGACCGGTAAAGGTAATTGTTATGTAGGTGCTGTTAGTCGTGGGGTTGCTGTAATCGAGTACTGTACCGTTATTCGCGCTCCATTTGGAAAACAACGGGCCGATAAACGCAAAGGCAAACAGTAAAATAAGCGTTACCAGACCGATAACCGAAAGCTTTGAACGGAAAAACCTTTTTGCGACCGTTTTGCCGGGGGAAAGAACCTTTGCCCTTTCCGTAAGATTTTCTCCGTGCAGGTTATCGTTGAAGTTGCCGCCGTTTGCCGCCTCTTCCTCGTTTACGGTATTTTTTGAATTGTTTTCTTCGGTATTCATTTCCATACTCCGCTCCGTTTATGCAAGCTTGACTCTGGGGTCAACAACCGCATACATTATATCCGAAATCAAAACGCCCGTAACCGTAAGCGCCGCGATAAACATATTATAGCCCATTATAAGCGGCACATCGCCCTTTTGAAGCGCCTGATACGCCGCCTGTCCTATTCCGGGCATATTAAAGACCTCTTCGGTTATCATTGCTCCGCCGAAAAGCGTGGGCAACGTAAACGTAAGCATTGTTATAAGCGGTATCATGGTATTTCTGAAAACGTGCTTATAAATTACCTTGCCCTCGGAAAGCCCCTTCGCGCGCGCCGTTCTAATATAGTCGGCATTCAAAACCTCGAGGGTGTTCGTTCTCGTATACCTCATAATACTGCCGATATTCAGCACCACAAACACCGTAATAGGCAATATAAGGTGCCACAGCATATCCCCGAAGCGCAGCATCATAGACGCGTCCTGCGGGAGGTTAGAGGATACAAGTCCGCCCATCGGGTCGAACCAACCCAAATCGACGGCAAGCCACTTGATAAGCAGATTGCCGAGGAAAAACGAGGGGAAGGCCATACCTATCATACAGAGTATGGTTGCGGTATAGTCTATCTTGCCGTACTGGTTGCACGCGCACTTTATGCCGAGCGGAATGGCGATAATAAGCTCGAGGATAAGCGAAACGAAGGAAATTCCGAACGAAATGCCCATTTTTTCCTTGATAACCTCTTCCACGCTTGCGGGGAATATGAACGAGTGCCCCATATTGCCCTGCAAAAAGCCCGAAAGCCAGCTCCAATAGCCCTTTAAAATGCCTAAAAAGCTGTTGTCGTCCAAACCGTAAAGCGCCTTTATGTGCAGTACGTCCTGCTCCGACATATTGCCGCTGCCTACGGCGGCGGCAAATTGCTGGTCGAAGAAGTCCATAGGCATGCAACGGACAAGGAAATATAGTATTATCGATACGCTGAACAAAATCAACAGCGCAAGCAATAATCTTTTCAGAATGTATTTAACCATAAAAAGCTACTCCGTATAAACGGTAAAATTAAACGTAATCTATTTCCCAAAGCTTATCGAAAAGTCCGATAAAGCAGTTCGGATTTTTAACAAGGGTTTTTGCGTCTATTACGGTGTTGTTGTAAACGCACAAATCGCTCCTCTGATAGGTGGGCAGCTCGACGGACAAATCCATAATAAGGTCAAGGCATTCCGCATAAATTGCTTCACGGGTATCCTGAGAAAGGGTTTGACGGCCTGCGTCTATCTTTTCGCTGAGCTGTTCGATAATGCCCTGCTCGTAGCCCCATTTGCCGGTGCTGTCCTTTAAAATGTTGGGATAGTTCCAGTTGTTTACGCTGGTTGCCTTACTGTCCTTATGATATACCTGATAGGGGTCGGGGTCGGTTGCAGAAGACCACGCCGCCGCCCATACCGCAAGGTTACCGGACGTCATATCCCTCAACGCGCTTGCGTTGTTTGTTACCGTTATATCGAAGCCTATTGCGTTCAGCTTTGCCGCCGCGTCCATAAACATGCTGTAAGCGGGGTGGTCGGTGCTTTCGCCCGCAAGCGTAAACGTAAATTTAAGCTTTGTGCCGTTGGTTGCGTTTGCCATACCGTCTATTTGCTTGGTCTTTGTATAAACGCCCTTCTGAAGCTCGTAGCCCGCATCCTTTACAAGCTGCTTTATTTCGCTTCTGTCAGACGTTAAGTCAAACTTAATAGCGTTGTACTCGGTTACGCCGTCCGGATATGCCCACGACATCATAGACATAGGTCTGTAAATAACCTCGGCAAGCTTGCCGCTGTAATATTCTACGGTTTTGTTGGTGTCCATCGCCTTCATAATCGCCTGACGAATCTTGTATTCGGGGATAAATTTGGGATTGACGCCGATATAGCCGTAGCCGTTTGTACGGTAATCCGTAGAGGAAAGGAAGCCGTTCTGCGATACTTTATTGACGTTGGAATTTGTTGCGTTGGGCATACCGAAGTCTATCGACTGGGTTTCCAGCGCGTCCATCATCTGGTCGTCCCTCAGCTCCTTATAGTTGACGTATTTGATTTTTGCGTTTTCGATACCCTTGCCGACGGTGTGGAAGTTGGTATTGCGCTCGAAGTAAACCACGCCTGCCTGATAGAAGGTTGAAGGTGTAGGCTTGGTTTTGCCGCCGTCGCTTGTAGACGCCTTGTATGCGCCCGCACCGACGGGAAGCCTGTTTTTAGAGGTGTCCTGCAAAATCTCTTTAAAGAAGTCGCCGTCGCCGAGGCACACGCCGAAGCCGTTGCCCTTAAGCGCTTCCGCCGCGTAGTCCTTATTGTCCTTGCTGAAGGTGCCGCCCGCATAATAATGCATAGGCGCAACCGAAAAGCCGAAGTTGAATATAGCCTTGGGGTCTACTCCGTTAATGACTATCTTTAAAACGTCATAGGTGCCGTCAAGCTTTTTGCCGTTGAATACGTTCGTCTGGCGTGTGGTTATACCGCTTATAGACGGTACCGTAAGGTTGCCGTCTTGTTTGATTTCCTCGTAGTACTTTGTACGCTCCTTACCCGCAAGCTCCTCGCGCACGCTTGTAGCGGTTGCCCAATAGGTCAAAATTTCGGGGATTTTCTCCTTGCCCGTCATTGTATCGTGAACGGTATTAATGCAATATTCCGACTGCAGCTGAAGAACAGCGTAATCCCTGTCGCAATTATTGTCGCTCATGTATTTCTGAACCTTGGCGTCGGTAGTCGCTTCCGCAATGCCGCTTATGTAAAGCTGCGCCTCGGGCTCCTTGTCGGGGTTGCCGACGGGCGCGTCAAGCGTGGTGTAATAGGGCTCGCCGTCGTCTTTTTTGCCGTTGCCGTTCAAATCGTTGTAAAGCTTCTCCTGAACGCCGTTCAGATTGATTTTCGTCTGCTCGGTTACAAGTCCGACGTTAAGAAGATATGCCTGCCATGCCGCCGTAAAGCTGTACGAGTCCTCATAGCTGTCCTTCCAGCTCGAGGATATAGCCGTCCAGTCGGAGGTAAGCTCTTTACGATATAAATCCTTTGTGGTCTGCCAGTCGGCTTTAAGCGTCACGCCCTCAGTATCCTCGGGAGGAACGGTTTCCATAGTGGGGCTGTTTTCCGCCCAGTTGATTACCGCGTTTACTCTGTTTTCCGCCTTCTCAAGGAATTCCTTCTCCTTCATGTTGGCGTCGGCATTATCGTCCGCCGCAGGGTCCTGCAAGCGGTAAGCCGTAAGCCCCTGAATATCGGTCGAATACATGGTAGCCGAGCCGGTGTACGCAGGGTCAAGGTAAACGTACATATTGAAAAGCACGTCCTTTATCGTAAGAGTGGTTCCGTCGCTGAATTTTATATCCTTTTTGATAAGGAATTCGTATTCCGTTCTGCCGTCCATGCTGCCCGTGGTAGTTACGTTGCCGGTGCCTACCGTTTTGGAATCGTACATGGTGGTGGAATAATCGAGCGCAACCGTAGGGTGGTCCTCTCCGCAGATTATTTTTCCTTCGTTATCCGTGGTTAAAAAGCCCAGCTGGGTCATGGAAAGTATGCTGCCGTCGTTACCGGAAGTATAGAAGAACGGATTGAAGTTGCCGTCCAGCATCGAGGTGGAAAGCTGAAGCACTCTTGTTTCGCTGTCAAACTTTTTCTCGCCGCCATTGGGCTTGGGTTTGCAGCCGCAGGTAAGCATAAGCACTCCGCTTACCGCAACAAACATTGCGCCCTTAAAAAATTTATTCATATAAAGCCTCCTTAGGTTCTTTGATAATTTATATTTTCAGTATTCAGACTACGGGATAGTCGTATTCCTTTGTTTCGCCGTTATAAGTCATTATAAGCTTTCCGCTTTCAACCGTCAAGCCCTTGAACCTTTCAAGGAAGGCCGCGTCCGTACTGCCGGCGCCGCCGAGCAGCCAGTTGCCGACATTATAGTCGTCGCCGTCCTTGCCGATATTCGTAACGTTAGTGTTGGTTGTAATTGACAGCCTGACATTTTTGAATGCAACGTCCTCTATCACGGCACCGTCCGCGCCGCCGGCGCTTATTGCGTACAGCGAAACCTCTCTTGCCATGGTTGCGGTTATTGTTACGCCGTCGAAGGTAAGCCCGCGCACAATGCACTCGCTGCCGAAGCTGCCGAACAGCGAATAGGTTCCGCCCACCTGCACCGCCGTATTTACAACATTGTAGGACAGGTTTTTGATTGTAAAGCCGTTGCCCTCTATCCTTGCGCCGACCTCGTTCTGTCTTAATGCAACGGGCGTCATGGCGCTGCAATCTATCGTCTTGTCCTCAGACATATTGCTGAAATAGTAATTACCGGAATTAAGCCCCAAAAGCATCTGGCGCACGCCCTTATAATCCCTTACAACGTTCCAGCTGCCCTTTATATACTTAACATATATAACGGGGTTAGCGGGCTTTTCGCCCTCGGGCATGGGTATATTCCCCAGCACGCGCTGTGTGCATTCCTCGTCATAGAAATACTGCGTAAACGTGTAATCGGTAACCTTTATCGTCGGCTCGGTGGTTTCTATTATCGCAAAGCCCTGCTGGAAGTTAAGCGAAAACATTATTTCACCGTTTTTATACGTCTTGTTGTTGCGGTCGTGCACGTCGCCGCCGTCGTCAGTGACAAGCACGACGTCCACCTTGACGTTGGGTATCCAATCCGCGCAGATATACCAGTGCTCGCCCCGCTTTATCGTGACGGAAAAGTCCACGGCTCTGTCGGTAACGACAACATTGCCGTCATTGTCCTTTACGGGCTTGTTTTCGTTATCAAGCTCGGCATAATACCAGCCGCCGAATTCGTTGTCTGCCTTTGCGACGGAAATATTCTGCACGTCTTCGAAATCGCCTACAACGTAGCTGTCGGGGGTGTAATGAATGGTTTTTTCCGTTATGCTTTTTGTGCCGTCGAAATATCCGCCGTTGGCGTAGTAGGTTACAAGCTGCTCGTAAGCGTCTTTATCCTTTAAAAACTCCTCCGCGCCCATTTCGCCTATACAGCCCGCGAAAAGCGTAACCGCCGCCGTCGCCATTAAAAACAAAATCAGACCTATTTTCGTTTTGTTTCTCATTTATTCCTCTTAACCGTTATCCGCGCCGTTATTATCGGAACCGCCGTTTGCCGATTTCGCAGACTTCATTTTTTTAATTAAGAACACAACCGCAACCGCAATTGCCGCAGCGGCAACAACGCTGATTATAGGCCCGTATATCACTGCGGGATTAAGCTTGCCCGTGGGCTTGGAGGGCTGCTCCGCGCCCTTTTCGGTTACCTCGATAGCGATAATCGCGGTTACTCCGCGCACCGTTACCTCTACATATCTGTTGGTAAGCTTAAGGGGCTCGCCGTCGTATTTGTCGGTAAGCTTTATTTCGCCCGAGGACGCATTAACCGTTTCGGTGGAATAGTCGTCATAGGTGACAACTATCACAAGTCCCGTCAAATCGAACAAATCGCCCTCTGCATACTTTGTTTTGTGCTTGCTTTCACTGCTTATGGTAAGCGTCGTCGCCTTTGCGCTTATGCCGAAGCGTGCCTTTACGGATTTAAGCGCGTTTTCGACCTGCAACAGTCTGTCAACCCTGTCCTTGCCAAGCAATTCAAGCTGTTTTTCGCCCGTTACGGTGTTATAGCTTGCGTGCGCGGTCTTAACCTTATCGCTGAACGCCTGTACCAACGCGGTGTTTTCCGCATTTACCGCAAGGCTGTTCCATGAGTTAATTTCTTCAATCGGAAGGAAGCCGTCTATCGCCTCCGCAAGCGCGCGGGTGGTGTTGTCCATAACCTCTTCGGAAACGGTTACCTTATCGAAATAGTTGGAATAAATATGATTTGTGTAGCCCAGACCGTTTTCGGGATATACTATCGTAAGCGAGCTGGCCGTGCCGCTGGCAATGCCCGTATGCAGTATGAACTCGTCCTCGAAGTTCGCAAGGTAATAGGTATACGTTCCCAGCTTGTTATCAAAATATTCGGTATACAGCACGGGCGCCTCTACACAGTCGAACACGTACACGGACACACCCGAGTCGTAGAACGCTCTGTTGCCTATCGCCTTTACGCTATAAGGGAAGAATACCTCATTTAACGAGCCGTTAAGGTAAGCAAACGCATACGCGTTTACAATTACCGTGCCTTCCTTAATCGCATAAACCGAAGCCCTTTTTGCCGAAGGATACAGGCAAAGCTCGTACACCGTTTTGCCGGTGCTTGAATCTGTGATATTGCGGTAAAGCACGCCGTTTTCGGTGAAATAGTCCTTGTTTTCTGCCGCTACCGAGAACGAGGTGAGGAATTCGGAATTGCCGAACGCCGCCTCTCCTATGGTTTTAAGCGTTGCGGGCAGCTCTGCCGACATAAGATTACAGCCGTAGAACGCCATTGCGCCGATAAATTCGACCTTGGGAATTTTAAGCGAAGTAAAGCCGACCGAGCTGAATGCGCTGTGTCCGATAAACACGGCGTTATCGAGGTTAAGCGTCTGCAAAGACGCGCAGCCCGCAAACGCATATGCGCCGATTGTTTCAACCTTTTCAAGACCGATTATCGTTGCAAACGCGGAGCACTGCGCAAACGCATATGCGCCGACCTCGGTAACGTTTTTAAGGTTTATTTCCTCTAACACAGAGCAGTAGCTGAACGCGCCCGTGCCGATAAAGGTTATTTTATCGCTTAAAGTAACCTTTGTAAGCGAGCTTTTATATGCAACGGTATTGCCCTGCGCGTCAACGGTAGTACCGGGGCAGAAGGTATATGCGCCCGTAGTGGTAGCATTTGCGCCGAAGGTCACCTCTTCGAGAGCGTAGCACATCCAGAAGGTGCGCTCGCCAAGCGAGGTTACCGAGGGAAGCGTTACGTTTTTAAGCGCAACACAGCCGTAGAATACGCGGTCGCCCATCTGCGTGCAGCCGTCGGGCAGTACAACCGTCAAAAGACTTTCGCAGTGTCTGAACGCCTCGCTGCCGATAGCTTTAAGCGAGGAAGCGCCCTCGAAGGTTACCGTCGTAAGCTTGTCGCAACCGTAGAACGCGCCCGCGCCTATTCTTTCAACGCTTGCGGGTATTGTAACCGAGGTAAGCGAGGTTGCCGCATAGAAAAGATTATCCGCTATTTCCGTAAGCGAAGAGGGCAGTACAATCGTCCTTAATCCAAGGTACGCAAACGCGCCTTCGCCTATTTTTGTTACCGTTGAGGGTATAGCTATGGTAGTTACACCGTCAAGTCTGCTGGAAGAGAACGCAAAAGGCGCAATTTCCGTTGTGCCCGCCTTAATAGTAAAGCCTGCGCCTATAACGTTGGGCGCGAGCACAAGCGTCGTGCCGTCGTATATGGCGTCGTTAACTACTATGCCCGAGCCGTCGAACACCTTGTCGCCGAGCGATACCTTTGAAATATCGAGCTTGAAGCTATCCTTGGTAAGCTTGCCGCAGTTTGCAAACGCCATATCGCCAAGCTGCAGGGCGCTGTTATCGAAGAAGTCTACCGATTCAAGCTGTCCGCACGAATTGAACGCATATGCACCTACCGTAAAGCTGAGGCCCGCACCCGCCGCGCCGAAGCCGACCGTTTGAAGGGCGGTACAGCCCTCGAAGGCGTGCGCGCCGACAACGGGAGCGTTTATGGTAACGCTTACAAGCGCGGTACAGCCCGCAAACATATAGTCGCCGATTGCGGAATAGTACTTCGTTTTAACAGAATTAAGCGAGGTGCAGCCCTTGAACACGCTGTCGCCTACATAGTGCAGACCGGTTATATCCGCTTCCTTAAGCGAGGTGCAGCCCTCGAACGCGCTCGTGTACATGGTGCCGATTTTGTCCATACAGCGCACCTCTTTAAGCGAGGTGCAGCCCTTGAACGCCGCCCTGTCAACCGCAATAGTTTTAACATTGGTGAAGTCGACAAGCTCGAGCTTGGGACAGTTTTCAAACGCGTTTTTCATTATCAGCGAAAGGTCTGCGTCCGCAATGGGCATCGCTTCCTTGGAAACGAAGTAAACCGCCCTCAGCTCCGAACAGTTTTTAAAAGCGCGCGCGCTTATTTTTGTTACCGTGGAGGGTATGACTATAGAGGTGATGTTGTCGTTATCCTTAAACGCCTCTTCGTCTATTACCATTATGTTTTTATCGTCGGGCAGAACAATGTCGCCGCCTCTGCCATAGTATTTGCTAAGCGTTGTGCCGTTCATTCTGCACGCGTCCTGCACGCTTAGCGTGACGGACGTTCTGGCAACCATTCTGTTGCCCTCGTACAGCTCGGCGCTTATAATCGCCGTTCTCTTTTTAACGTTGCCGCTTTCGTCTACAATACCGTATATGTCAAAGGTTTTAACGTTGCCGTGTTCGTCTACGGTTGCAAGCTCCTCGTTATCGCTCGACCACTCTATTCTGCCCGTAGTCGGGTAATACCAAGGGGTGTAATTGACAGACAGCGTGAAATCCTGTCCCGAATTCACCTTCACCATGCCCGCGGCCTTTACAACCGCATCGTTATAGTCGACAATGGAGCCGAACTCGATAGTCGGGCTGGGCAGCTTTGTACTGCTGTTTACAACCTTAACCTTCAGCTTCTGGTTAAAGCCGTTGATACCCGTAACGGTAACCGTCGAGGTACCCACCGCCGCGCCGAAAATTTCGCCGTTTTTAACCTTTGCATAGCGGTCGGGAACGGAACGCCATTCGAAGTTGGAAAGGTTTGCGCTGCCTTCGTAGTCAAGCTTAACCGTGTGCGTTTCGTTCAGTCCGAGGGTAAGCACATACTCGCCGTTTTCCTGCGTGATTTTATCATCCGCCGCAAGCGAGAAGGTGTCGGGCAACGGCTTTGCCTTGGAGTTGGAAAAGCTTATCTGATATACTCCGTAATTGAGCGCATAGTCCATAACCTGTATGTAGAGCGAATCCTTATATTCGTCAACCAAATCGGTTATTTCTATGGTTACGGTGGTGGTGCCGTTCTTCACCGCGTTATAAACGGGCGTAATATACTCGGTTGCAAGCACAATGCTTTCTCCCGATTTGTCGGGACGGCAAAGCATAACCGCCTGCGCGTAATGGTTGTCGAATATATCGAGGTCAAGGTATACGCGCTGCTTGTTCTGGTTGTTTTCCTTATAGTCGTAATACCTTATAGCCGCGTCCTCGAGAACGGGAGCCTCGTAGTCGACGTAAAAGACCATAGAGAACGAATTATCCTCGACGTTGTAATCGGGGTTATCCTTATCCTCCGCCTTGAAATAGAACTTGAAGTCCATGGCGTATCTGCCGTTGGCGGTAAGTCCCAGCTCCTCGGGGGTAAGCTCTAACATAACCTGTCCGGGGATTGCTCCGCCGCCGCCCGCATACGCCTTGTTTACGCGGTAAACGTTGTCGGTTTTTATTACCTCGCCCGTGTCCGTATTGTAAATATCGTAGGTTACAAGCTCGGCATTCCTCAAAAGTCCCGCATACAGCGCTTTAAGCCGCCATGTGGTCAGATAATTGCCGCGCTCCTCCTCGCCTAAAAACTTATTGAAGCAGGAAAGCGCCGCGTGCTCCTTTTCGGTATAAATCTGCTCTGCATTTTCGTCCTGAACGTAAACGTAGCTGCCCATAGGGATAACAAAGCGCTCGTTATAATAGCTTGCATACGCCTGCGTAGCCCATACCTGCTCCTTGGGGCGGGTTTCGTCGTTATAGGACGCGTCCTTAAGGAAGTCGGCAATTTCGTAGCAGTCGTAATCGAGCATAGGCGCCGCGTCCCAGTCGCCGAAGAAGCCCATAAACGGAAGATTTAAGTCGCACTGCCCGCCCGTTGCGGAAACAAGCGACAAAAAGCCTTCTATAAACATACCGTTTTTAAAGGTGCTTTTAAGGTGAGCCTTTTCCGCCTCCGAAAGGGTAAGCGTAACCTCTACGGCAGCGCTTGTGCCCGCCGCAACGGTGAACTCCTCACCCTCGGCCTTGTCAACGCCGCCCACCTTCCATTTTGCGGGAATATCGTCAAAATAGTCGGGCTTTTCCGCAACCGACAGCTTGTCGGAGGAAAGCGTTTCGGTCATAAAAACGCTCTTTGCGGCAAATTTCAAATCGGACTGACCGAAGTTTTTAACGTGGAATTTAAGCGTATAAACGCCCTTTTGCTTCTCGTCCTCGCCAAGCTCGATTTTGGGGCGACCGTCCTCGGTGCCCGTTTCGCTTTCAACCGTATACAGATACGCGCCCGTGGGATTTATTGCCGCCTTGCCGTCCTTTGCCTCCGCGCCGAAAATATTGCCCAGCGTTGCAAGTCCCGCGCCCTGCTTACGGGGAGAGTAGACCTTTCCGTCCTCGTTATAGACGATTGTGGCGGTACTCATTATTATTTGGTTGATAATTGTAGTAAGGTCGGTGCCGGTATAGCCGAGGCTTTTAAAGTGACTTCTTACAAGCGCCGTAAAGCCCGCAAGGTTGGGCGCCGCCATAGAGGTACCGCTCATCTCGTCATAGCCGCCCGCCACGGTAGAGGTGATTTCACCGCCGTACGCGGTAATGTCGGGCTTAAGCTTAAGGTCCGCGGTAACGCCCCAGGACGAGTAATCGTTCATAAAGGGTCCCGCCTGATATGCGGTGCTTAAGGTAATTGTGCCCGTTCTGTTTCTGCTTGTCAGTATTTCGCCCGCGTCCATAGTTACGGCAGCGACGGGGACGGGATTGTCTATATCGCCCACCGAAATACCTACGGAACCCGCAACGTTGTTGTAAATTATAACTGCGTCCGCGCCCTCGCCCGAGCCCTCGAGCCCGCCGCGCATTGCTATTTCAACCTTCTCCTGAAAGCTGTTGCTACCGCGCTTTACAACTGCGATAACCTTTTCGCCGGGCTGCTTATAGCCGCCCTTTGCAACGGAAGTAAACTGCTTTCTTACCTCCGTGGAATAGCTGGAACCAAGTCCCACGCCCGATATAAGCACATATTTAAAGGTCTTCGGCTCCTCTCCCACGCCCAGCATTTTAAGGAAGTCCTGCTTGACGTAGTTTGCATTGCTTGCCGAGGTGAAGAAAATCGGCTCGGCATACTCCTTCTGTCCATCGTTCATATTGACGTTCATATAATAGGACTGCTGTCCGTTAATGCTCGCCGTGGACATTGCGCCCTTGAAGGTCGAGGGCGAGCCGACCGTGCCGGAGTCGGGGTTGGTTGCGAGGTTGGTGCCGAACGCACTGCCGTAGCCGGAGCTGAAATCGTTGCTGGCCGCGCAGACAAGGCTTATGCCGTTATCGCGTATTTTGCCGTAAACCTCGTTCATAAGCTGACCCTCGGTATCGCCGTCGATTTCCACCGAGGAGAAGCCCGCAGAGGTGCCCAAGCTCATATTAATTACGTCAACGCCGAGGGTTACGCAATCCTCGAGCGCCGCCAGAATATCCTCCGTAACCGCGCCGCCGAGGTCAGAGCTGTCGAAATCGTCCGTAAACACCTTGCAGATTACAAGCTGTGCGTTGGGCGCAACGCCCTTAAACAGCTCGTCTACGGGGTTGCCGTCCTTATCGGTATAGCCGTAGAGCGAATTGCCCGCCGCAATACCCGCAACGTGCGTGCCGTGCTGGGAATAGGAGGGATATACGTTTGCGTCCTTGTCCGCATAGTCGTATGCAAATGGAACCTTTTTGTTTATGTATAAATCGTTTTCGGTAACCGTTTCGCCGCGGTCTGCGGAAAGCTTATACGCCTTTGTATGCGTAAGCTTGCCCGCTACGTCCGCCTTGGTCATCGCCTCCTCCGTGGGCATAACGTTGAACGCGTCGTGCGTGTAGTCGAGGCCCGTATCCAGAACGGCAATGGTAACACCGCCGCCGTCCTTGCCCGATTCGACGTACTGAGAGGAATCGTAAATACCCGTTTTGTACACGTCGTTGGGGTTAGAGGTCGCAGAGGATTTTTCCGAAGAGGTATCCGCCGCCTGCGGGAAGTCGTAATACGAGGACATTACAACGCTTTTAACAGACGGAACGCCCGTTATTTTAGTGATATCCACGCCCTTAACGCTTAAAACAACCGAGTTGGTTACGGTATTATAGCTGTTGATAAGCTTGTGCTTTACTCCCGTTTTGGAAAGGTCGGACAAAAAACGCTTTTGCGAAGCCTTTATGGCGTTTTGAGTGCTTGCGCCCGCCGGAGTGGAAATATATTCCTTAACCGTGCTGTTGTCGCGCACCCTGTCAATCAGCGGCGCCTCGTCAAGCGTTACGATAACGTTATAGGACTTGTTATTATCCACCGAAACGCCCGAGGACTCGCCGTTAATGACGCTGCTGTTAAGGTTTTTAACGGCTATATCCGTCAAATCGAGCTTGCCCGTAAGGTTTTCGTAATTAACCGTATCGTATCTGCCGTCGGTAGAAGCGTCGTTATTGCCGTTTTTTGCAAAGGCAAGCGCATTGCCCGCGATAAACGTGGCGCACATTACGCCTGTAAGCCCCACGCATGCAAGTTGTCTTATTTTGGTTCTCATTTATAACTCCTGTATTTCCGTACGCCCCGAAGGGGCTTTTCCGCATAAATTTTCAAAGCTGTAAACACGGCTGAAAGGGCACGGCGTGCCCTTTCGGTTTTTTATTGCTTAAACTATACGCATGCTGATTTTATACTCGTCCTCGTTGCTGTAATCAACCTCGGCGATGTAATTTTCAAAATCGCTGCTCATGGTAAGCGTGTATTTTTTAGCGTCCTTGTCATGGGCGGTGATGGTATATTTATATACCTTTTCTACCATATCATCGCCTATGCCGTCCACAAGCTTCATAGTTCCAATGCTTACAAACGTGTAGGTAAGCTTGCCGTCCTTAATGATTATGCCCGTAAGCTCGTCTACAAATCTAAACGTAAGGTTAGAGCCGTAGCTTACTTCTGCCATAATCTCCTTACCGTTTTTATCCGTTAAGGTAAGCTTATACACAAGCCTCAGCTCGTCGCGGCCGTTAATGACGTATTTATACTGCTCTTCTCCGCATACCACCGTGTCGATTCCGTCAAAGACGAACGTCTTGCCCTTCAAATCGTCGGCGCCCGCCGCTTCTTTCAAATACAGCTTATCGGGCGTAACAAGCTTATACGCCTTTCCGTTGCTGCCGATATACGCGCCCGCTTCCGACGCGCCCGCGTCCGCAGCAATAAAGCGCACGTCCTCCGCACCCGTCAAAAGCGCCATTCCGAAGCTGTTTATTTTGTAGGAGTACGCCGCCTCTACCACGTTGTCCTTGCTGTACTGCAACGCCGTGCCCGAGCCGTATTTGCTTAATCCCAAGCCGTCGAATACTATATATTTTCCGTTTGCCGCGGTAAAGGTTCCGCGGTATTTGTCAAGCTGCTCGCCCGTGCCGATACATATAATATTGTTGCCTTCGGACACATTGTCCACGTTGGAAACGATAAGCTCGTATTTGTTCTGCGCAAGCATTGCAAACGCATAATATGTGCGGCCGTTATAATTGAAGGAAAGGTGATTTTCCTTTACGTTGTAGGTAAAGACCGTGCTTTGACCGCGATAGCTGCCCTGCGCCGTGAAGGACGCGCCTATTTCTCCTATTACAAGCGTTTCAAGCGTGCCGCCGACATGCCACTCGCCGGTGAAATTGTTGACAACGCTAAGCGTTTTGCCGCCAAGCAGGAATTTATCGCCAGATACCGTAATATTGCCAAGACCCGTAACCGAAATTGTCGTGCCGTTGATTGTATACTTGTAGGACGCGCTGCCCACGGTTACGTTACCGCCGCCCGCCAAGCCGCTACCGCCGTCAAAGACGTAAACGGTGCCGTCCTCGCCCTTAAGCTGCAATCCGTACAGCCTGTCGGGACGGCAAAGCGTAAAGCTTGTTCCGCCCGTAACGGTAATTGTGTCCGTAGCCTGATTGTATTCTATCGTGTAGGTAGCGCCGTCATAGACAAGCGTACCCTTCATTGTGGCGTTTTCAAGCTTGTAGCTGCCGTTTTTCTGTCCTATTTTAACCGAACCGGAAACCGCAGAGGTAAGAACCTTGTTCCTTTCTTCCCTGATTAAAATGCTTTTAAGCTTATACAGACCGTAGCCGTTGAATTCCACAAGGCCCCAGTCCTCGCCTATCCACTGCCCGCCGAAATCGTCGTACAGACAGAAGGAAACTATATCCTCGTAGGTAGCTATAACCTTTCTGTTGCCGTCGGCATCGACCTCGTCGCTGTAAACGACGTAGTTATCCAGCATTTCGTTATCCTTATAGGAATATATCATACCCCTGAGGGTAAAATCGTTAACGTCGTAATGCAGTATGCCGAGCACGCTGTCCTCGAGGAACAGATACACATAGTCAACGCCGTTGACGCGCTGCATATGGTAGGTTACCTCCAAATCGCTTGCAACCGTTTCGTAGGAAACCAGCGCAACGCCGTAGCCGTCCTTGCCTATGCCTTTAAAGGTGATTTCTATAGCCTCTTCATTATAGAAGAAGCGCCACATACCCACCAAGGACATATCCTTGTAATATGTAAGGTCTGTATTAGTCAGCTTTATAAAGCCGTTTTCGTCCATGCTTACCTGCGTTCCGCCCGCAATTACACTGCCGCCGTTAAGGGTAAGCGTATCCGTTCCGTCAAACACATAGGTGCCCTTGTCGCTTGTAAGCACGCTCTTCTCGCCGTTTACGTAGCCGTAATACTCATACGTCCACACGCCCTTGCCGTCAAAAGTAAATTCAACGTGCGTTGTCGCAGATTTTTCCCATGTGCCCTTAAACGGGTCGTATGCCTTGTATACCGTACTGCCGATAACGACCGTTCTGTTAGCAGTATCAACCGTGCCCGTACCCACGCCCGCTATATTAACCGAATTACCGCTAACGGTATAGGTTATGGGACTGCCCGCAAGCATACCCGTGCCGTCCTCGTTAAAGACGCATTCCTTGCCGTTATCGCTGTAATAGCCGCCGTAAATGAAGCCGTCAAGCTTTTTGACCGCGCAAAGCGGAGACTGTTCCGTATAGGAAATATTGTTCAAAAGCGTAAGCTTACCGTCCGCAAGCGTGCCCTTGCCGCACGAATAATAGGTGGTCGTCGTGTTGTTTTCCGTCTTGGTTTCAGTGAAGGCGGGGCAGTCGAACAAGGTTATCGTTTCGCCGTCGAATATATAATAGCTGGTAAGATTAAGCGCGCCCATTCTGTAAATCAGCGAGCCGTCGGCTTTAAGCTCGATATTCGCGCCGCTGCCGCTTTCCGCAGTCTGCAAATAATATGTACCCGCTACCGAAGCATAGTCCGCAAAGCCGCAGTACAGCGTTTCATTGCCCGTCAGAACGTAGCCGTTGGGCACCTTTTGCGTAAGCTCCGTATCGAAATAATATCCGTAGGAGCGATTTCCGTCTGTTTTCGAAATATATTCGGGCAACTGATTTCTGTACCATTCGGCAACGGCACGGTAATCCTTTGCTTCAAGATTGATAAGCTTGCCCTCTGTAAAGGAGCCGTTCACCATATATTTGATAGTTACCTGCGCGGTCATATTGCCGACGGGCTTGTTGTATTCGGGATAGCCGTTATCGAAGGTCCATTCCTCAACATTCCAGCCAAGCGCTTCCACAAAGTCCTTGCCTATTGCGTGGGGGTCGTCGGAGCAGCTTACAACCAAAGCGGGCCCGCATTCTATATTTTCGCCGCCGCCGTTACTTAAGCCGCCGCAGATTTTTCCGGCTTTTTCGTATTTAGAGCCGCCGTCAGCCGCCGCATGTACGTCCGCAAGCGAGAAGCAGCCGCTTACCACGCTGTCACGCTCGACATAGCCCGCAATACCGCCGGCATAGGCGTACGCGTGCTCCTCGAAGCCCTGAGAGGGCGTTACCGCATTATAGGCGTCCACTATTCCACGCGCATAGCTGTTTTTAACCGAGCTGTAGGGGCTCATATAGCCCGCTATGCCGCCCGCGTTCATTGCTCCGTAAACTGCGCCGTCGGAATAGCTGTTGATTATATACGCGACGGTATCCTTCTGCATAGACATTACATAGCCCGCTATGCCGCCCGCCGCATACAGATAACCGGACTGTCCCTGAATATCAACGTTTGCCGAGCAGCCGTTTACGGCAGAATATGCGCGCTGGGCTTCGGAATTGTAAACCGACTGCAAAAAGCCGACAACGCCGCCGATATATCCGTAATAAACGTCGTCCGCGTCCGCAATTATCGTTCCGCCGTTTACCTTACAGTTGGTTATGCTAACGCCAAGACCCGCGCCGACGATTCCGCCCGCCGCAAACGTTTTGTTGAATTTGCTGGCGTTTACGCTTATATCGAAGTCCTCGACGGTAAGGTCGTAAATTCTCGCGGGACCCGCGGTTGTTGCCGCCGCAGTGCCGAACAAACCGATATACGGTAAAAATACCGTGGTGAATTCAGACTGCTCTATTATCGTATCCTTAATATAATAATTGTAGATTTTATGTCCGTTGCCGTCAAAGTCGCCGCAGAACACCGCGGAAGAGGAAGTGCTGTCGCCGATAATAAACAGCTGCTCGCCTTCCATATCTATGTCTGCGGTAAGCTTGTAATAAGCCATGCCGTAGCGGCCCAGATAGAAGGGGTTATTGACCAAATCCGCCATAACGTACAAATCAATCGGCCTTTTAAGCAGATAGGGCGAGGACTGCGTACCGTTACCCGAATCTTTTCGTTCGATAAAGGATTTCTCCAGCTCTAATCCGCTGACCTTGACGGTGGTTTTTCTCGCAACGTTAAAGGAATATACACCGCCGGCGTCGGGCTTGATTACCGTTGTATTTGCAAGCACGCTGTATTTGGAGGCGCGGTCGTAATAAACGCTGATATCCAGCTTAAAGCGCACCTCCGTGCCGACCGCAAGCCCTTCGAGCGTGGAAAGCTCCTCTCCCGTTTTGGCGTCGAGGTATTTAATACGCGCGTCTTCCTTGTCAAAGGTTATGTCAAAGGTATTTATCGTGTACACGCCGGAAACGGTAACCTCGGTATCGCGCGACATTTCAAAGGAATACACTCCTTCGAGGTCGGGATACTCGTCCTCTCCGTTAATAAGCACGGTAGGGTCGCCCGTTACGCGGTTTTCGTCCACGGTGCAGGTAAATTTTACGGTATAGCCGTCCCTGACCTTGGCGCCGCTTTTAATTTCGCCGAAGTCGAGCTTTACGCCCGCGATTGCGTCGTAGGTAAGCTTATAATATTTGGGGCCGGTGCATGCCGCGGCTGCCAGACACAGACACGCAAGACATAAAACCGAAAGTATTGCTGTTAAAATTTTCCTCATTTTTTGCTCCTGTTGACGGGTGTTTTTAATATTGCATACGCCGCATAAAAATATAGCAGCCTTATTCCGCATTCTTGGGAATTTTTGACTTTTGGCGCAAATGTATCATTATACAGTCTAAATCATTATACAATAAGTCAAATAAAAATTCAACTGATTTATTTATAAATTTAATGGCAAATTTATATAATTTTTGTGAATTTTTATACCGCAAAAAACGAAAATTATTAACGTTTTCAGCCTTAAATTGCCCGAAATTTATGCTTTATCCGCTTTTGTTGACGAAATTTTTTACTTTGTTGCAATAAAAGTTATCCGCTGACACAAATCTGTAAAATTTTCACCCCGCGGCGCCGCCATAAATTTATGCATATAAAAATGAATAAGCTTATAATTTCACAAAACCGCTCCCCACGCAGAAGCTTTTGCGCGCAATAAAACGCAAAATCAGCCCGCAAAAGCGCACTTCCCATAGGGAATTAAAAAACTAAATTATTAAGAGTTATACTTTCAAGCAAGAACAAAAG
>WSNM01000009.1:4656-31969 GCA_013316055.1 Clostridia bacterium | reverse complement strand
TTGTTATTGACTAACATAAAAAGCGGTGCTATACTGCAACTGCAATCGAGAAAAACGAACTTAAAGGAGGCTTTGAAGATGTTCATGGATTTATTCGAAGAAGAAGATTTTGAAGAGAGTGAAGAGAAGAGAAACAATAAAATTTCGTTACTGTACTGGATGGCTTTAAGCAACATTAACAACGGTTTCCGCTTTTGATTGCTTTTAAAAAAATACAAAGGCTTATTACTTATTTTAAAGGAGGTGCTGACAATGTATATTTACGATGAGCTTAACACGCTTGACGAAAACGTTGAAGAATACGGCGTTTCTCCCCTTGCATACATTGTGCTCGAATGCGGAAGATAAACAAATTTTAAATTGAATTACCGGTACCGTACGGCATTGCGCCTGCGGTGCCTTTTATTTTTGCAATTTTACGGCGATTGCGTCAAGTCGGGCATGCGTTACGCCCGAATAGTTGATAACTGCCGTTTTTTGATAGCCGTGCAGACGTTCGACCTCCCCCTCTCCCGCTATCGGCAAAGGGGCTTGGGGAAGGTAATCGCACAGGCATTTTATTTTTATGCCAAGCTTTTCGGCATACTGCTTAATCTGCAAATCGGACTGCGCGCGCGGGAATTTAACAGTGAAGTGCGCCCCGCCGCCGTTATCGCAAATTTCGCATTCGGGGCAGAGGTCGCAAAGCATTTGCAGTATTCGTTTGCGGATACCGCGGTAATGATTTTTAAGGCGGGATACAAGACGCTCGAAATACCCGCCGTCAAGCATAAGCGCAAGCGTTTTCTGCTCGAAAAGGGGCACGATATTCGCGCTTTGACCGTAAAGGCGGAGATATTCGCCGTACAGCGCGGGCGGCAGAACCATATACCCGAGGCGCATGGACGGCGCAAGGCTTTTTGAGAAGGTGTTTATGTATATAACTCTGTCGGGGCACAGCGCGGCAAGGCTTTGCAGAGGCTTGCCCTCGAGCCTGAACTCGCTGTCGTAGTCGTCCTCTATTATATAGCCGTTCGACTTATTTGCCCACGCAATCAGCCGCGAGCGGGCAGAGGCGGGCATTACCGCGCCCGTAGGGAACTGGTGCGAGGGCGAAACGTGCACGGCGGCGGCAGAAAGCTTTTCCACGCAGTCGAGGTCAATGCCCGCTTCGGTTACGGCAACGTGCGCGACCTCGGCGCCGTAAAGAGTGTACACGGCGGGAATTTTGCCGTAGCAGGGCGCTTCCGCGGCGAACAGCCTGCCACGGCCCAAAAGCTGAACAAGCACGCCGTAAAGATGCTCCGCGCCCGCGCCGATTATTATGCGCTGCGGCTCAACCGAAATGCCGCGGGCGCGGTACAAGTATGCGGCAACCGCGTTTTGAAGCTGCTTGTCGCCGCAGCAGGGAACGCGTTCGAGAAGGTGCTCTCCACAGTCGGCAAGCACGGTGCGCATAAGCTTTGCCCACGTTGAAAAGGGAAACAGCTCTGCAGGGGCGTAGCCCTTGACAAGGTCGAGAATATACCGCTGTTGCGAGGCGTTTTCGGGCATTGGTACGGGAATATGCTGCGGATAACGATGTTTGGGGGTGGAAAACTGCGTTTGCGCGGGGCTGTCGATGCTTTCCGCAAAATAGCCGCTGCGCTGGCGCGAGGTTATGTAGCCTTCGGCAAGCAGCTGCTCGTACGCGAGCTGTACGGTGACGACGCTTACGCCCGTTTCCTGTGCAAGCGCGCGCTTGGAGGGGAGCCGCTCCCCCGCCTTTATTCTGCCCGATAAAATTTCGCCGCGAATGCTTTTATACAAGGTATAGTATTTGTTTTTGCCGTTTAAATCGATTTTGCGCATATATATCTGGTTATATAAATTTATTTAATTTTGGTAGTAGTAATAATATCACAAGGTGATATAATAGTCAACGTAAAATTTTAACGGAGTGAATTTATATGACAACTAATAAAAGCAGAATGGCTGTTTTTTCCACCAAATGGATAGCTTACACCGCGATTTTGACCGCGCTTGTGGTTGCAACGGGCTATATTCCGCCCATACCCACGCCCGCGGGCAGAATTTACTGGGTTGATGGCATTGTATTGCTTGCCGCCTATCTTATGGACCCGATTTCCGCATTTATTTGCGGGGGCGTGGGCACGCTGATTTACGATATTTTTAAATCGCCCGAAATGATGCTTGCCTCGCTTTTAATTCACGGCTTGCAGGGCGCGATAGTTTCCGCCTTACTGCACTTCGTACTGCCTAACCGCTTTAAAAAATACGAATGGGCAAAGGCTGTGATATTTTCGGTTATAGCCGCCGTTGAAGTGGTTTTGGGGTACTTTATTTACCGTTGCATTACGCGCGGCGTGCCCGTTGCGGCGGCAAGCATTCCACGCAACATTATTCAGGAGGCAATAGGCATAAGCATTGCCGTTATAATCTGCTACGCCACCACCTTTAAAAGACAGCTTGAAAGGGCGGGACTGCTGCCCGATTTTAAACGGGAGCTTTTGCAGATAAGCGACAACGCGGAAACGGCGAAAACCGTTGAGTCGACAAAAACGGTTGAAGAATGATTTTAAGTAAAAACCGACCCGCCCCGACAGCTGTCGGGGCGGGCTTATTATTTGCGAATTTTAAATTTCCTCTGCGGGAGGTGCGACCTCTGCGAGAGCTTCCTCTGAGGGGGTTACTTCCTCCGCCGCGGGCGCGGGCGCTTCTTTAACGGGTATGGAAGGAATGACAACCTTGTAAATACGTCCGCCGATAAAACGGTCTACGCCGAGTATAACGCACAGTACTGCCGCGGAAACGGTGCACCAGATTATATCCCACATGGTGTCCATAATGCCTATATCGAGGTACCCGCCCTCGATTGTGTAAAGCAGATTGCCGTTTGCGTCGTAAAGCTCGGTATAAGCTATTCCCTCGATAACAAGCGTATGCAAATGGTCGTATCCGGGGTACAGCAAAAACGAATGAATGCTGTTGACAATGGTATCCTCCTGCATGTCGTAGCCGTTGGATACGCTGTCCACGGTGAACTCGTAAATTTCCCAGAACACCGCAATCATAAGACAGAACGCAAACCCGAACACAAGACAGCCGAAAAACTTTTTATTGTTTTCAGGCTCGCCCATAAACATTTTAATGACCGCAAAGCCAGCCGCCGCGAAAACCATTCCCCACAAGAAGTGCATTATGTCGTCCCAGCAGCGGATATAGGTGTAAACGTTGTAGCACGCGCCGATAAAGCTGCCGAACAGCCAGAACATTATAAGCGCAACGCACAGCCAAGGCGTTTTTTGGCGGGTGAAATACTCCAAAACATAAAACAGCGGAACGACCGACGCATAAACAAGCGAATAGCCGCCGTCGCGGGCGCGCCCGCTTATGGGAAGATATATTACCGACGCAAGGCAAAACGCCAGATAAAGCACCATAATCGTTGTTACGGCGGGTCTGGTTTTCAACTGCTCTTTAAGATATTTGCCGAACGGCTGACGCTTGCTTAAGGACTGACGCTTTGCTGTTTTTTCCTTCATTTGTCAAAACACCCTTGCTTTTAATAATAAATTATTATAGTTATTTTTTGCCGAGTTTGCAAGCATTTGCGGGGACATTTTCAAGTATTCCCGTCGTAAGCAGCTTTTTAGCGTGCTTGGCGTTGAAATCAGACTGCGCCTGCGCGATTACTGCGGAAAGCACCTTGTAAAAATCCTTAAAGCCCTTTGACAGTATGTAATAGGAAAGCGAGCCGGGGACGGTGTTGACCTCGCTTAAATATACATCGTTGCCGCAAAGTATAAAGTCAAACCGCACTATGCCGCGCATATTAAGCGTTGAATACACTTTTTCAGTAATATTTTTTATTAAGTCCGATATATCCGCGGGGATATCTGCGGGAAGAACAGACCTGCCGCCGCCCATATACTTATCCTCGAAGCTTAATAAATCGCCGTTTGAAAACGCCTCCTCGCACTCGCCCGTTATAACGGCGCCGTCCGCAAAATAAGCGGCGCAGTTTATTTCCCGTCGGTTTTCGAGGTATTTTTCAACGATTACCGCGCTGTCGTACAAAAGCGCGGTTTCGACCGCCTCTACAAGCTGTTCCCGCGTTTCAGCCTTTTGCACGCCTATGCTCGAACCGAGGCTGACGGGCTTGACAATTACGGGAAAATCGGGCATATTGCGGGGGCAATTAAGCTGTTCGGCGTTGGTTACATATTTATATTCCGCAGTTTTTATGCCGAGCGGGCTTAAAATAAGCTTTGTGAGGTATTTATCCATAAATACGGCGGATTCGAAAATCCCCGCAGAGGCAAGCGGGATTTTTGCAACAGCGCACAGCCCGCTTACCGCGCCGCCCTCGCCGTCGCCGCCGTGACAGCAATTTAAGGCGACGTCCGCCTTAATATGCCTTTTGATTTTGCCGCGCTTTGTAAGAATGTACGCTCCACCGTCCGCAATTACCGCGCGCGGGGCGGAAAGGTATTTTTTGCCCTTGAAATTGCTTACTTCGGCAAGCTGTTCGTCCGCGTATATGTCGCCGTTTTGCGATATGTACACGGGCAGAACGGTATCCCCTCCGCTTTTTAATACGTTTGCCGCCATTGTGCCGGTTATTACGGAAATTTCGTTTTCGTTGGAAGCTCCGCCGAAAATGACAAGGATTGTTTTTGACATTAAAAAAATCACCTCCGCTGAATTTGTTTGCTTTGGTGATTTGAAAATTTTTAGCTTATAAAAGGTCTTAGCCTTAGAGAAACGAGCAGAGCAAGGCGCGCGAGGCTTTTCGCAGTGACGCGTACAATGACGTACGCGAGCAAGAAAAACACAGTGCAACGCCGCTATGCGAAGTTTATATAAGGCTTAATAAATGTCGGGCAAATCGTTGAGGAACAGCACGGTATCGCCGTCCGCAAGATAGCCTTTAAGCTCTTCCTGAGCCGCCGCAAGCGACTGCTTTATAACAAGCTTATCCGCCGCGCCGCCGTTTTCGAGATAGCCTTGCTTTACGGGCGTGACAAGCGTTTCTCCGACAAGAATTACATAATCAAAGCCGACAAGGCTTGCGCCCAGCTGTTTGTTTTCGCACTCCTCTAAAACGCCGAGCTCGACAAGTCCCGGGGTGACGACTATTTTTCTGCCGCGGAAGCTTTTCAACACCTCCAGCGCCGCCGCCGCGCCCTTGACGTTGGAGTTGTAGCCGTCGTCCAGAATATTCACGTTGCCCGATTTTATCAGCTGCAGACGGTGCTCTACAAAGCCAAGCCCTTCCACCGCCGCCTTGATTTCCTCCGCGCTCATGCCCAGCTTATGCGCAAGCGTTGCCGCAAGCGCGATATTTTCGGCGTTGTGTCTGCCCAAAAGCACGGTTTTAAGCCGAACGCTTTCACCGCAGATTACAACGTCGAACGAACAGCCCTCGGGCGAGCATTCGAGGTTTTGTATCTGTCCGCAAGCGGAATACACGCACGGACAGCCGTTGAAAAGGTCTGCGCAATCTGCCGCTATAACCGCCTCGCTTTTGGTGAAGGCAAGAATTTCGCCCTTGGCCTTTACGATATTTTCCACCGAGCCGAAGCTTTCGAGGTGCTGGGGGCATATGCCCGTTATAACGGAATAGTCGGGCGGGCAGATTTCGCACAGCTCTGCAATGTCGCCTACGTTGCGCGCGCCCATTTCCGCAATAAAAATATCGTAGTCGGAAAGGTTATTATTGTTGAGCGAAAGCGCAAGCCCCATAGGCGTATTGTGCGAGCGGGGCGTGGACAGCACGCGGTACTTTGCGCCGAGAATTTGCGAAAGAATCTGCTTTGTGCTGGTTTTGCCGTAGCTGCCCGTTATGCCCACTACCTTTATCGACGAGGTCTGCAATTTGCGGGTTGCTTTTTTTACAAAGCTTTTATTGTGCGGCACCTCGTAAATTTTTGATATGAGGTTTGCAAGCAGTACAAGCGGAATTAACAGCAGAGGGAAAACGGCGAGCGGGCAATACCTTAGTATGCCGAAAATATGCGCGCCCCAGTAGCCGCCGTAATTTTTTGTATACGCAAACGCGGCGTAGTTTAAAAGCGTGACTGCAAAATACACCGCAACAAGCGTTATAACCGCCAAGACGGCGTAAAGGCGTTTGAACCTTGCCGTAGCAACGGCGGGCGTACGCAGGGCAACGCGGTTATCCGCCCAGATATAAACGGAAAACATTATTGCATAAGCGGAAAGCCCGACAACAGCCGACCAGTCGCCCGCAAACGAAAAGCACAGGGAAATTACCGCGCACGCAAGCGCGCACAGCATTGCAAGCAGAATATGGCGGGTTAAAGCCATATTGTTCTTCTTTTTAGCCCACTTCAAAAACCGCGCGTTACCGTAGCCGCAGGACTGCAATATGCCCAAAAGACGGTAACAGCAGCCGCACAAAAGCGCGGCGAAAAGGACGGATATTATTAAGCTTTCTATTATTTTTCCAACGGAAATAAACATACCAGATACTCCGTAAAAAAGCGCGGGGGCTTTTATTGACCGAACAGAAATTCCGCAAGCAAATGATTGAACAGCTCCGGCTCCTCCGAAAAACAGAAGTGACCACAGCACGGCATTATTTTAAGCTGACTGCCGCATATAAGCGAGTTAAACGTACTCCCCTCCTCGTCGGGCGGGGTTACGGTATCGTTTTCGCCGTAAATCAAAAGCGTTTTGTTGCGGATTTTTGCCGCGCAGTCCCGTAAATCCTCGTTGACTATTTTTTTATAGCTTTCCTTCATGAGCGGGGAAAGACTTCTGTATTCCTCCGAGCCGAAGCGCCTTTCCGCAAGCCGAGGGAACAGCCTTTTGACGCGTCTGTAAGCCTTTACCCGCCTTATATATTGCGGCGAACGCGGTTTTACAAGCCCCGCGCCGCCCGTAATTACAAGCTTATCCGCAATATCGGGGCGCGCCGACAAAAGCTTGAAGGCGACCCTTGCGCCGAACGAATGTGCGACAATATGCGGCAGTACAAGCCTTTCCGCCTTTATAAATTTATAAAGCCATTCCGCATAATCGCCGACAGACCACGGCTGGGTAAGCTGCTCGCTGCAACCGAAGCCCAAAAAATCGGGCGCGGTTACGCGGAAGCTTTTGGATAAAAATTCCGTCTGATAATAAAAGCTTTCCTTTTTGGAGCCGTAGCCATGCAAAAGCAGAATATCCTTGCCCGCGCCTTTTCTTAGGTAAGATACAAAGCTGCCTTCTAATAAAATAGTCGAACTCCTTTTTAGCGGAAATGCGCCGAGCGGTTGCGCGCCACCCCCCTTAATCCCCACGGGGTAGTTGAAGTGCGAAGCTTATATAAGGCTTTTTGCCATTACAAGGCAGTCCTCGCCGTCGGAATAGTACCTTGTGCGGGCGTAAACGCCCTTGAAACCGCTTTTTAAGTACACGCGCATAGCCTCCGCATTGGAAACGCGCACCTCTAAAAACACCTTTTTGACGCCGCGGTCGCGCGCAATTTCCAAAAGCCGAGCAATAATTGCCGTACCCGCGCCGTTTCTGCGGTAGGGCTCGGCAACGGCAACGTTGTCTATATCCGCGGTGTCCGCCGCAACGGTCATTCCGCCGTAGCCGATAATTTCGCCGCCGTCCTCCGCGATTATGCCGCAAAAGCTTTCGCTGTCGAAGCTTGACGCCAGCATCCGGAAGCTCCACGGTTCAAGCGGGAAGCAGTCCTTTTCCATTTCCGAGATTTTTAAAATGTCCTCGTACTTCCACCCTCTAAGTTGCATTGCGGTTTTCCTCCGCCTGACTTTTGCGCACATAAAGCGCGTATATTTCGTCCGCTAAACACGCCTGATTGGCGCATACTGCGGGACGTAAGCAATTTTTAACGTCGATTTTGGTATAGCCCTCAAAGGGTAAATCCTCGAACCCGTAAAGCGGAATTTTAAGCGCGGAAACGTCCGCGCCGCTTAAATAGCACGGCGGAAGCACAACACATTTTTTGCCGTCTGCGCCGACCGCATAGCCGCACGCATAATAGCTGCCGCGGCCCGCGTCTATAACCGCGCAAAATTTTTCGTCTACCGCATTATATGCAAGCAGGTCGAACGAGGTGATAGCAAGCAATTTTTTGCCCGTTGCCAGCGCAAAGCCCTTGACGGCGGCTATGCCTATTCTTATACCCGTGAACGACCCCGGTCCGACCACCGCCGCAAAAAAATCGCACTCCGCGGGGGTGAGAGAAAGCTCGTCCAACGCCTTGTCGATTTCGTCCATTAAAATTACGGAATGCTGCATAGCGCACTCTGGCAGGTGCCGCAAAACGAACCCTTTGCCCTTTTGCGCGACAACCGTAAGATAGCGCGAGGACGTGTCTATCGCAATAAAATTACTCATAAATTATCCGCCTTTTATCGCCGCCGAGCTTTTCGATAGTGACCGTTATGACGCTTTGGGGCAGAACCTCCGCAATATTTTGCGCCCACTCGATAAGGCAGACGCCGTTTGCATAAAAATAATCGGTAAGACCGAGCTGTTCTGCCTGCGCGCCGTTTTTAAGACGGTAGCAATCGAAATGAAAAAGCTTGCCGTCATAATCGTTCATATATGCGTAGGTGGGGCTTAAAACCTCGTCCGCGACGCCCAGCCCGCGGGCAACGCCCTTGCAGAATACTGTTTTGCCCGCGCCCATGTCGCCGTTTAAAACGACCACCGCGCCGTTTTTTAGGGTTTTTGCGAAGCTTGCGCCGAAAGCCTCGGTTTCTGCCGCGCTTGCAGATAAAAACATTGCCATACGGGCAGTCTACCTCAACAGATACATTTTTACGGGCAAACTCGCGGTCTATACACCCAAACCGCCGCTCGGCGTGTGTTCAACACGATTTCGCAACGTTTTGTCTGTCTACCCTCGCGATTTTGCTCCGTAAAAACGCTTTGCGCCCAAAACAATTTGTTTTGAGCGCTTTTCCAAGGCAAATACGCAAAATTGTAGCGGGACTACATTGAGCGTATTTAACGCAGGAAAAGTCCGAAACAAGCCGTTTTGGGTGTATCGCTTGAGGTAGACTGCCCGTAAAAACATTATAAACCGCACGGCAACAATTTGCAATAATTTTTAAGTTGTTTTATAAACGTGCCGCCGAAGGGGCGCTCAGCTTTCTCTGCCGAGGATAAAGTCCACGCGGCAATCGAAAAACTCCGCAAGCTTTATCACGTTTTCCGCGGTAGGCACGCGCTTGCCGTTTTTCCATGCGTACAGCGTGCTTTGGTGAATATTTATCCCTTCCGACAGCTTATAGCAATTATAATCGAAGTAATCGAGCAGATAAGCAAACTGCGTTGAAAATTTCGGGCATTTTTTATACTTTGCCGAACCCTTATTTTCTTCAAGCCCGAGAAGATAATCGGCAGAGCATTCAAAATAGTCCGCAAGCAGTACAAGCATTTCGATTGACGGAAATCTGTCGTCCCTTAAATATCTTGTTATACACGTTGGCGATACGCCTATTTTTGCGGCAAATGCTTTTGCGTCTGCATTTTGCTCGAAAATCAGATAGCTTAATACTTCGCTGAACCTTGACATAATTTACAAAAATTCCTCTGCTTCTGTAAATTATTATGTTGCGGGTTGGCATTTATTGCTTGCCAAATGCCAACCCGCGTGAGTATAATATACTTATAAAATCAAAGGAGCTGAAAATTATGAGAAAAAAACAAGGGCATTTATTTGTTACGGAAATGGACAGCGCAAGGGACGGGCTTTGCTTCAGGGTTGACGAAAAAAGTCTTTTGCTGGACTTTAAGGCGCTGTTGAAGGACTATTACGCGGCTACGTTCAACAACGGCGAGGACGGGCTTTGCATTGCCTTTGACAACGGACAAAAATTTTTGCTGAGCGTTAAGGAAATTTCTTAAATAAATTACGCCGCCCCGACTAAGTAGCTTAGTCGGGGCGGCTTTTTAATTTTTTACCGTATTTTTGCGATTTTTTTGCGGCGGTCGAATTTTTCGCTTGTAAGCTGTATCAGCTTTGAAAGCGGCTTATACAGCAGCATTACAACTACCGCGAGAATAGCGGTTTTGATAAGGTTGAACAGCTCTACCCAATACCACGCCTTTATAAACATACTCATGCCCTTGTTCCAATCGAAGCCGACAAACACGGGGAAGTTTAAAAGCCAGTTTACGGGGAAGCACCAGATTACGCGGACGACGCACGCGATAACCATGCCCACAATAACCGCTTTTATGCCCTTATACTTTTTGTAAAGAATCGATGTAATCAAAAGCATAGGCAGGGTAATAAGCACGTTTGCAAGCTCGCCTACGAACGCGGTGCTCGTATTTACTATGCCGTACAGCAATTCCTTTAAAATAAGCGTAACCACGCCCGCGACGGGGCCGAGGGAATAGCCGCAAATAAGCACAAACGTATCCGAAAAATCGAATTTGAGGTAGGATACCGCCGGAAGAATGGCGAATTGCAAAAATCTTATTGCAAAGGAAAGCGCGGTAAATATGGCTATGTAGGCTATTCTGGTTGCCGTAAAGTAGTCCTTTAATACCTCTTTTGCGGTTTTCCTTGCGGGGGCTTCTGCGGTAGGGACGGTTGTAAGCTGTTCCGCTTGCTGTTGGGTGGGCTGTTGTTCGAGTGTTTCTTCCATAAAAAAGAACTCCTTTAAAAAATATATTTATTTAAAGCTGTTCTTTGCAATTAAAAATCGCCCCGAAAAAGCTCGGGGCAAAAAAAACGACATTAAAACCGTTTAAAAATTCTTTTATCATCCGGACTGTACCGTCGGTATCGGAATTTCACCGAATCGGGAGCGCGCGCAATATTTAAAACGCACCGCTCTTCGTGGACTTTACCACCGGTGGGGAATTTCACCCCGCCCCAAAGAATAACTTTAAATTGTGCTTTTATTATATTTGGTAATTTTTAGCTTGTCAAGCGCAGAATGCGGGTAATTTTAATTTTCCCGATTGTTGTCCGCGCTGTCTGCGGGGGCGGCTTGGTCTGCGGGGGCGGCGGTATCGGCGGGCGACTTGTCTTTTTTTGCCGATTTGATTTTGTTTTTTACCGCGCCGAACGCCTTTGCGAAAATACCCTGCTTTTCCTGCTCTATAATGGTTACGTTATCCTCGTCAAGCGAGGCGGTTGCCTCTGCCTCCTCGTAATCGCAGTGGTCGGGCGTTATTGCTTTGGTAGTGCTTTCGTTGAAAAATCTCGAATACTCTGTATCGATTGCGGCAGTGAATTCGTCCCGCTCCTTCACGGCGTACTTGCTGTTCATTTTTAATATTACCTTATTGCCGCCCACGTCGCCGTGGACGTTGATTATGTCGCCCAAAAGCTCTATCATGCCCGCCTTCATTTTAAAGGCGGTATCCTTGAATTTTTCGAACCGCTCGCTCTTTTCGTAGACGATATTCTCGGGACGGATACCGTAAACAAGCCTCTTGCCCTCGTAATTTTTCAAAAGCTTTTTCTGGTCGGGGGTAAGCTTTATTTTTTCGCCCGTGCCGTCGATTATAAAATAACCGTTTTCGAGCGTGCCGTGCAAAAAGTTCATTGCGGGCGTGCCGATAAAGCCCGCCACGAACATATTTGCGGGGTTGCGGTAAAGCTCGTTCGGCTCGCCTATCTGCTGGATAAAGCCGTCCTTCATAACGACTATGCGGGACGCCATTGTCATTGCCTCTATCTGGTCGTGGGTGACGTAGATTGTGGTTGCGCCGACCTCCTCATGAATACGCACGATTTCGCTGCGCATTGCAACGCGCAACTTTGCGTCCAGATTGGAAAGCGGCTCGTCCATAAGGAAAACCTTGGGTCTGCGCACTATCGACCTGCCCAGCGCAACGCGCTGTCTTTGTCCGCCCGAAAGCGCGCGGGGCTTTCTGTCAAGGTATGGGGTAAGCTTCAATATCTTAGCCGCCTCCCGCACGCGTTTGTCTATTTCGTCCTTGGGAACCTTGCGCAGCTTTAACGCGTACGCCATATTTTTGTAGACGGTCATCTGCGGATATAGCGCATACGACTGAAAAACCATTGCAATATCCCTGTCCTTGGGCGCGGCGGCGTTCATAAGCTTGCCGTCTATCAGCAGGTCGCCGAAGGAAATTTCTTCAAGTCCCGCTATCATTCTAAGCGTGGTGGATTTGCCGCAGCCCGAGGGTCCGACAAACACTATAAATTCCTTATCCGCAATATCTATCGAAAAATCGTGAACTGCGTGCACTCCGCCGTCATACACCTTATTTACGTTAACAAGCCGAACAGTAGCCATTTATTTTACCGCCTTATTTATTTTTTCTTTATCGCCCATTGCGGGAATTGCGCCGTAGCCCGTTGTTGTATACGCGCCGCATTTGCATGCAAAGCAAAGCATATCTTCGTAGCCGTTCAAATTCAAAAGAGTATCCGCGGTTGCGTTCTGCTCCATAAGCCGCGCAATAAAGCCGCCGAAAAAGGAATCGCCCGCGCCCGTGGTATCAACCGCCTTTACCTTGTAGCCGCCGCAGACGTAGCTTCTGCCGTCCGCAAGATATAATTTTGCGCCCTTGCTGCCGTCCGTCACAAGCAACAGCCCGAGCTTACCGCCGAACATGCTTTTTACCGCGCCTTCACCCGACAAGCCCGTGATAAATTCCAGCTCGTCTGCGCCAACCTTGATTACGTCTGCATAAGCCGCAAATTCGAGCACGGTTTTTTTGAGCTGAGCTTTATCCTCCCACAGATTAAAACGCAGGTTGGGGTCGAAGCATATCAACGCGCCCGCCGCCGAAGCTTTTTCTATAAGATATTTATGCGCGCTTTGCGCCGTTTGGGTTTTAAGCGCAACACTGCCGAATTCGAGCACGTCGCCGCGCCGAAAATTGACAGAGGAAAAATCGTCCGCAGTGAAATACAGGTCTGCGGCGGCTTTTCTGTAAAAGCTGAACTCTCTTTCTCCACCGTCCTTAAAGCTGACGAAAGCAAGCGAGGTGTCGTATTTGTCAGAGGACTTGATATAGGAAGTATCCACACCCTCGTGTTTAAGCGTTTCCGTTAAAAATTCGCCGAAGCCGTCATTGCCGACCATTGTTAAATATGCCGCGCTTTGACCGAGCTTTACCGCCTGCACGCACACGTTTGCGGGCGCGCCGCCCGCGTTTTTTACGAACTGCGCCGTGTCCTTTAAGCTGCCCGTGCCCACGGACTGAAAGTCTATCAAAAGCTCGCCCACAGAATAAAGCTTACTCATAAAAATTTATCTCCTCTATGCCCGCCCTACTGCCGTTGGAGTAAAAGGCAAAGTTCTTTCTTTGTATTCCCGTAAGTCTTACCGTAAGCGCAACGGTATAGTCGAGGTACACGGTTAAAACCTCGCTGTCGATAATTATATCGACCGAATATTTTTTGCCCCTTGCATAGACGAAGGGCACGGAAGCAAGCGGCGCGCCGTAGCGGAGTATGCTTGAAACGCTGTTGTAGCAGACAAGTCTGCTGTTTTTTGTGTCGAACGCTATAAGCGACTGACCCAGACGGTTGTTATGAACGCCGTCAAGCGCGAAGCTTATACCGAAATCCCCCTCGTAGTCCTGCGGGCAGATTGTAAAATTCAATCTTGTGACGTGTCTGCCGAGCCTTTCCGCACAGCGGGAGGAAAAGCCCTCGCCGTCAAACGATATTTGCTTGTATTCCTCGTTGGTGCCGCCGCCGTATCTGTACTTGACCTTGGTTGCAAACTCGGTTTTATAGCTGTCGGGCATAACTGCGCGCAGCTCGCCGTCCGACATCTGGATAATTTTATGGGTTACGAGGTTACCGCCCCAATCAAAGCCGCCCGTACTGCCGCCCGAGAGCCTTGCGCACCATGCAAAGGCATAAAGCTCGTTGCCCGCGCGCTCTAATCTGCCTGCGTAAAAGCCGCTGTTATCTATGCTGTCCAGCGCAAACCTCTTCCATTCGCCGTTTTTTTCCGTTCTGTAACGGTAGTGTGTTACGCGGTTTTCGCCCTGCTCGCTGTAAGCCAGATAATAATACCCGTTAAATTCCACATACGAGGGGCATTCCATATTGAAATCGCCGCCGTCGTTGCTGAAAAATATGCCCTCGTCCCGCCATTCCTCCGTGGGCGCGTCAAGCGAGGCCGCGGAATAGCGCTTTATAACGCCTTTGCCGTTTGCGCGGGTTGTGACAAGCATATAATACAGACCGTCCGCCTCGTCGTAATACAAATACGGGTCGCGGAAGTCGTTGCAGTCGCCGTAGAGGTTAAGCTCGTGATTTTTATTTTCGTCCTCGGCGTCCTTTACCCACGTTTGCTGATTGTCGTAGCTTTTTGCGTGGCGGATAACCTCGTTAAATCTTAACCCCTCTTCCTGACCGTGGTCGTTGTGACCGGTATAGAAGAAATGATAATTGCCCTGCTTATCCTTTATTACCGAGCCGGTGCCGAGCGCCGCGTCCGGAGATTTTGCCGCGTCGGGGTTGTTTGCGGCATCGTCAAAGTCAAGCGAAATACCGCAATCGGTGTAATTGACGTAGTCGCTTGTGGTAAGGCGGGCTATGGGGTGATAAAACACGGGGTTTGTGCCGACCGTATCCTGCAGGTGGTAAATGTTCATAACGCCGTCGTCGTAAAACGGCATTACGTCGCCCATATATTTGGGTAAATCGTCTTCATAGGTGGAAACGGGAAAGACCGTTTTACCGCCTTGCTCTACCGTGTTTTTGTTGGGAGCGGCGCAGCCCGAAACCGCCGTACAGACCGCAACCGCAGCCGCCGCCAAGGGCAAAAGCCATTTCTTTTTCATAATCGTTTACCGAATTCCATAATACTTTCTGTCTGAACGTTGCCGAAAAGCTTTAACTTATATTCGCCGTCAAGGTATATTCTGCCGGAAATAACCTCTTTGCCGCCGTCGACAAACACCTCTATGCACGAAACGTCCAAAAGCACGCAGACCTCGCAAGAGGAATATTCGCCGTCGGTCCGTCTTACACAGCCGTTGAGGTTGTTGGCGCTTTGGGTATCCAGAAATATTCCGCCGTCGCAGCCTATGCGCACACTGCCGTTTTTTGCGTGAATTTCTATAGCCCCGTTGCCGTTAAAGCGCGCCGTAATGCGGGCGCAATTTTGTAATTTGTCCGCTTGGGCGGGGGTCAGATATTTTTCAAGCCCGACCGCGGGGGACTGATAAATTTCGCCGTCCCTATACGTCAGCGTTCGGGGAACGGAAAACGCGCCCGACCAGCCGTGCCCCCATTCATGGGTAGGATAGCGCTTGCCCCACATTTCCAGCCAACCGACCATTACGGGCGCGTCTGCGCCGCTTATGAACTGCGGGGCATAGAACGTATCGCCCTTGTCGATTTCGCGGATAAAATCCACATTCATTCTGCCGCCGTCAAGGTCGATTTCACCTGCGATAAACACGCTTGAATTGACGTTTTTGAAGCTGTTGCCGCGCTGTTTTACATTGCAGCCGGAGGCGATAATTACGTCCTTGCCGTCTACCCTGCAATACGACGGGCATTCGCCCATATCGCCCAGCTCGTAAAACGGGCCTATGGTGAACTTATATTCAAGCCTTTCGGGCGAGCCGCCGAGGACGATTATCACGCCCCTGTTTAAATTTACGTCCTTGCCGCCGATAAATACATAATATTTGCCGTTTAGCTTGACGGGGCAGGGGTCGCGGAAATCCGTTCTGCTTAAATTTTCAGGAAGCGTTTCGTTGTCGAACACGCAGCCGAGCCGTTTGAAATTATTGCCGTCTGCGGATACCGCGCAATGTATATTTTCCGTCTTTATTCCGTTAAGCTCGTAATGCAGGGTATAAAGCGCGTAAAGCATACCGTCCTTTTCAACCGCGCCGCCCGAAAAAATGTTTTCGCCCTCCTCCTCGGGTGCGATTGCCACGCCCTCGTCGCGGAAGGTATACAAGTCGTCGGAAACGAAGTGCCCCCAATGCATAACTCCGTTGATGCTGTCGTACGGATAGCACTGATAATACAAATGGTATTTGCCGCCGAAGTAAATAAGCCCGTTGGGGTCGTTCATCCAGCCGACCGACGGCGACATATGGTATTTCGGCCTGTACTGAGAGTTGGTTTTGTGCTTGTTGTTTGAAATATAGCTGTTGGCTTTAAGTAAATTATTCATGCGTTTTATATTTCCAGCTCGTTTTTTAAACAAATTTTTATTTCGCTTATTTCCACAGCGGCATTGCGATAGCCCGTATTCAGCTGACTGCCGAACTGCCAGAAAATTCTGTACACGCTGTCTATGCTTACGTTGTCGCAGTTGACCGAGTACACCGCCTCGCCTTCTTCAAGCCGCATTTGCCGCCATGCGATTGTAGTCCATGCAGAGGCTCGTTCGTCGTGAATTAAGAATACGAAGCTAAGCGGCTTGCTTGCCTTGGCCTTGAATTCTATAACATAGTTATCCGCCGCGCCCGACAGAGCAAATTCGGGACTTTGAAGCTCGTTATTGCCCCAATCGGCGCCGAAGCCTTCAATATCGTAATAAAGCTTGCCGTACTCCGTTCTTGCTTTGCCCGCTCCGCCGTTTGAGTGGTTGGCCTTAAAGCCGCCTATCGAATAAATTTCGGTTTTTTCGCCGCCGCTTTCGGTTTTTACGCTTAAATTGCTAAGGGTTATGGAATTTACCATATTGCCCGACTGGATATACAGCCAAAGACTGCCCGCATTGCCGCCGTCTACGGTAAACTGCTCGTTAACACTTCCGTTAACGCCGCGGACGATTTTGAACTTGTGTTCGTCCCACTGCTTGTTTTGAATAACAACCTCGTACGGGTTATTGCTTTCGCTTTGCAAATCGAAGGAAATATAATAGGTTTCGCCCGCGGTAAGCGGCAGACCGGTATCCACAAACACGCCGCCGCGCCATATTTCCGGCGAGGCAGTTTCCGTAATATTCAGGCGCACGCCGTTGCCGCCGTCAACCGCCTCTGCCGAGCCGACTATATTGCCGTTGCCGCTATCGAAGCGGTCGTGCGTTCTGCCGTTGAAGCTGAAATCCGGCAACCGCTCGGTTAAGCCTCCGTCGTCCATAACATAGCTCAGCTCCGCCTTGTCAAGAGAAATTTCAAGCTCGCCGCCGGCATCGCTATCAACCGCGCCGCCGAACCAAAGCCCGATATTAACCGTATCGAAGGCAATTCCGCCGTCCGCATCGTGCCGAAGGGGGAGTCTGTGACGGAATTCGAGAACGTTTTCGCCTTGTTCAAGCTGTAAATCGGCAATTGCCTTGCCGTCCGCCGCCGCTTTTATTCTGCCCGAGCTGTTACTTGTAAGGTGATAGCGGAAGGTGTATTCCGTACCGCAAGCCACTGAATAGCTGCGCGAAAGGCGTATATCCTCTGCAATTTCTCCGCCTTCGGCTTTAAATGCGTAGGCATTGCCGTTAAGTCCCTCGGCAAGTATTTTTGCGCCGCCGCCCGCCGTAACGGAAAATCCGTTTGTGCAGACGTCGCTTTTATACACCTCGCGCCCGATTACAGAGGCGAACGCGGTTGTGCGCGCAAGCTTGCCCAAGGAATCGCGCACCTCGTAGCAGATTTCGTAATCGCCCGCCTTATCGAACACGGCATAGCCGTTGTCCACCGCCGTTTCGGGCGTGACCGTAATTTGAAGCCGCGGGGTAATGTCGCCGTCCTCGGCGTCGAGCGCGGCAACGCCGTCAAGCAAATCCACATAAGTATTTACAAGACAGGTTATATCGCTTACGCCTCTCAGCTCGGGCCCCTGATTTACGGGCTCTCCGCCGCAGGCGGAGAGCAGAACTGCCGCGGCAGTTAAAGGCAAAATTAAAAATTTAAGCTTTTTCATCATTTATCTCCGAAGCGTCTTCCCTTGAAATTTCTCCGTTTTCGTCAATATAATCGTCCGCCGCCTCTTGCCGTTTAAGCTCGTACACGCTTACCTTTAACGCCTTGGCTTTTAGCTTGTAGAAATTTTCTTTCATTAATTTCCCCGTTAAAAGAGGCACGGCGTAAAGCGTTAAAGCAACGGCGAACGGATAGAACATTGCAAGCGCAACCGTTGCCGCAACGCAAGCAAGGCAGACGATACTGCGCAGCAGACCCCCGAATATCATCATTATACCGTTATAAAACAGCTGTCTGAGCGTGACCCGCATGTTGACGATTACAGTTGGCGAGGTGACGGCATAGATAATACCGAAAACGAGCGCGACACAGCTTATTGCAAGCACGAAGTAGTTGGTTTTTTCGGGGTGGGTGTTGAAGTAATAGATATTCAGCACGGGAAAAATCAATATTACCAGCTGAAAAAGCGTGTAGAAAATAAGGATTTTCCAATTTTTGCCGATAGTTGTGAAAATATCCTTGAAGCGTCTTGAATTTATGTCGCGTTGGAAGTAGCCCGTCACCCCCACAAGCACGGGAATAAGCATAACCGCCGTTGCCGCCGAAAGGGCGACAAGCAGGGTTATTACAAGAAATTCCAGCGCATAGTCGCCTATAAGCCTAAAACCCTTCATTGCCCCCTCCATATAGTGTGTTTAAGCGCTTGCGGTTGCCGCAAGATATCTTTCGTAAGCCGCCTGATTTACCCGCTTGACCTCGTCCATTGCCGTTTTGTTAGACTTTAATAAATTGTTTTGCCAGTCGGAAAGGCTTGGCGCGGACGAGGCTATTATTTTATTGACCATCCACGAGTTTATGTTTTTGCCGAGCATGGTTTCGTATCTGCTTAAAATATCAAGCTCTTCCTTGGTATAGTTGAGGTTTGGAATGGAACGGACGCTATCCTTAAATTCGTTATACGGCTTGACGTAGCTTTCAAGCCTTTCCAGCCTCAGCTTTGCGCGCGACTCCATTTCCACGCTGTTTTCCCAGACCTCCTGCGTGAGGTAAACAACGCCGTACGGCGCGTTTTTCATACGGAAGTCGTCCGCGCTCTGTCTGCCGTGGTCGTCGTTTGGGATAAGCTTGCCGTCCACCTTCTGCCGCAGAAACGCGCCCGATTCTATCGAGCCGTAGTTTAGCTGGGCGGAATAGTCGGGCTCGAAAAACTTATCAAAGTACTTCAACAGCCCCGCCTTATCCTTGCACGAGCCTAAAATAACGCATTCCGATTTTTCTACCTCCAGCTCGTTGCTTAGCCCCACATACTGCTTGCCCGTGGCGTCGTCCACAAGCGGCTGCATTACGATATAGTCGTCGCGCAAGTCCTTTGAAACTACAGTATCCTTTTCCCACCAGTAGAACGAGCCGTATCTGCCGTCCTGTCCCCTTGCAAGAAATTCGTCCTGCGTCTGCGTGAACGCGCTTGACGTTATAAGCTCTGCACCGTACCATTCGTGCATTTCTTTAACGGCGTTAAACCAAGCCTCGCTTTCAACGGTGAAGGTGATTTGTCCGTTTAAAATGGTTTTATGCTCTGCGTTTTCGGGAACACCGAAGGAGGAGATGAAATCGCTTTCGTTGCCCTGCCAATTGCCGTGCACAAACGCAAGCGGAACGCAGCTGCCGTGGTTTGCCTTGAAGCCTTGCAGTATGCCCTTGTACTGACTTCTTGTAAGCCTTAGCCCGTCCTGTAAATCTTCTTTTTCAATGCCGCTTGCCGCGGGGTCGTTTGCGTCTATCAGCTCTTCTATCCACACCTTATTTATAAAAAGCAGGTTAGGATAGGCTTTAAGACCCATTTCCTCTACCCTCGGCAGAGAATAAATGTGACCGTCGGGGGATTTAAGCGCTTCCCTTATGTCGGGGCGGGCGTCTAAAATGCGCTTGAAGTTGGGCATTGTTTTTTCCGTTATATAGCTGTCGAGCGCGGCGATTTTGCCGCGTCTGCCGTAATTGTACAGCTGCAAGTTGGAAAAGCCCGCGTGATATATTGCGTCTATGCCCTTTATGCCGACGGGGTCGGAGTTATTCTGATACTGCATAGAGGTATTGTATATCCAATACACGTCCCTGCCCGTTTCCTTTGCAAGCGAGCGGAACACGGGCATTGTATTGTAGTCCTTTACCGTTTCCTCCTTGACGGTTAAAACGGTGAACTCGTGCCCCTCGTCCTCGTCCTTGTAATAGCACGCCGCAAGCGGAAAAACCGCCGCCGCACACATGACCGCCGCCATAAGGGCGGTAAAAATTTTACTCTTCTTCATTTTATCTCCCTTACTTGAACGAGCCGACCAGCACGCCCTGCCCAAAGTGCTTTTCTATCATGGGATAGAGTATAAGTATGGGCACGGTTGCGATTATTATCGAAGTGAACTGCACCTGCTTTGCAATGAGGAACTGCTCTGCCGCGACCTCGCCCTCGCCTGCGGAAACCTCTAAAAGCGCCTTTAAGACCGTTTGCAGAGGCCAGTAATCGGTATCGACCTGAAAAATAAGCGCATCGATATAATTATTCCAGTGGCCGACCGCATAAAACAGCACCATTACGCTGATTATGGATTTTGCAAGCGGAAGGACTATATCGAAAAACGTCCTAACCTCGCCCGCGCCGTCTATCTGCGCCGCCTCCAACACCTCCTTGGGAACGTTGGTCTGGAAAAAGGATTTGCACATAAACACGTTGTAGACGCTTACGCCGCCGCCGAGAACCATTATAAGCGGGTTTTGGTACAGACCGAGCGCGGTGCACACCGCAATGTAGGGCACAAGCCCGCCGCCGAAGAACATTGTTATTATAAGCAGCGGCATAATTACCCTTCTGAACGGCAGATAATCGCGGGAGAGCGCCCAACCGGCGGGGATAGTCAAAGCTATGTTAAACGCCGTGCCTGCAAGCGTATAGACAAGGGTATTGAAGTAGCCGCGCCATACGTCGGGACGGTTGAAAAGGTTGGCATAGCCCGAAAAAGTGAGTCTGACGGGGTACAGCCATACCTCGCCGTTGACTACTGCCGAGGGGTCGGATACCGAGGCGATAACTATATAATACAGCGGGTAAATGATTATTACCGCCAACAGAAACAGGATAAAGCCGCATACCGCATAGTAAATATAGTCGGTTTTACTTTCTCTGATTTTGTTCTTCTTTTTTAAGGTTTTTAATTCTTTCGCGTCCATTCCGTCACCACATGCTCTGGTTTGCTAATTTTTTGGAGGTGAAGTTTGCAATTATTAGCAACGCAACGTTGATTACCGAGTTGAAAAGCCCCGCTGCGGTGCCAAGACCGGGCTTGCCGTCCGCGCCAAGTCCGAAATTATATACAAAGGTAGAAATAATTTCGCTTGTGACGCGGTTGCCGTCCGTTTGCATAAGTATAACCTTTTCGTATCCGCAGCTCATTAAATTGCCTATGGAAAGTATCATAAGCATTACGATAGTCGGGGCAATGGCGGGCAAATCCACGCTGAAAATTCTTCTGAACCGCGATGCGCCGTCAACCTTTGCCGCCTCGTGCAGGGCAGGGTCAACGCCCGACAGCGCGGCGAGGTAGATTATCGCCGACCAGCCGAAATCCTGCCAATTGCCCGAAAAGATAAACAACGGGCGGAACGCTTCCGGCTTTAAAAACAGCTCTAACCCGTTGCCGCCCGCCCATTTATCGAGCAAGCCGTCGGAGCCGAATATCATTTTGAGCATGCCGACCATTACAACAAGCGAAATGAAGTGCGGGGCGTAATACAAAATCTGCAAGCCCTTTTTCACCTTTTTTGCGCGCAGTGAATTGAGAAGAAGCGCAACGATTATGGGCAACGGAAAGCCGACCACAAACCCGAAAAAGCACAAAAGAAAGGTGTTTGTGAAATAGCTCCAGAAATTCGGGTCGGAAAAGAAAATACTGAAATTGTCAAAACCGACCCAGACGGTATCGGCGCCGATAATCGGGTCGCCCTGACCGTAGTCCTGAAAGGCTATAAGTATTCCGTACATGGGCGCGTAGCAGAATATTATAACGTATATCAGCGCGGGAAGGATAAACAGAAGTATCCAGCCCCTGCGCTTGAAATTCGCCTTCCACCTATCCCATTTGGAGGGCTTGTTGCGGTTTTCGGGCTTGTTTTCTTCGGTGCCGTCAAGCGCCTCGTAAGCCTGTTCAATAAGCTTTTCGTTTTCGGCGGCGTCTGCGGGTAATTCTGCCGTCAGCACTGCCGTATTCGAGTGGTTTTGCATTTCTCTCCTCCCGTTTGCGGATATTTGCGGTTTAGGTTATTTCTTTTTGCGTTTTGCAAGCTTTTTTGCTACGGTAAACGCAACGTAGGCAACGATTGCCGCGCCGAAAATTGCTATGTCTATATAAAAGAAGGTATGGCTGATAATTTCTATCTCTTCCTCACGGTAGTCCTGCGGGCCGCTTATGCTGATTGTCAAGGACGGTCTGCCCTTGTCGGTATACGCCTTTATTGTATGCTCGCCGCTGACAAGGTTTTTGATTTGCTCTGCGGATACGGTTATGACGCCGTTTTCAAGGGTAAATTCTACCGCCTCGCCGTTTATTTCGAGCCTGCTTACCTCCGCCCCGTCGGACACCGCAAGAGTGAGCTTATCACCGCGGGTATAGCCGTCCTTTAAGGAGGTGATTTCCGCCTGCTTGAAGTCTGTTCTGACGGTCACGTCGAAGTCCGCCGTTGCGGTAACCACTCTGAACGTGTATTCGGTATCAGCTTCGAGCGTGGAAAGATAATCCGCATTAAAGCACAGCACACCGTCCGCATAGGAATATTCGTTTGCGGAAAGTCTGCGGCTGCCGTCAGTGACGTTGACGACCTTTGTAATATTATGGTCGCCTATTGAAATTTGGTTGCCGCCGCCGAACGTAACTCCGTTGACGCGCATTTTGGAATTGTATACGTTAAGTCCGACATATCCGCCGGCGTAGCCCTCCGCCTCGCATATAAGGACTGCCTTGCCGTTTATATATATACGCACGGTCGTACCCGTTACCGCAACGCGCATATCAGCCGCGCCGCTTAACGGACAGCTTACCACCCTTAAATCGCCAACGCCCGCGCGCCATAGCTTGACGCAATTATCCTTGAAATCTGCGGTGGCGACAAAATAATCGTAAAGGTTGTCGCTTATGCCGAACACCAGCCCGCACGCCTGAGATTGGTCTGTCAGCGGCGTAAAGCTTGCGGAATAATTTATATCCGCGCCGTATTTGTCGCCGAAAAGAAACGCATCGCCGCCGACACTTTCAAAGTGAAGTCCGTCGTCGGAAATATACGAAAAGCCGCCAAGCCGTCTGTCATAGTCAACGCCGCCTACAAAGCCGTTTTCGTAAATATATACTTCAACCTCGCGCGACTGTCCTTTGTATTCCGCGCGCAGCCTTGCAAAGCCCTTTTTGACGGGCGTAAGGCAAAACACGTCGTCAAGCCGTTCGATTTCGATATTTTCAGCGCCCTCGGGCACGGTAAGCGTGACCTCTTCCATAGTAAAGCCGTCCGCAAACGAGGTTGCCGCAAGCATTTGCTTTGCGCCTGTATAGGTATCGATTTTATCGGTTGAAATTATAAGCTCGTCGCGCGGCTGAACGTTGCCGAAAATACCTTGAACGGCATATATGCGGGCATTAACGCCTATATCGCCGTCGGAAACGAGGCTAATTCCGTTTGAAACTGCCGAGGGAAACACCGCCGAAAAGAAGCTTGCGCGCCCGCCGTTTGCAAATACGCTTATAAAAGCGCGGTCAAGAAGTATTTTAAGCGACAATTTACCCGCATTAAGGGGCGTTTTTTTGGAATAGACCCCCTTATATAGCGGAGTTTGCGCGGCAAGCAACGAGCTTTGCGAGCGGTCGACGGAAAGAATCTCCGTTTGAACATCGTACTTAACCGTAATTTTTTCCGCGGCGGAAACGCGCAAATTCAGTTCCGCATACGTTGCGCCGCTGTTGTTAAAATCAAGCTCGGCAACAATGTCCGCCTCGCGTACGGCAACGCCGCCGAAGGCGTTTCTGCCCGCTTGAAGAGAGCCGCTGTATTCACTTATAATACCTCCGCGCAGGCTGTCATACGCCGTAACGGGAAGTCTTGAAAGCCGAAAGCCGTCGTCCGTTTCTTCAAGCGTAAGCTCGCAAACCGCGGTCATGCCGCCGTTATGGGTTTTTCTGAATTTTTCGTATTCGCCTACCGTTTTCCAGCTTGCCGCCCAGCTTACGCCGTAAACCTTGCCGTCGGGCGGGTTATTGAAGGACTGAAAGGCATAGCTGTCTATGCCCTCGCTAAGGCGCTTGATTTTATCGTTGGAAACAAACAAGCCGCTTTCATTCAAATCGCCTACCGCGTAATATTCCGCGGGATAATACGCCTCTGCACGGGTGGTTTTGTTGTATGCGTGGCTTTGGGGCTTATCCTCGGGAGAGATTATAAGCACATATTTCTCTTTATCGCCTACGGTAAAGCGGGAAATATCGGGGCACTCTCCCCAATAGCCCGTCTGTCCCAGATAAGTCCATTGAATAAGATTGTCGGACGAGTACATTCTTACCGCGCCGCCGCCGACCGCCATAAGCCATTTGTCGTGACGCTCGCTGCGGAATATCTTAGGGTCGCGGAATTCGCCGTCGCCTATACCTCCGTCGTCTGCCGCGCCGAGGATTTCGCCGTGAACCTCAAAGGACTGACCGTTGTCCTTACTGTAAGCAAGAATTTGCCTTTGCCCGCCCGCCGAGTCGTCCGGCTGGGTTAAAATTGCGACAATGCCCTGACCTTCTGCAACCTTGCCCGTAGAGGGGTCTGTATCGAAAAGCCCGCTCGTGTTGTTTTCGTCATATACGGCGCTGCCGGAGAACATCATTCCGTAATTTTTCCCGTCCTTGCCGACGGTGTTTTCGGGCAGGGCCACGGGTTGCTCGCTCCAATGCACCAAATCGGCGCTTGTGGCGTGACCCCAGCTCATATGCCCCCAAACGTTTTCCGTTGCGCCCAGCCCGCCGTTTGCAGTTTTGTCCCAGTTGTATTGGTAATACATATGATAGACGCCGTTTGCATACAGCAGACCGTTGGGGTCGTTATTCCAACCCTCCCTTGCGGAAAAGGCAAGCGTGTTGCGATAGCTTTGGTTATAGTCCGCACTGCCGCCGTCGGCAAAAGCCGCAACGGGCTTGCCCGCCGCGCAGACCGAGGCAATAAGCGCGGTACCGAATACCGCGCCCAGCGCAATTATAAATTTTGATTTTAAGCTTTTTATTTTCATAGGGTTGATTTGCACAGCCGTTTACAGAGCTGCTTTAGAGATATTTATTCCGAATTCCGTCTGCTCGAAGCCCTCGCCCGCCTGAGGGGAAAATACCATATACAGGGTTTCGCCCGCAGTCAGCGTATAAACCTCGGTAAACTGCAAAATGCTATCCGCGTTATAATCTCCGTGGAATTTTGCCACATTGCCCTGCACCGTTCTGATATCCATACGTTTGCCGCCGTCAACCTGCTTTGCCGTAACCGAAACGGATATTGTTATATCCTCTTTAACGGTATACGCTACAAACGCTCCGCTGCCGCTCAGCCACGCGGCTTTTATTTCCACGCCCTCGCCGACGTACGCGTCCCCGCTCGTTTGGGTTGCGGGAATAGCCGTATACTGAAAATTATCGCCGTCCCAGCCCGTTATATCGAATTTGCCGTAGCTCCAGCAATTTCCGTTGTCCTCCACGGAAAACTCTTCTGCATGGCTTATTTGCGTCAGCGGGGAAATGCTTTCCGTCTTTTCGTGCCCGCAGTCGTTGCAGGTGAGTGTTTTTTCTCCGTCCTCCCAAAAAGTGGGCGGTGTTACCGTTACTCCCTCGTCCCAGCTGTGCGGCTCCGTGACCTTGTCGAGGCAGACGTTGCATTCCCGATAATGTCCGTTATCCGTATCGTTGACGTACCCGCCGTAGGAATGCGGCACGGTTTCCTTGTCAATTATTCTGTGCTCGGTTGCGCCGCAAACGCATTCCCATACAGTATAGCCGTCCTCCGCGCAGCTTGCGGGCACAGCCTGCTCGGGGCGCTCCTCGAATAAATGCGCCGCCTCCTCAAACCGTTGTCCGCAGTCGGCATGCTCTCCGCAGACGTACCAGTGCGTTGCGCCGTCATTGTCATAAGCTAAATGTTCACCCTTGGAATGCGTTACCTCCAACGGAGGCAGAACGCGCGTATCCTCGTACCCGCACACGGAGCAACGGGTTTGCATAAGTCCGCCGTTTTCGGTATCGGGCGCGGTAAGCTGACCGACGTCCTCCATAGTATGCGCAATTATTCCGTCTTTTTCAGTACAGTCGGCGTCGGCGCAGATATGATAATGCCCGCCCGCTTCGGTATTGACCCACGAGCCCGAAAAATCGTGAACGTGCGCCTCTGTATCTCCGCAAGCCGTAAAACAGAAAACCGAGCCGCACAAAGCTGCAAGCGCCGTTATTGCAGAAGCTATCTTTCTCATAATTCCCCCCTCTTGATAGCATATAACAAAATATGTTTGTTTGTGTCAATATTATTATAATGTACAAGATGCTGTCAATGAATTGTATAATTATTGTGCATTTGCAAAATTTTTGACGGGCGCAATTTGTGCATTTGAAAACTTGCATTTTAAAACAGGCTGAGCTATAATTTAACCGTGAGGTGGAAAAAATGAAGAAGGCGGTGACCATAAAGGACATAGCGGCACAGCTGAATTTATCGCGGAATACCGTGGCGAAGGCGCTAAACGGGCAATATGTGCCCGAAAGCACGAGAGAGCTGGTAATTAAAAAGGCGCAGGAAATGAATTATAAGTCGCTGAATTTAAGCCGAATAGAAACGGGTAGTAAAAAATACAGACTGCTTTTGATTTCCGGCAAGCCGCTTAATAATATGAATTACTTTATTTCCCTTATAAAGGGCATTGAAAATTACTGCTACGAAAGGAATTACGAGCTTTTTCAATATACCTACAACAGCCATAAAACGCCGTTTAAGGGAGTTGCGGATTACGTTAAGGAGTTGGACGCAGACGGAATTATCGCAATAGAATGCTTTGAAAAAAGCCTTATAGAAAAGCTGTTAAGCCTTAAAAAGCCCGTATGCTTCAACGATTTTTCCGCCTCTGCAATAGAAGCCGATTATAATTACGATATAATAAGCGCAAACGACGGGCAATGCGTTTACAATGCGGCGCGGGCTATTCATAAGGCATATAAAACAGAAAATTTTACGTTTGTGGGAGATTATCGGCATTGCCTGAGCTTTTACGAAAGATATATGGGAATGCTTAAGGCCGTTATAAGCGTGGGCGCGGCGCATTCAAAGCGAGAGGACATTCTTTGCAACGATTCAAGCTTTAACTACGGCGACCCCAACGCCTTGAAAACGGAAATTTTAAAGCTGAAATACAAACCGCAATGCTATGTTTGCTGCAACGATTTTGTTGCGAGAACGCTTTGCAACGCCT
>WSNM01000009.1:0-4646 GCA_013316055.1 Clostridia bacterium | reverse complement strand
GCGCTGAATATACGGGTGCCCGACGACGCGCTTGTTATGGGCTTTGACAACGTTGCGGAGGCGGTTGCGCTTACGCCGAGGATAACCTCGTTCGCCGTGCAGAAGGAATTTTTGGGCACGGAAACGGTGAGGACGCTGATAAACAGAATAGAAAACCCCGCCGCACCGTCAAGGCTGATAACCGTGGCGGCACGGCTTATCCAGCGGGAATCAACCGACAGACGGTAATTTTTACGGTAAATTTTCAACGCGGCTTTAAAAATAAGCGCAGAGCAAAAAGCTCTGCGCTATATTAAGGCAAAAAATTATTCGTAAATGAACAGCACGCCCAAGGTGTTTTTGCCGCAATGCGTGGTTACAACGCTGCCCGCAGTCGTTTCAAGAATTTCGTCGAATTGAAAAAGCTCCTTCACCTGCGCGCGAACCCTTTCAACCACGTCGCCCTCGCAGCACGAATGCGTTATAAAGCAACGCGTTTTGTCGTAATGCGGGTAATCTGCCGCAAGCTCTGCAACGTAATTTTTAAGACAGCGGTCAAGCCCGCCCATATACTTCTTTTTGGCGTAAAGGCTGCCGTCCTTCATATCTATCATGGGGTGCAGCTTTAAAACCCTTGCGCCCATAAGCGAGGCAAGCGAGCATCTGCCGCCCTTGTGCAGATAGTCGAGTGCGTCGGGCACGAACGAGGTATTTACCTTATCCCGCAATTTTGTTGTTATTTCGGCTATATCCTTGGGGGAACGACCTTCCCGCGCCAAATCGCACGCCTTTAAAACCAAAAGTCCCTGCCCCGTGGAAAGCGCGTGACTGTCGACTACAAGCACCTTGCTTTTGAACTGCTTGTCCTGCGCCGCGCGCGCCGCGTTCTCGTGCGAGGAGGAGGCTTTGGAAGAGATATTGAAGTGCACTATCGCATCGCAGTCCGCAAGCTGTGAGGTAAAAAACTCGGAATATTCCTCTACGGACGGCGCCGAGGATTTGGGCAGAACGCCGTTTTCGGAAACGTATTGAAAAATATCCCACGGCGTTATATCCACGCCGTCGCGGTATATCTTTTCGCCGAGCACAACGGCAAGCGGCATAACGCCGACGTTGTAGCGTTGCACAAGCTCGGCGCTTAAATCGCAGGTGGAATCTGCTGTGATTTTAACATTCATTTTATCACCGTATATAATTTATTTATGGCTGTTTATATCCCCGTTATTATACAGTAAAGACAGAGCTTTTGCAATACTTTAACAAAAATTTAACATATTAACGCCCCCGCAATATGCTTTATTGCAGCATATTGCGGGGGCAATGCATCAATTTCAGTTTACGCAGTCATTATACAGCGGGAAGGACTTGCAAAGCTTTGCCACCTCTGCCGTGACGTATTCGAACGCGCCCTCGCGCTCTTCTATAACCCTTGCAATCAAGCGCGCTATTGTGCGGGCTTCGTTTTCCTTCATTCCGCGCGACGTCATTGCGGGCGTGCCCACGCGTATGCCCGAGGTTACGAACGGCTTTTGCGTATCGAAGGGCACGGCGTTTTTGTTGACCGTTATATGCACCTCGTCAAGCAGCTTTTCCAGCTCCTTGCCCGTTATGCCTTTGTCGGAAAGGTTTAACAGTATAAGATGGTTGTCGGTTCCGCCCGAAACCATTTTTACGCCAAGCTTTTTAAACTCGTCCGCCATTGCCGCCGCATTGTTGACGATTTGCTTTTGATAGACCTTGAACTCGGGCGACAGCGCCTCCTTAAAAGCGACTGCCTTTGCCGCGATTATGTGCATAAGCGGGCCGCCCTGCGTACCGGGGAAAACGGCCTTGTCAATTGCCTTGCCCCACTGCTCCTTGCACATAATAACGCCGCCGCGGGGGCCGCGCAGGGTTTTGTGCGTGGTTGTGGTAACAAAATCGGCATACGGCACGGGCGAGGGATGAAGTCCCGCCGCAACAAGCCCCGCGATATGCGCTATATCCACAAACATCAGCGCGCCGACCTTGTCGCAAATTTCGCGAATGCGCTTAAAGTCGATTGTGCGCGGGTATGCGCTTGCGCCCGAAATTATAAGCTTAGGTCTGCATTCGAGGGCGATGCGCTCCATTTCGTCGTAGTCGATGACCTCCGCGCCCTCGGTAACGCCGTAGGGCACGATGTTGAAATATTTGCCCGAGATATTTACGGGCGAGCCATGGGACAGATGTCCGCCGTGGGCAAGGTTCATGCCCATTACCGTATCGCCGTGCTGACACGCGGCAAAAAGCACCGCAAGATTTGCGCTTGCGCCCGAATGAGGCTGTACATTGCAGTATTCGCACCCGAAAAGCTGTTTTAAACGCTCGCGCGCCAAATCCTCGGCAACGTCCACGTACTGACAGCCGCCGTAATAGCGGTGCGCGGGGTAGCCTTCCGCATACTTGTTGGTAAGGTGACTGCCCGCCGCCGCCATAACCGCGGGAGATACAAAGTTCTCGCTTGCGATAAGCTCTATATTGTTCTGCTGGCGGTAAAGCTCTTTTTTCATTGCTTCGGCAAGCTCGGGGTCGGTCTTTTCGATTAAAGAAATGTCTATCATTGCAGCTCCGTTTATTTTTTTGTTATTAAGAATATTTTAGCATAAGCGGAAGTTTATGTCAACATTATAAAAATTATCGGCAAGTCCGTCAGCCGCACCGCTCTATTGTAAGTTTGAATTTTTGACCGTTTAAAAATTTAATCAGCAGTGACTTATCGTTTTGTAAAACGGTGCCTAAAAAATAATCCTTTAATATAAGCTTTACCTCTTCGGTCAGCTCCTCCTCGTCTATCGAGCGGAAGGCTTCCGTATGCTCGCCCTCTGTCTGCGCAAATTCTGCGCGGGCTTTTTTTATTTCTTCCTCATAATTGTTCATAATGCATCTCCTTTGAAATTTGTTTCGTAGATTAATTATATTACATTTGGTATCTCAATTCAACTATAATTGCACTCCCAGAAACATAATAATTTAAAGGTAAGGCTAAAAAGATTATCGAAAAATGTCGAGGGTTAGCATATTTTGTCAATATATCAACACATTAATTGTTTTCAGGAAAATCTGAAAGAGCTTATGGAAATCAACAGTTTAACCGTAAGCGATTTGGAAAAGAAAACTGGCGTCAATCATACGGGCATATATGATTATCTTGACGGTAAATATATTCCCGATATTGATTGCGCGACAAAAATTGCGGGTTGCTTTAACTGCTCGTTTGATTATTTGTTTGGCTTTACAGAGAGTTATTTTCCTTGCGAATATAGTTCTGATGGCGACATAAAATCAAGAGTAAAGACAGCAATTGACAAAAGCGGGTTCTCGCGCTATAAAGTTGCGCAATTAACCAACACCAGCCAAAATCAAGTTTGCAATTGGTATCACGGAAAAGTTATTCCAAAGCTTATTTCGCTTGTCGCTCTTGCAACCGTATTGCATTGTTCGCTTGATTATTTGGCGGGCAGAGATGAAATTTAACTGTTTTTGACGGTTGACCCCCGCATATGCGGGGGTTTTTTACGCTTGCGGACGGGTAATTCTGCCGTAGCGCGCTTATAAATAACCGCCGCCGCGGCTGACAAATATTTTACTTGCTATTATTCGAAATTTATAATATAATAAATCCACACAGAGGGCAGAACGTGACAAACAAAAGCGATGCAAAAATAATAAATATTAATAATGATTTCGGATACTCAAAACCGTTGAAGCCCTTTATTAAATGGGTTGGCGGTAAAAGTCAGCTTTTATACAAGCTTCAAAAATTATTGCCGAGTGCAAATGATAACACTTACAAAAAATATTGCGAGCCTATGGTTGGCGGAGGCGCGCTTCTTTTTTATGTATTAAATAACTGCAATTTTGAGCAATTTTATATCAGCGATATTAATTGCGAGCTTATAAACACTTACAAGGTTATAAAAAGCAATGTTTTTACTTTGATACATAAATTGCGCGAATTGCAGTCTGCTTTTTGTGAGTTGAACAAGCTTGAAAAAAAAGACTTTTATTATCAAATACGCGACAAATTTAACAGCACAGAATTAAACTTCTCTACGGTAGAGGAAAAAGCGGCTTACTTTATATTTTTAAATAAAACTTGTTTTAACGGACTTTTCCGCGTCAATAAAAACAGACAATTTAACGTGCCTATGGGAGATTATGAAAAGCCCGTTATCCTCGATGAAGAAAATTTACTGAATATTCATTATGCCTTACAAAAAGTCAACATTGTTTGCGGAGATTACTCACTTTCTAAAAGCTTTATAGACAATAGTACCTTTGTCTACATTGACCCGCCTTACCGACCGATTTCTGAAACCTCTGACTTTACCTCTTATAATTCGGTTGAATTTGACGACAATTGCGTATATCTGGTAACTGTGTACTGCTAACAGTATGGGAATACATTTTAATACCTGCGGATAATCAGCTAAAAGCTTTTCAAAAGCTGTTTCAATATCTTTGCAGCCTATTAATGAATTCAAAATATTTAATTCGACTTTTATTTCGTCAACATTGGCGAATACTTTTTTAAAATCAGTATAGTAATTATAATCGCAGATGCTTGTTTTAAAGGTTTTAAGCCATTCGTCAAAATTTCTTTTCATAATTTTTTCCTTATTGTAAATAAGCAATTCGTATAATAT
>WSNM01000008.1 GCA_013316055.1 Clostridia bacterium | reverse complement strand
TGCAAGCCCATTACCCGCGCAAGATACTGCTCGTCCGTAATCTTTTATGGTAACGGACGCATAAATCGGGCGCGGCGGGCGGCAATGCAATCCTTCGCCCGCCGCAACAGGCAAATTTAAAAAATTAAGCGAATTATGCGATAATCTGTTGCATAATACGCGCGTATGTCCTATAATTGTGTACAGTAACATATAACATTTACGGGTTCTGTTATTATGAAAAGCAAGAGAAAACAAATCGAATACGGCGCGGCGTCCGTCGCGGTCTGGCTTTTCGGACTTGTGCTGCTGCTTTTTGCCGTCTGCAAATTCTGTCTTTTGGGCACCTTTAACCGCCAGAAGGCTGAGGGCGCGGAACGCACCACTCTTTACACCACCGAGGACTTCTCCGCAGTGCAGCACCGCCGAGTTGAATTTTTAAGCGGTAAAAACACGCTTAAGGGCTACGTTTGGTATAGCGGCGAAAGCGACAGGCTTGTTGTAATCTCTCACGGCTTCGGCGAGCTTTCCAACTACTATTATTCCGTTATGGAATACTTTGTAAACGCGGGCTACAGCGTGCTTACATACGACAATACGGGCACGGGCGAAAGCGACGGTCTGGGCACAAAGGGGCTTTCGCAGTCCGCGATAGACCTTGACAACGCGCTTAAATTTATAGAAACGGACACGCAACTGAAAAGCAAGTCCGTATACCTTTTCGGACACAGCTGGGGCGGGCATGCGGTAACCTCGGTATTGAACACAAACAACAAACGCATTAAGGCGGTCGTTTCGGTAGCGGGCTACAACTCCAACTCCGGCGCGATGCTCGAATGGATGCAAAGACGGCTTAATATGGGCGGATTTGCATATACCCTGTGGCCCTTTACCGCGTTCTGGGCAATGGTTGACGCGGGCGAAAATTACTATATGACGGGTGTGGACGGAATTAACGCCTCCGGCGTGCCGGTGCTTGTTGTTCAGGGCGGAAACGACGACACGGTGCTTAACGACAGCATATACGCCCACCGCGACGAGATAACAAACCAAAGCGTGGAATACTATTTCGTCGAGGACGGAACTCACACAAGCCTTGTTATATCCGATAACGAAAAAGCGGCAAAATACCGCGAACAGATAAACACGGAATACACCGAGCTGAGCAAGCTGTACAACGGAAAAATACCCGCCGAGGCGGAGAGCCGTTTTATTGCCTCGATTGACAAGCGCTTATACAACAGCGTGAATACCGACACAATGAACAGGGCCTGCGCCTTCTTCGACAAGGCGTAAGCCGACAAAGCGATTTTCGCAATTTGACAGACAAGCCGACAAGACTTAAACGGTACGGCAGTATAAAATATAAGACCTTCGCTAATAATAATAGAAAAATAGCGGAGGCTTTTTTATGGGTAAAAAAAATAAAATCAAAAAGATTACGGACGAGCAGTATCTTGCTTATATAGCGGGTCTTAAGGACGACCCCGCGCCCGCCGCGCTGTTTGACGCGGACGGCAAAATGGCAGTGCCCGAGGCGTACACCCGCGAACGCACCGAAAAGAAGCGCGGCGACTGAAAAGCTTTTAACGAATATAAATTGGCGGCGGCGGAATGCATTATAGCATTCCGCCGCCGTGAATTTTGCAAGCCCATTACCCGCGCAATATAGTGCGGATAACGCCTGTTGCAGCCTTAATATAATATATGCACAAGTAAACAGTTTGGTCAACCTATGATATTTTTGTGAAAGTTTATTTTAAGCAACCGCGCTTAAAACGGTTACAGAATAATGCAGATTACTCCGCCCCTGCCCTCGTTCACTATACGCGTGATTGCGCGGCGCATTTTCGCCTTTGTATCGTCGTGCATGCAGTTAACCTTGCCCGAAAGCCCTTCCTTAACCATTCCGCGCAAGGATTTGCCGAACACGTTGGTATCCCACATATCCTCGGGATTGCTTTCGAAGCCGTTCATCATGCCCTGCACAATGCCCTCCGACTGCGAGGCGTTGCCCATAATCGGGCTGACCTCTCCGCTGACGTCTATTTTAACTATGTGATAGCTGGGCGCGGTTGCGCGCAGCTTTATGCCCACACTGCCGCCCTGACGCACCACCTTTGGCTCTTCAAGGCTCATATCCGTATCGTCGGGCTGAACTATGCCGTAGCCGTTCACCCTTGCGCAGTCGAAGGCGTCCTTTATTTTATCGTAGTTGCGCTTTGCTTCGGCGGTGCCGCGAACGTAACGCATAAGCGTGAACTCGTCGGAAATGGTATCGCCCGCGATTTCCGAAAGCATATCGAAGAAAATTCCGTCCTTAACATAGCAATCGACGTGCGCCTTGCCGTCCGAAAGGCTTAAATTTACAAGCGCTTCGGGCTTCCAGAATTTGCAGTCGGCAAGCATATTATCGAACGCCGAGCAGTCCTTCATTTTTTTAACTGCCTCCGCCGCGGCTTTTATTCTGTCTAAAAGCTCGCACACCGCCGTGCTGTCGGGCGGGAGAAAGCGCATCCAGTCGGGAATGTCGATGTCAAAGCCCGTGACGGGGAACTCGAAAAGCACTGCCTTCAACACGTTCAAAAGCCCTTCCGCGTTCAGCTTTTCGCAGTTTGCCGCAATGGTTGTCACCTTATATTTGTTTTCAAGCTCCTCCCGCAGTTTTTTTGCCGCGGCCTTGTCGGGTTCTACGCAGTTTAAAATTATGACGAACGGCTTTCCGCTTGCTTTAAGGTGCGCAACGGTGCGCTCCTCCGCGTCCACATACCCGTCGCGGGGAATATCCGCTATACTGCCGTCCGTGGTTACGCAAATACCTATTGTGGAATGCTCGGATATTACTTTTTGAGTGCCCAGCTCCGCCGCCTCTGCAAAGGGCAGCGGCTTGTCGCTCCACGGTGTGTTTACAAGGCGGGGCTTTCCGTCCTCCTAAAACCCGTTTGCGCCGCGCGTGATAAAGCCAACGCAGTCGGCAAAGCGAATGTTTGCGGTTGCGTTTTCTATGCGTACCTGCGCCGCCTTTGCCGGCACAAACTTCGGCTCGGTCGTCATAATGCTTTTGCCCGAAGCCGACTGCGGCAATTCGTCAACCATTACGGTTTTTGCGTTGCCGTCCTCGGTATTGGGAATAACCAGCTCGGTCATAAATTTTTTGATAAGCGTCGATTTGCCCGTACGCACGGGACCTACTACTCCTATATATATATCGCCGCCGCTTCTTCCTGCAATGTCCTCGTATACGTTGTAATCAAGCATATCTGCCTCCGCAAAATCAATGTGTATAATAACTTATTAACGGTTTGCGGCGTTTAGAACGCTTTTTTAATATTTTGCGGTTATGAAAAGGACGGCGCGGACGGCTTTTTGCCGTCCGCGCCGTCATATTTCAGTTTTTTAAAAGCTCGGTTGCAAATGCAAACCCCGCCTTAAAGCCTTGTATAAACTTTTCCGTACAGGCGGAGGAAGTCATGGCTGTAACAAGCCCGTCTATTTCTATCAGCAAATTTTTATCTTCTTCGGAAAGCCTTTCGGCAAGCTTGGAATAAGCTTCCGCATAGCCCTCTTCGGCGGAAATATATTTTTCGCTGTTTAATTCTTCCCCGCAGAGATTTTTACCGTCCGCAAAAATTTTTTGTAAAATAGATTTTGACATTGCTTTAACCTTATTACACTTATTGAACGTATTTTATCACGCTTGACAAGCGTAAGTCAAACATTTTACGCTTGATAAGTGTAGTTTTTAACTATGATTACAATAAAACAAATTCAAGAAAAGTTAATAGAGGCAATTAAACTGTGTGGTATATCGCAAACAGATTTAGCAAAAAAATTAGGGATTAAGCAACAAACTATTTCTCATTATCTAAAAGGCGATATTATGCCATCGTTGGAAACCTTTGCAAATTTATGCGCTGTTCTGGATATTGACCCCGCGGATATTCTTTGCATAGACGATTATAATAAAGACTGAACCAAAATAATTTACGCCGCCCGCGCAATTGCGCGGGCGGCGCTTTTATTTACTGCCTTACCTTAGTTACTTCGGCATAAAATTCGTCAAGCTCTTCCTTGTTTTTAAAGTTGGCGATATACATTATGTTGCCCATTGTGCCCGCAAGCACGTCGGGCACGCGCTGAATAATTTTTATATTCGCGCCGAAGCGGTCAATTATATCCTGCTCGGAATAAGCGTAATCAACGCCGTCGCGTCTGCCCGCAAACGCGCAGAAGTATCTTTCACCCAAGGTCACAAGCGAACTGTCGTAGGCAATCATATCCGCCCAGATTTTAAACACGTTGGTGCTGTTGGCGTAGTTCATCATATCGGGGGTAATTCCGCCGGCGGGGCGCATATTCACCTCCAACGCGACAACCTCGCCCTTTTTGCCGATATGCCGGTCGGACAAAAGACGGAAAAATTCGAAATGAACAAAACGGCTTTTAACCTTGAACGCCTTGACCGTTTTTCTGCCCAGCTTCTGCACATCGGGCGCAAGCTGATTTACTATATAATACAGACAGCTGTCGCCCGTGTTGACTACGTCCATAAGCGATTTGGGGGTTATGTTGCCCGTTTCGAATATCGGATTACCCTTGCTGTCGATTATTGCGTCGTAGGAGTTGACCTCCCCGTCGATAAACTCCTCCATTATGTAGCTGACTTTTTTGGGCTTGCTTTTTAAAAACGCTTTAAGCTGTTCGTCGCCGTCGATTTTGTGGGTATCGCTTGCGCCGACGCCGTTATCGGGCTTGACTATTACGGGATAGCCTACCTGCTTTATGAATTTTTCGCATACGGCAAGCGATTTTGCAAGACAGTGACGCGCCGTTTTTACGCCCGCCTTTTTATAATAGGTCTTCATTGCGGATTTAAGCTTAATCTTCTTAATATCCGTCTTTTTAAAGCCCGTGTCGATATTGAATTCGGTACGCAGAAGCGCGTCCCGTTCAAGCCAATACTCGTTGTTGCTCTCTATGTAGTCGATTTTGCCGTACTTAAAGGTGAAAAACGCAACCGCACGGAAAACCTCGTCATAATTTTTAAGGTCGTCAACCTTGTAATACTCCGTAAGCGAGCCCTTCATGTCTGCGGTAAGGCTGTCGTAAGCCTCGTCGCCTATGCCCAGCACGCGCACGCCGTTGTTTTGCAGCTCGCGGCAGAATTTCCAGTAATTTGACGGGAAATTAGGAGAGATAAAGATAAAATTTTTCATATATACGCCTTCTTAAAAAAGAATTTTTAAATAAAGCTTTAATTCGCTCAGCCTTTGTCCGTTTGCGACGCGCCGTCCGCTTCGCCGTTTAATATCCCTTCAAAGAATGCAAGCAAATCGTTCTGCACTTGCTGTTTGCAGTCGTCGTTTAAAATTTCGTGACGGCTGTCCTCGTAAAGGGTTAAAGATACGCTTTTTACGCCCGCCTTGTGGAATTTGTTAACCGCCCTGATAACGCCTTTGCCGTAATCGCCGACAGGGTCAAGCGCGCCCGCCACAAAATAGACGGGCAAATTTTTGGGCACCGCATTAATTACTTGCTTTGAGCAGGCCTGCTTTATGATTGAAAACAGAATAAAATAGCCGTTGTTTGTAAAATCGAAGCCGCAAAGCGGGTCTTTTTCGTAAGCGTCCACGTTCTGCGGGTTTTTGGACAGCCAGTCGTTGCCCGTGCGCGCGGGTCTGAATTTTTTATTGTAGGAGCCGAACGCAAGCTTTTTAATGGTATTGCTTCTGTACCGCCAGCCGTGGGAGCGCGCGCTTGCCTTAACCGCAGACAGCGCCGTGTTAAGGGTAATACTGCTTTTAAAGCCCGTGCCCATAATCACAGCACCGACGAATTCGTCGCCGTAAACGGAAATATATTTACGGCAGAAGAACGAGCCCATGCTGTGACCGAGCACAAGCCACGGAAGCTCGCCCGTCTGTTTTTGGACGGTCAGCTTCAATTCGTGAATGTCCTCCACCACTATATTGTAGTCGCGCTGGTCGTTGAAATAGCCCAAATCCGCTTCTGTTTTTGCAGTTTTGCCGTGACCGAGGTGGTCGTCCGCGCACACAATATAGCCGTGCTCGTTTAAAAACTGCGCAAAGTGCGCGTATCTTTCAGCGTATTCGCACATACCGTGAATGAGCTGAACAACAGCCTTTGCCTTACCCTGCGGCAGCCAAAGACAAGCGTGTACCGTATTTTTTCCGTCCTTTGACGGGTAATATATATCCTGCATAGCCGTATCCTTACTTATTTTATATATTGTAGCACCGTATATGCAAAAATGCAATACATTTTAAATTTTTTAAAGCCCGATATGCTCGAAGGCAAGCTCCGCCATTTTTTTATAGGCCGCCTCCGACGGGTGAAGATGGTCGCCGCTGTCAAAGCCACCTGCAAACGCCGCGGGGTTTTTATCCGAACGCAACGCCTTATCAAAGTCTATACAGCCGTCCGCGCCGCATTCCCCTCTCAGCCAGCCGTTAAAGGCGTTTTTAAGCTCCTCGCGGAAGGGCGCATAGGTGCGCCAGCCGTAAATGGGCAAAAGCGTGCCAGCAAGCGTGCGCAGACCGCGCTCCTTCGCCGTTTTTATGTAGTATTCAAAACCCTTTTGCAGCTCTTCGCAGGTCGGCAAGTCCGACATGGGACGGAATGGATTTACCTCTGTGCCGACGGGGTGGATTATATCGTTTATGCCCTGCTGGATTATAACCGTATCCGCGCCGCTGACGGTGGAAATTTCCCGCAGAAAGCGGTTTTTGCCGCACAGCCCGTAGCTTTCGTAGGTCAAACAGCTGTACTCCCGCAGAACGCGCGTGCCGCTTGCCGCGCGGCGGATAACCGAGGTTTTGTTATAGGGGTCGTCCATGCATTTGATTGCAAGATAGTCCGCCCAGCTTTGAGCGGTAATGGAATCGCCGTAAAGTATCACGGCGCGGTTGTCGTCCTCGGTAAGCACGTCAAGCCCCGTCAAAAAATAAAAGGTCTGCGTGGTGCGCGTTTGTTCCAGCGGCAGAACCGAGCTTAACGTTTGGTTACCCACCGAATAAAAGCCCTTTGAAAGCGGGCCCGTTATCACCACGGCAGAGCGCATAAGCGTGAAATCCTTTAAATAAATGCTTACGGAAACACTGCCGCGCGGCTTTACTCGGAAGGGAATTTCGTCGGAAAACACCTCCCCGCCAGCGCCTATTGTCACGCTTTCGCTCCCGCCGAAGGTGACGAGGCAAGCGTCCTTTAAGTTGATTTCTCTGTCGGATACCGCGGGCGCAACAGTAACCTGAGAGAGGGTTACAGGCTCGGTTCCGCAGAAGTTTGAAAAGTGCAGACGCACGCAATTTCCGCCGAAGGCGCATTTTACGGGATAGCGCAGGGTTAAATTTTTTGCATAATTTTCGGGACGGCGGTCAGCAACCGAGGTTGCGTTGCCCCATACAGTCACCCACTTTGACATAGCTTTACCTTAAAATTTTTTTACCGCTAAATTGTAGCATATCCGTATGCTTTATGCAAGTATTGTAAAAACAAAAAAACCGCGCGCGGACGCTGAGCCGCACACGGTTTTTTGCCTTAAAAACCGAATTTTTTACGCCTCTTGCTCTTCGTAGGCGGTTTCCTCTCTGTCGCGCATTCTAAGGCGAAGTCCGTTGCCGCTTAAAATGGGCGATACTATAAGCCAGATTGCCGCAAGCGTGATAATTACATAAACAATTATCGCGCCGACCGAGCGGGGTCCGCCGAATATCCAGCTGACAAGATTGAAGTCGAAAATGCCGTACAGTCCCCAATTGACCGCGCCGAGCAATACAAGAATGTAAGAAATAATATTTGCTATAACCATACTCTCTCCTTAAAAGCAGTATGGCTCGCGCACGGAATTTTATACAGCGCTCAGCGCCCTGCGTTTTTTGAAAGAGTGTCCGCGGCGAATTTTTGCGCCTGCTCGAAGCCGCTTTGCGTAATAGCGCCGCGCTCTAAAAGCGTTTTTGTATAGCTTGCCGCCTCCGCCTCGCCAAGATAGCTTTTATCCTCGCCACGCGCCAGAAGCACAAGCCATTTTATAAAGATAAAAATATCGGTGAACAGCTCGCGCCGCTTTGCATAGCGCGCGTCAAGGGCAAACATATCCTCGTACGAAGCGCCGTCATATCCGCCCGCAAGCATATGGCAGATTATCCCCGGACGGGCGGTAAAGCGCTCCATATACTTATCGTCCATAAGCGCGCCGTCCGCAATTTCAAGCGGCTTTACGCCTATAAAGGACATTTTTCCGCCCAACACGTCGAAAATTTCCGCAAAATATTTAAGTCTGCCGTTTATGCCCGCAAAGGTATGCAGATATATAATTTTGCATTTGACCCCCAGATATGGCGCAGTTTCGAAGGTTTTGCCCGCCTTTACCCGCGATATTACAGCAAGCGTTACAAGCAACGGCGAAAGTATTATCACAACCGTAAGCGCAAACAAAAAATCGAGCAGTGCCTTTGCGAAAAATCTGTAATTCAGGTCTAACAGCGCCAGAACGACAACCGCTATAAAAACGCCCAAAACAGCTCTGCCCGCAGGCGTGGACAAAAATTCAAGCATCATCTTCTCCCACGGATATAATTTTTTCTATTGCGGTCAAAACCTCTTCATACCCCTGTCGGGTCTGCGACGAGGTTGCTATTATGTTATCCGCCCCGCATTTATAGCATGCCGCAATATTCAGCTTGCCTTTATTTTGCGCCGCACGCGAGAGCTTGTCCGCCTTGGTTGCGATTACCGTAAACGGCACAAGGTGATAGTAAAGATATTCTACCATCTGCATATCGTCCGCGGTGGGGTCGTGGCGAATGTCGGCAAGCGAAAAAACGTGTTTAAGCTTATCCTTCTGCGCAAAAAAATCGTCCAAAAGGCGCGACCATTTCAGCTTTTCCTCGCGGGAAACGCGCGCAAAGCCGTACCCCGGAAGGTCTGCAAGAATAAACCGACCGAAGTCGAAATAATTTATAAGCCGCGTTCTGCCCGGCTCCTTTGAAACCTTTGCAAGCTTTTTGCGGTTGGCAAGCATATTTATAAAGCTGGATTTGCCCACGTTAGACTTGCCGCAAACGGCAATTATGGGCTTTTCGCTTTCTACAAACTGCGCCTTGCCCGCCGCGCTTGTAATAAATTCCGCATTTGTGATTTTAAGCATTTTTATATACCTGTTTGCTGTTTAAAGCATTCCTTTAAACCTTATAGAAGCGAGCAAAGCAAGGAGAGCGAGGCTTTTTGCGGCGATGCGTACAATGACGTACGCGAGCAAGAAAAACGCAGCGCGACACCGCTATGCGAAGCTTATATAGGGTTTAAATTCCTATTATGGCGGCTTTAAAAACCGTATCCACTTCCGTCACGGGTACAAAATCAATCTGTCCGCGCACGCTTTCGGGCACATCCTCCAAATCTTTTTTGTTGTCTGCGGGGATAATAACCTGCGTTATGCCCGTGCGGTAGGCGGCAAGCGCCTTTTCTTTAAGTCCGCCGATAGGCAAAACCTTGCCGCGCAGGGTTATTTCTCCCGTCATTGCAACGCTTTTTCTTACCGGCTTTTTGGTGAACGCCGAAAGTATTGCCGTTGCCATGGTTATGCCCGCGCTGGGGCCGTCCTTGGGCGTTGCGCCCTCGGGCACATGAATGTGAATATCCGTCGTTTCGAAAACGCTGCCCGCTATGCCGTACTGAGAGCAATTTGCGCGGATATAGCTTATTGCCGCGCGGGCGCTCTCCTTCATAACGTCGCCAAGCTTGCCCGTAAGCAGTATATCGCCCTTGCCGTGCATTGCCGAAACCTCGATTGTAAGCGTGGTTCCGCCGACTGCCGTCCATGCAAGCCCCGTTGCCGCGCCTACCTCGTCCCCGCCGAGCGCCGCCGCGTCCCGCTCGTACCGTCTTGCGCCTAACATCTCCTGCACCGTAGCCGCGGTGACGGTTATTTTATCCGTATTGCCCTCGGCAGTTCTTACTGCGGCCTTGCGGCAGACAGCGTCAATCTCGCGCTCCAAATGCCTTACGCCCGCTTCCATTGTATAGCCGTTTATAATTTCGTCCAAAGCGCCGTCGTCAAAGGAAAGCTGCCCCTCCTCCAAACCGTTTGCCGCGCGTTTTTTAGGCACGAGGTAGCGCTTTGCAATCTCCCGCTTTTCCTCCGCGGTATAGCCGCCCAGCTCTATAAGCTCCATTCTGTCCAAAAGCGGACGGGGAATGGTGTCCACACTGTTTGCGGTTGTTATAAAAAGCACCTTGCTTAAATCGTAGGGCACTTCAAGGTATCTGTCGCGGAAGGTGGAATTCTGCGCTGGGTCCAAAACCTCCAAAAGCGCGCTTGCGGGGTCGCCGCGCATATCCGAGGAAAGCTTGTCTATCTCGTCAAGCAAAAACACGGGATTTGCCGAGCCCGCGTTTTTAAGCCCCGCGATTATTCTGCCGGGAAGCGCTCCGATGTACGTTTTACGGTGTCCGCGTATTTCGCTTTCGTCCTTAACGCCGCCCAAGCTCATTCTTACGAATTTTCTGCCAAGAGAGCGGGCAATCGAGCTTGCGATAGAGGTTTTACCTACTCCCGGAGGGCCTACAAGACACAAAATAGGCGCGTTAAGCCCGTTTGTAAGCTTTAAAACCGCAAGATATTCGGTTATACGCTCCTTTATTTTGTCAAGACCGTAATGGTCCTCGTTCAGAATTTTAACGGCGTCGCTAAGGCTTTCGGTATCCTCGGTTTTTTCGTTCCACGGAATATCCAGAAGCCAATCGAGGTACATTCTCAAAACGTTGTAATCGGGCGACGAGGTCTGCATTCTGGACATTCTTGAAAGCTCTTTAAGGGCTTTTTCCTCAACCTCCTGCGGCATTTGCTTTGCTTTTATGCGGCGTTCAAGCTCGTCCCGCTCTTCCTCGTCGTCGCCAAGCTCGGTATGAATAGCCTTTAACTGCTCGCGCAGATAATATTCCTTCTGATTTTTGTCTATGCTTGCGCGAACCATAGAATTTATTTTACGCTCTAAACGGGAAATTTCCAGCTCGTCGTTAAGCACCTTGTCCATAAGGCGCAGTCTTTCCACAACGCGGTTACAGCTTAAAAGCTGCTGCTTTACGTCCGTTTTTACGTTTAAATTGTGCGCGGTAATATTTATAAACTCGTCGGGCGAGGTGCACGCCTCGATTGCCTGCAAATTCTCCTTGGAAATGCGGTTGCCGTCGGAAAACAGCTCGCGCACAAGGTCGCGCGAGGTTCTTAAATACGCCTCTTCGAGCGTTTGGTCGCTTGTAATCGATTTAAGCTCGTTCACGTCCGCGACAAGGGTGTTATCGACGTATTCCACGGTGCGCACGGCGGCGCGGTACAGCCCTTCCGCGCTTATACGCACGTTATTGCCGGGCAGCTTGGTTATCTGCTTAATGCGTACAACCGTGCCGACGTCGTAAATATCGTCCGGCGTGACGTCCGATTTTTCCGCATTCTTCTGCGCGACGACAAACAGCCGCGAATCGGTATCCGCCGCCATTTTAACCGCCGTAAGCGAAATAAGTCTGCCCACGTCGAAGCTGACGGAAACAGACGGAAAAACCACTCTTCCCCGCAAAGCCACAACGGGAAGCTTTTCTGAAGTTTGTCTTGCCATAAGAGTACTCCTTTTTTACTCTTTTTACACAGTTTCCCCCTCATACGGAGGGGGAAAGGCTGAAAATTACATTTAAAGTTGTATGCGGTCCGTCAAGCGGTGCGCTTGTAAATTATCTTCGGCTCCGCCTTGTCGGTTACGCATTCGCGGGTGACGATAACCTCTTCTATATTCTTTTCAGAAGGGAGCTTGTACATTACCGAGGTCATAAAGCTTTCGATAATAGTTCTAAGTCCCCTTGCGCCCGTCTTTAAGCGGATTGCGGTGTTGGCAATCTCGCGCACGGCGCCGTCCTCCACGGTCAGCTTTACGCCGTCCATAGCAATAAGCTTCTGATACTGCTTGATAATCGCGTTTTTGGGCTGTGTGAGAATGTTGACAAGCGCGTCCTCATTCAGGGGGTGCAGGCTTACGACAATGGGCACACGACCAACAAACTCGGGTATAAGCCCAAATTTGGTCAAATCCTGAGGCTTTACGTCCTCAAGCATTTCCGCGTTATCCTCCGCGGGCTTTACGTTACCGCCGAAGCCGAGCGAGGTGCTGTCCTTGCGCTTTTGTATTATTTTGTCAAGCCCGACAAACGCGCCGCCGCAAATAAAAAGTATATTTGTGGTGTCTATCCTAAGGCACTCCTGCTGGGGGTGCTTTCTGCCGCCCTGCGGGGGTACGTTTGCGACCGTGCTTTCTATAATCTTCAAAAGAGCCTGCTGTACGCCCTCGCCCGAAACGTCGCGGGTTATGGAAACGTTTTCGCTCTTCCTTGCGATTTTATCTATTTCATCGATATAAATTATGCCGCGCTGAGCCTTTGCAATATCGAAGTCGGCATTCTGGATAAGCTTTAATAAAATATTTTCGACGTCCTCGCCGACGTAGCCTGCCTCGGTAAGCGTTGTCGCGTCCGCCGCGGCAAAGGGCACGTTTAAAATTTTGGCAAGCGTCCTTGCAAGCAGGGTTTTGCCGCAGCCAGTAGGGCCGAGCAGAAGAATATTGCTTTTCTCGATTTCCACGTCGTTGTCAAGCGAGCTTTGGTTAAGGTTGTTTATACGCTTATAGTGGTTATAAACCGCAACGGAAAGCACCTTCTTCGCCTCGTGCTGACCGACTATATATTTATCGAGCTCGCTTTTGATTTCGGCGGGGGTTTTAAGGGGAACCTGCTCCGCCGCACCCGCGTCCGCCTCCTTAACCATATCACCGCAGATTACTATACATTCGTCGCATATACACGCGCCGTTTTTTCCCGTTATAAGCTTTTTTACGAATTCCTCGGGTTTACCGCAGAATGAACAATATTTCTGGTCTTTCAAAAACAAAACTCCAAAATCAATAATTTTACGTTGCGCGCAAAAACCACGCTTTTTGCAAGCAGACCCCATTTGTTGCGGTCAGCAACCTCGGCGGGGTGAGCGGTTGCAATAATATTATTCGTGGGCACTTGGCATTGCAACCGCGAGGGCGAGTAGCCCTAAAATCACGAAAAATCGCAGGCAACCGCTTGCCGAGATTTTTGTGAACCTTACCTCTTATAAAAAACCTTGTCGATTAAGCCGTACTCCATCGCCTCCTGTGCGGAAAGATAGTTGTCGCGGTCGGTATCGCGCTCTACCTGCTCTACGGGCTTGCCCGAATTCTGCGACAGTATGGCGTTAAGCTTGCGCTTGGTCTTTAAAATATGCTCGGCGGCGATTTTTATATCGCTTGCCTGACCCTGAGCGCCGCCGAGGGGTTGATGAATCATAATTTCGCTGTTGGGCAGGGCGTAGCGCTTGCCCTTTTGTCCGCTGGAAAGCAAGAACGCACCCATCGAAGCCGCCATACCTATGCAAATGGTGGAAACGTCGCACTTTACATAGTTCATAGTGTCGTAAATGGCAAGTCCCGCGGAAACCGAGCCGCCGGGGCTGTTGATATAAAGCGAAATGTCCTTTGCGGGGTCCTTCGCTTCGAGGTAAATCAGCTGTGCCACTACCGTGTTTGCAACGGCGTCGTCTATCTCGCCGCTTAAAAAGATTATTCTGTCCTCCAAAAGGCGGCTGTAAATATCGTAGGAACGTTCCCCGCGCGAGGTCTGCTCGACAATATAGGGAACAAGCGTATTCTTTTCCATAAAAGCTACTCCTTGAAAATTTGCGGCAAATGCGCCGTTGAATTATATTATGTTACGCTTTCTTTTTGGTTGCTTTTTTTGCGGGCTTTGCAGCGGGCTCCGCCGCGCCGTCCTCGGTATACAGCTCGTTATTCGCCGCAAGGAAGTCGAAGAGCTTGGTGATTATAATATCGCTTTTGATATACTCGTACTGGCGGGGGTCCATACTCTTTTTGTATTCCTCCGCAGTCTTTTCAACCGAAGCCGCCTGCTCCGCGATTTTCGCCTCTACCTCCGCGTCCTCTGCGGTGAAGCCCTCCGTGCGTATAATTTTGTCGATTACAAGCTGAGATAACACTCTGGGCGCAGCCTGCGGCTTATACTGCGCGCGGAACTGCTCCATCGTCTGCCCCATATATTTGATATAATCCTCAAGCTTCAAGCCCTGATACATAAGGCGGTAGGAAAAGTCCTGAACAAGCCTGTCGATTTCGCTCTCTATCATAGCTTCGGGAATTTCCGCCTTGGCGTGCTTGCAGATTTCCTCTATTATGCTGTTCTCCGTTTCATCGCGGGAACGGCTTTCCGCGCTCTTTAAAAGCTTTTCGCGTACGGAGGTTTTATAAGCCTCCACGCTTTCCGCGCCGGCGTGCTTTTTGACGTATTCGTCCGTCAGCTCGGGCAGCTGCTTTTCGGTAATTTTATTGAGCTTGATTGCAAAAACCGCTTCCTTGCCGCGAAGATTATCAGCTTGATAATCGTCGGGGAATTTTACGGTTATATCGCGCGTGCCGCCGATTTCCATACCGACGACCTGCTCCTCGAAGCCGGGGATAAAGCTTCCGCTGCCGAGAACAAGGTCGTACTCCTCTGCGGTGCCGCCGGCAAACTTCTCTCCGTCGACGCTGCCGGAAAAGTCGATATTTACCTTATCGCCGTTTTTGCAGGGTCTGCCGCTTGCCTCAACGTCGGTCGCGTTGCGCTCCAAAAGCTTTTTAACCTCTGCCTCGACGTCGCCGTCGGATACATTATAAGCATACTTTTTGATTTTTAAACCTGTGTAGGCTTCTATTTCCACGTCGGGCTTGACGGGCACCACTGCCGACAGCACAAGACCCTTGCCCTCTTCCAGACTGTCAACCGAAAGCTCGGGCTCGCCGACTGCGGTAAAGCTGTCCTTCTCCTTTTCGAGAATAGCGAAGTAATGCTCGCGGTACAGCACGTTGAACGCCTCGTCAAAGAAAACGCTTTTGCCGTAATAATTTTCAAGCACGGGCTTGGGAGCCTTGCCCTTGCGGAAGCCGGGCACGCTGTACTTGCCGCGCGTTCTGGTATATGCCTGCATTATTGCGTTCTGCCATTCGTCTTCGGTGAAGGTTATGGTCAGCTTGACCGTGCTTTTTTCGCCGACTGCCTGTGTATAGTTCATTTTTGTCTCCTGAAAAATATAATTTTGGTATTTTATGCGTTCAATATTGTAACACAAGTAAAAATTTTTAACAACTTATTTAATTTACTTTTTGAATTTTTTAATATACAATTAAACGGTCGGTTACGTTTGATATGCATAAGCTGCGTCAGACGCAAACCGAATAAAGATACAAGGATTAAACGCCACGCTTATGCCGCAGGACGCTTTTACAATCAAATACGTTGCGCAGGAGCTTGACGCAAGGCTCTGCGGCGGAAAAATTTCCAAAATCACACAGCCGAACAAGGATTTGCTGATATTTATTATATACACCGCGGCGGGCAGCGTTAAACTTGAAATTTGCCTTGCCGCCAAGGGCTGCCGTTTAAGCCTTGCAGACGCGGACGTTCCCGCGCCAAAGTCCGCGCCCAACTTCTGTATGCTTTTAAGGAAGCATTTGCAGAACGCGCAGATTACCGCAATAAAGCAGCTTGACGGAGAGCGGATAGTTTATTTCGACCTTGACTGCGTTTCGGAATTCGAGCGAACAAGCATGCGCTTTTACGTCGAGCTTATGGGCAAGTACTCCAACGCGGTTTTAACGCAGAACGGCATAATCTGCGGCGCGCTGAAAACCACAGCGATAGGGGAAAGCACGCGGCGCGTGCTGTTTACGGGCGCGAAATACGTTTTGCCGCCGCCGCAGGACAAATGCAACCCCGCCGACTTAAACGAGCTTGAAAAGCTGTTTGACGGCTTTTACGACGATTACGTTAAATTTATTGCCGACAACGTGCGCGGAATTGCGTACTCCACCGCCGCCGATATTGCCGAGGCTTACGGCGGAAAACCGACCGCAAAAGACGTAAACTACTATATATGCGGGGGGCAAATTGCACCGTGCGTTATCTTTGCCGACGGCGAGCCGTTCGATTTCGCCGTAAAATACTGCGGAGAGAATAAAAAGAATTACCCCACGGTTTTGCAGGCGCAAACCGCATATTATGCGTATATCTGCGAAAGGCGCGCCTTCGAGGACATGAAAAGGCGGCTGTTATCCGCGCTTGCCTCCTCAATTAAAAAGACGGAAAAGCGGCTTGCGGTAATCGAGCAGAAGCTTTTGGACTGCCGCGATATGGAAGCGGTAAAGCTGAAGGGCGAGCTGATTACCGCCAACATATATGCCGTTCAACGCGGAATGAGCGAGCTTGAAGCGGTAAATTATTACGACGAAAACGGCGAAAAAATAAAGATTGCGCTGGATAAAACGCTTTCACCCGCGGACAACGCGCAAAGGTACTATAAAAAATACGCAAAATTAAAGCGCACGCTTATATCGGTAACCGAGCAAAAGCGCGAGGCAGAGGCGCAGAAAAGCTATTTAAACAGCATTAACTCGCACATATGTGCCGCCGAAAGCGTTTGCGACCTTGAAGAGACCGAGGATGAGCTTAAAGCCTTAGGGCTGATAAGAGCTGTTGAAAGCGGCAAAAAAAGCGTTGTAAAGCAGACGCCCTTCCGCGAATTTGTATGCGGCGGCTTCAAAATTCTTGCGGGGCGCAACAATCTGCAAAACGACAGACTTTTAAAAAGCGCTTCGCCGCAGGATATATGGCTGCATACGCAGGGCTACCACTCCTCTCACGTTATTATTTCAAGCCGCGGAGAGGCTGTGCCGGACAGCGTTCTGCAAGCCGCGGCGGAGATATGCGCATACTATTCCGACGGACGGAACGGAAGCAAAATCCCCGTTGACTACTGCCAGAGGCGGTTTGTAAAAAAGCCGCCGAGGTCGAATGCGGGCTTTGTTGTTTACACCGATTACAAAACAACGCTGGCAGTGCCTGACGCCCACGGCGAGCTTGCTGCAAGCAACCAAAAAACAGGACAATAAATATGGACAACGATAACAACAACGGCAAAACCGTATTCATTTGCATTGCCGCCGCGGCGTGCGCGCTGGGCGCGGTTGCCTTCGGGCTTGCGTTTACAAGGCTTGGGATTTACTCGCTTATATGCTCTGTTTTGTTCGAGCTTGCCTCTCTCGCCTTCTGCAACGCGCAAAAAAAGGCAAACAACGTCAAAGCGGTTAAATACGTTAAAATTACAGCCTATGTACTGCTCGGCATTTTTGCCGCATTCTTTATCGGCGGGGTCATTTACGTTTCTTTAAGCTCTTAAAGGTTAAAATCAGTATAAAACAGCACGGATTTTGCCATTATTAATAATGATATGGACAGAATTTCTTGCTGCGTGCTCGATAAAATTTGTACGCTTGCGCCCTTGGGAAGGTATGTTGTGTTTTCCGCCGACGAGCTGTTCGAGGCATTCCCCGACGATGCGGAAGCAACTATGACCGAGCTTAAAAAGGCCGTTAAAGCGCTGACTGCGGACGGCTACATCGATTTGAAGTATCAGGACGGCGAATTTTTTTGCGCCGCGCCGATTAAAAAGCCCCGACCCGCGCCGCCCGCCGAGCCGCAAACGGCAACACAGCCCCCTCAGCCGACCGAAAAAACAAAACAAGCCGCACCCGTTGCCGTGCTTTTTGCGGCGTTCGCGGGCGGCGCGCTCGGCAGTCTTATAATTTCTTTGATATTCGCGCTGGTGTAATAATGCTGTCAAGAAACGAAAACGAGGTAATGAGCGCGGTTTACGCGCTTTGCGACGGCACAGAGGGCTGTCTGGTTTCGCCGATTGACATAATGTCCATACTCCCCTCAAAGCGCGGCTTTTCCGCAGAAAAGCTTGAGGATATTCTTTTCGCCCTCAAATGCGACGGATATTTCGATTTGATAATGTCCGAAAGAAAGGGCGAAAAAATGTACGTTATAAGCCTGAAAGAAAACGGACGCGCGTACAAGCGCAACGCAAAGCAAAGGCAAAGGGACGTAACCTTTAAAATCTTCCTTGCCTTCATAGGCGCGCTGGCAACCTTTATCTTCGGACTTATATTAAAAGCTGTTTTCGGCTGATTTTATTTGCTTTTTTATATAATTTTTGTTACAATAGCCACGCAACGGGCTTTTTGCGCAACTGCGCTGCGCCCGCTATTTGCAAAAAGACGGGTAGCGTATATGAAGAACAACAAAAAGCTTTTAATTTCACTCACCGCAATATTTTCGGTTTTCGTAATAATTGCGGTTTTTCTTATGATTTGGTTCTGGGGCGACAGATACGGCGATTTCAGGGAATTGAAGCAGGAATTCGACATTCCCGACCTTGAAGGCGGCGGTTCTCCCCAAGGGCTTGCAAACTACTTCAACGGCGAATACGAGGTAACGACCGAGGTAACGGGCGCAGACGGCACCGTAACCCAAAAGACGGAAAAGAAAAGACAGAATTTCTTTTTCATATCCTCCTACATGCCCAAAAAACAGCCCTCGCGCGTGTACGTTGTAGGACAGGAAACGGGCTACATAGGCTTTGTTACCCTTAAAAACCCCGACGGCACGCCGCACACCGGCCACGTCGGCGGCATTGCAGTCAACCGCGACTATCTTTGGATAAGCTCTCAGGCAGAGGAAAAGGACGAAAACGGAAAAATTACCGAGGTGGGCACCGTTTTTGTTGCCAAGGCAAGCGGAATGAAGCCCGAGGGCTCGACCGCAAGCCTTCCGCTTATCAAGGAAATTATCAAAAAAGCCCAGAACAGCGCCAAGCCCGACGCGGACAATTCAATCACCTTCACCTCGTCCTTCAACGCTCAGGGCAACGCCTCCTTCCTCTATTATTACGACGCGGATATGGGCGCGAGTGAAAGCGCAAGCTATGCGGACAGACTTTACGTAGGCGAGTTTTACCGCAAGGGCGACAAGTACGGCACCGCGGAAAGCCACCACATAACCACCCCCGCCTCCAAAAACGTTTTGACGAAAAAAAAGAGCGGCGGGGATAAAAATAAGGCGTTTGCTTACGAATACAACGTAAACGCAAGCAATTACACGGACAACGCCTTCGGACTTTACGCCATCTCCTCCTCCGACGCAAGCGAATACAAAACCAAAAGCGGACAAGGAATGCCGCAGATACAGAAAATATTTTCACTGCCGGACGAGGTTCAGGGCTTTGCCCGCACCACCAACGGAAGGCTTGTGCTTTCCATAAGCTACGGACTTAAAAACAGCAAGCTTTGCTATTACGACTGGGATACGCTTGCAAACACCGATTATAAAACAACGCCCAGCAAGCTGTACAGCGAGCTGAACGAGGACAAGAAGAATTACGAATACGAGGACTTTTACAGAGAGTACGGCAACGGCAAAACACTGCCCTATTCGGGACAGACGCTAAGGGTTTATTTTGCGGACAGCTCTACACTGCTGCGCACCTACGATATTCCTTGTATGTCGGAAGGGCTTTGCGTTATGAAGGAGCGCGGCGAGGAACGCGTTTACGTTCTGTTCGAATCGGGCGCAAAGCAGTACAAAAGCTTTGTAAGACAGGTTTTGAAAGAGGTTTACAGCTTTGTCCCCGACAAAAGAAGATAATATTGTTTGATTGATAGAAAACGCGCCCCGCGGGCTTTATGCCCGCGGGGCGCGGTATATTTTATCGCACTTTATATTATTTGCAGAAGGCAAGGCACGCAAGATACAGCGAGTAAACGTCCGCCTTGGAAATCAGCTCGTAAGGGGCGTGCATAGAAAGCACGGGAACGCCCACGTCAACCGTATCTATGCCGAGGTTTGCAATATATTTTGCAACCGTACCGCCGCCGCCTACGTCAACCGCGCCAAGCTCGCCGACCTGCCAGATTGCGTTTCCGTTATCGAAAATATCACGGATAAAGCCCATAAACTCGGCAGAGGCGTCGTTTGTCGACGACTTCCCGCGGGAGCCCGTGTATTTGGAAACCGCCGCCCCGCAGGACACAAAGGTTGTGTTGCGTTTTTCAAAAACCGAAGCATATGCGGGGTCGTATGCCGCGGTAACGTCTGCGGAAATGCACTTCGAGTTATATCTTACCTCGATAGGGTTAGCGTTAAAGGACGCCGCAACGGTATCAATCACGTCGCAGATAACCTTGCTTTGCATACCCGTAGTGCCGTCGGAGCCGACCTCCTCCTTATCGGCAAACACCGCAATCATGGTATGCGGGCTGTCGCAGTCGAAAATCGCGCGCATTTCGGGATAGGCGCAGACCTTGTCGTCGTGACCGTATGCAGAGATAAGCGTTCTGTCAAAGCCGACGTCGCGCGCCTTGCCCGCGGGCACAAAGCACAGCTCCGAGCACTGCAAATCAACCTCGGTAATTCCGTACTTCTGGTTCAAAAGCTTCAACACAGCGGTTTTAACCGCCTCCTTATCCTCTTCTCCGTCCTCGGAAACTGCGGGAAGCCCGCCTATTACCGCGTTAAGGCTCTCTCCGTCAATCGCCTTTGCAAGGGGCTTTGCGCTCTGCTCCGCGCCGAGGTGGGGCAGAATATCGGTAATATAGAATACGGGGTCGTCCTCGTCCTCGCCCACGCAGATTTCCACGCGCTCGCCGCCGCGCAGCACTACAACGCCGTGCAGTGCAAGGGGTATAGCCGTCCATTGGTATTTTTTAATTCCGCCATAGTAATGCGTTTTAAGATAGCACAGACCGCTGTCCTCGTACATGGGGTTGGGCTTTAAATCGAGGCGCGGGCTGTCAACGTGCGCAACCATTATGCGTACGCCGTGCTTTGCAACGTCCTCCTTGCCTACTCTTATCAAAAACACGTTTTTGTGGCGGTTGATAAAATAGCGCTTGTCACCCGCCTTTAATTTCTCCGAAAACGAGAAGGGCTTAAAGCCGTTCTCCTCCGCAAGCCTTTGGGCGGTTATTGCCGCGTCGCGCTCTGTTTTAGAGCTGTCCAAAAACCTTTTATAGCCTTCCGCAAAATCGTAAATAGCTTCAAGCTGCGCGCCGTCCGCCTCCTTATATACGTTTTTACGCGTGTATTTCAAATCCATTTTTTTATCTCCTTTACCGATGCTTTTTACGCCACTTATTATAACCTCGGGCGGCGCATATGTCAAGAGAATACAAGCCCTTGCACACGGCGCAAAATTTGTCTGTTTTATATCAAAATGTCGGCAAAAACGCTTAAAAAATTCGCGCTTTTCTATTTACTTAAAGGATAATTTAGTATATAATTGAATAGGTATGACGACGAAAGAACAACGTAGCAGATTTGCCGCAAAAAAAACGGCGGTGCTTGCCCTGCTTACGGGCTTAAGCCTTATCACTTTTTTAATAGAAGGTCTTTTCCCCACGCTGATAATTCCCGGCGCAAAGCCCGGTCTTGCCAACGTTTTTTCGTTTGCCGCGCTTATTATGTATTCCCCGATAGAGGCGTTTATTGTGGTCGCGCTGCGCACCGTGCTCGGCGCAGTATACGCGGGCAATGTTTCCGCGCTTTTATACAGCTTTTCCGGCGGAATCGTTTCAATGGCGGTTTCCTCCGTGCTGATGTATATCGCGTATCCCAAAATTTCGGTTTTTGCCGTTTCGGTAGCGGCGGCGGTTGCGCACAACGTTACGCAGAACGCAGTTTTTGCATTACTTTCGGGGTCGGTGCTGATGTTCGTCAACCTGCCCTATCTGGTGCTTTTGGGCATAATCGCCGGCGCGGTAGTCGGCGGCATTACAATGCTGTTGGTTAAGGGCGTTCCCATGAACATATTTGAAAAAGTAATTTTAAAAAAGGAAAACGGACGCTAAAACGTTTTTAATAATTTAACGGCGCAAGCAAAACCCCGTTTTTGCGCTGCGCACCCCAATTTGTGCAAGACTGCACCTCAGCGAGGCGAGCGGTTGCAATTATAAATTCGTGGATGCAAACACATTGCAACCGCGAGGGCGAGTAGCCCTTTAAATCACGAAAAATCGCAGGCAACGGCTTGCCGAAATTTTTGTGAAATAGAATAAAAAAGGAGAATTTTAAGTGAAAGCAGTAAAAGGTAGATACTACTTCGGCGGCGTGCACCCGCGCGGCGGAAAAGAGCTTGCGCAGGACTGCCCTACGGAAGTAATGCCCTTGCCCGAAGAGGTAGCCGTATCCTGCGCGCAGTCGCTCGGCAAGCCCGCCGAGCCGATAGTCAAAGCGGGTCAAACGGTAAAATGCGGCGAGCTTATCGCAAAATCGGACGGCGCAATTTCCTCCGACGTTTTTGCAAGCGTAAGCGGCACGGTTACGGAAATTAAGGAGCTTACCGCAGCAAACGGAGCTATCGAAAGCTTTATTTTTATAAAATCCGACGGTAAGGACGAAAAGGCTTACCTTCCCCCGCTTACCGAGCCGGACGCGGAAGCAATCAAGGCGCGCATACGCGACTGCGGCATTGTAGGGCTTGGCGGCGCGGGCTTCCCCACGGCGGTCAAGGTTGCGCCCAAGACGCAGGTTGACACGCTGATTGTAAACGGCGCCGAATGCGAGCCGTATTTAACGTGCGACCACCGTCTTATGCTTGAACGCACGGACGAAATTGTGCGCGGCGCGCGTTACGTTGCAAGGGCTTTGGGCGTAACAAGCATTATTATCGGTATCGAGGTCAACAAGCCCGACTGTATTGCCAAATTCGAGCCGTACGAGGATATAAAGGTTGTAAAGCTGGCTAAAAAATACCCTACGGGCGGCGAAAAACAGCTTGCATACATTACAACGGGCAAAAGAATAGGGCATGGAAGGCTGCCCGCGGACTACGGTATTACCGTGCAGAACGTTGCAACGTGCTTTGCCGTTTGCGAAGCAGTCGAACAGGGCAAGCCGCTTTACGAAAGGGTTGTAACCGTTTCCGGCAAGGCTGTTAAGCAGCCAAAAAATCTTTGGGTGCGCGTCGGTACTCCGGTGCAGTCGATTATAGATTACTGCGGCGGCGAAGTTACTGAGCAAATTATTGAAAAAGATTTGCAAACGGTTAAAATCGACGTTAAAAACAAGACGGCAACTTCCGAAAATCTGGTTACGGAAAAGTCCACCGTTAAAAAGGTTGTTCAGGGCGGGCCTATGACGGGCGTTGCGCTGGCGGACTACGACTGTTATACCCACAAAACCACCTCGGGCATACTGCTTTTGAACAAGAGCGAGGCGGCGGCGGAAGAGCCTACTCCCTGCCTTAACTGCGGAAAATGCGCGGACGTTTGCCCTATGCACCTTATGCCTATGAACACCGCATTTTATTCTGCGGCGGGCGACTTCGAGGCGGCGGCGAAATACGGCAATACCGCATACTGCATTGAATGTGGCGCGTGCGAGTATATCTGTCCCGCAAAGCGGCCGTTGATTCAGGCTATACGCAAGACGAAGGCTTACCTTCGCAATAAGAAATAAGGAGAAACCAATGGATAACTCGATTGTAATTTCCACTCCTCCGCACGTTAAATCCAAACGGACTACGCGGGGCATTATGCTCGACGTATGTATCGCGCTTGCGCCCGCCGCCATTGCGGGCTGCGTTTTCTTCGGCTGGCAGGCGTTACTTATAATTTTAATGTCCGTATTTGCGTGCGTTGCTACGGAATTCGTTTACTTTTTTATTGCAAATAAGGGCTTTTCCGAAAAATGCAAAAACGCAAAGGCGGTTTGTCTGCGCTGGACAAAGCAGTTCGATTTCACCTCGGTAGTGACGGGGCTTATCCTCGCTATGATAATTCCCACCACAGATAAATGGTATCAGGTGCTTTACGAGGTAATTTTCGGCGCGATTTTTGCGATTGCGATAGTAAAAATGCTTTTCGGCGGCACGGGCAAAAACTTAGTTAACCCTGCCGCGGCGGGACGCGTGTTTATGGCGCTCAGCTTTACGCATTTAGTGGCAACCTCCGGCTTCGTCGGCGCAAGCTTCGGCCCGATTTCCGACAGCAGTCTTGTATTTACCGACGCAACCAACCTTGCGGGTCTGCTTACAAACGGACTTGATATTGCCCCCTCCTCCTACCTTTCTCCCCTCGATTTACTGCTTGGCACGGGCGTAAGCGGTTGCATAGGCGAAACGTGCAAGCTTGCAATAATAATAGGTTACGTTTACCTTTGCATAAGAGGCGTAATCAAATGGTGGCAGCCGCTTTTGTTCCTTGTAGTGCTCGGCTTTACGGCGGTGCTTTTGGCGGGCTTCACCTTTGATAAATACACCTTTGACATAGCTCTCTTTCTCCCCTCCGTACTGTCGGGCGGCGCGCTGTTCGGCGCGGTGTTTATGATGCCCGATTACGTTACCTCTCCCAAGGGCGTTTGGGGACAGCTGTTGTACTACGTTGCGGGCGCGATACTGCTTGCGCTTTTGCGGCACTTTACCAGAATGGAGGTTATATCGTTCGTGATTCTTTTAATGAACCTCGTAACCCCGCTTATAGACAAATATCTGATAAGAAGACCCTTCGGATATATCAGACAAAAAAAGCATAAGGAGGGCAAATAAATGACCGCAAAACAGTTTTTTAAGAGCAACGTTTTCAAATGCCTTATATCGCTTTTGTGCGTGTTGCTTGTAAGCGGAGTTTTTCTTGCGATTGCCAACAGCTTTCTTGAAGTGACCGAGGAGGAAATGTTTAAAAGACAGTTCAACAAGCAGGTAAGCGCGGTTTACGACGGAAGAACGGTAACCCCCGAGGCGGCAGACATAAGCGGACAAAGCACTGCATTAAGCTCCTCTACTATACAAAAGGTATGGCTTATCAAGGAAGAAAACGACTATCTTGTTCAAGCCGAGGGCAAGGGCGGTTACAACGGCAATCTTACAGTCTGGACGATTATTAAAATGGATACCTCGTTAAAAGCGATTACAGGTATACGCGCGGTTTCGATTTACGCCTATCCCGACGGCGAGCTTGTCGGCAATATTTCCGCCGCAAACCTCAATCTGTTTGCGCAGGACTACAAGGACGGAATTGTTTACAACTACGGCGACAAAACCGACCCCTCCTACGTGCAGACAAACGCCTCCTACTCATTCACGGCTATATGCAACGCGGTAAACGGCTCTATCGAGTTTATAAACGCGTTTGCGGGCGGAATTGTAAAAGAGGACCCGTTCGAGGGCTTCCTTTACAGAGAATTTGTCAACACCGACAAGGATACCAAATACGAGCTTAACGCGGACGGCGACGTGGTATTCACCGTACGCACAAAGCCCAACGCACCCGCGGGCTACTTCACCGTTGAAATAGTTGTGGGCACGGACGGAATAATCAAAAAATACACCGTAAAGCGGTACGGCTCCGAGGACAGCCACGGCGAGGATAAGACCGAGGACAAATATAACGAAATCGTAGATAAAATGATACTCACCTATGTCGGCAAGAATTTGAAGTACTTCACCGATAAGCTTGGCGAGGATATGGCATACCCCGGCGACAACAGCGACAAATTCGAGGAAACGGGCGCGTCCCGCTCCAACTACCTTTGCATGTACGCGGGCGCGTTTGCAACGGCAAACTACCAAAAAGCTTTGGATAAGCTGACAACCGACGGAGGTGAAACCAATGAATAAGTACAAGAAAATTACTCTGGACGGACTTATTTTCCAGAACCCCACCTTTATGCTTGTTTTGGGCACCTGCCCCACGCTTGCAATGATTAAGCAGTCGGCAACCTCTGCAATGGGCATGGGCTTAACCGTTTTGGTTATTTTAACGTTAAGCAACATAATTATTTCGGCTTTAAGAAGGGTTATTCCCAACTCCGTGCGCATACCCTGCTATATAGTTATTATCGCAACGCTGGTAACCTTTGTGCAGATGCTTTTAAAGAAGTTTTTGCCCGATTTGTACGAAAGCTTAGGCGCCTTCCTTGCGCTGATAGTAGTAAACTGCATTGTGCTTGGCAGAGCGGAAGCGTTTGCAAGCAAGCACACCGTAGGCGAGGCGGCAGTGGACGGCATTGCAAACGGCCTCGGCTTTACGGTTGCGCTTACGCTTATGGGCATTATCTGCGAATTTTTAGGCAGCGGCTCGCTTTTCGGTCTGCAGATTATGAAGAGCTTTAAAATAGCGATATTCTCTCAGCCGGCGGGCGCGTTCCTTGTATACGGAATTGCGATTGCGGTATTTACCTACGTTATTGACGCATTCGAGCGTTCGCGCAGAGTTAAAGCAAACAAGCTTGCGCGGGAAAATCTTTTGAAGGAGGCCGTGTAAATTATGTCTGCGTTTATTCTGATAATTTTATCCGCGGTATTCACAAATAACTTTATCACCGTAAAAACCTACGGAATCTGTCCGTTTTTGGGCGTTTCCAAAAAAACCTCCTCGGCAGTTGGCATGGGCATTGCGGTTACCGTAGTAATGGTGCTTGCAACGCTTGTAACCTATCCCGTTTATAACTACGTTATGGTTGCCCATAACGCAGACGGCACGGAAATATGGAACTTCCAATTCCTTTGGATAATCTTCTTCATATTCATTATCGCGTCGCTTGTGCAGATGCTGGAAATGATTATAAGAAAAATCTCCCCCTCGCTTTACAACAGCATGGGCGTGTATCTGCCGCTTATTACAACCAACTGCGCGGTTTTGGGCGTAACGCAGATGTTCAACGGCGTAACCTCGCTCGGCGATATTGTAACGGGCGTGGGCACGGCATTTACAATGAACATCGGCTGGGCGCTGCTGTACGCGCTGTTTGCAGGCGTCGGCTTTACGCTGGTTATGATTATTATGAGCGGCTTGCGCGAAAAGCTTAACTGCTACAAAACACACAAGGCGCTTGCGGGCTTCCCCGTTGCCATGATTACGGCATGCTTTATATGTATGGCGTTTATGGTATTCAGCTACATTAAAATTTAAGGGGGCGAATAAAATGATTAATTTACTTGCATTGACAACTCCCACCACCCAAACGTGGGTGACGCTTGGCGTTGTTGCCGCAATTTTTGCGGGCAGCGCGTTGCTAATCGGCGCACTGATACTTGTTATAGGCAAGGTTTTTAAGGTGGATATGGACGAAAAGGTCACCAAAATTATGGAAAACCTTGCGGGCGCAAACTGCGGCGGCTGCGGCTGCTCTGGCTGCGGCGGGTTTGCACAAAAGCTTGCGCAGGGCAACTGCAGTTTAAACGACTGCCACGTAACTTCGCCCGAAAAAAAGGCGGAAATAGCAAAGCTTTTGGGCATTGAGCTTACCGACGAGGAGCCCACAGTTGCGGTAGTGCACTGCAACGGCGGAGTTGAAAACTGCGCGGACAAATTCGAATATAAGGGCAACCCTACCTGCGCGGCGTGCAACTCGCTTCTTGGCGGAAACAAGGCTTGCTCCTACGCGTGCCTCGGTTGCGGCGACTGCAAGGCGGTCTGCCCCGAGGACGCGATTAAGGTCAGCGGAAGACTTGCGCAGGTTGACCCTGACAGATGCATTTCGTGCGGGGCTTGTATTACAGCTTGTCCCAAAAATATTATCGGCAGAATACCCGCCTCCGCGCCCGTATACATCGCTTGCTCGTCAAACTGCCGCGGCAAAGAGGTTGCAAGCGTCTGCAAGGTAGGCTGTATAGCGTGTGAAAAGTGCGCTAAGGTATGCCCGCACGGCGCGATTACAATGCACGATAATCTGCCCGTTATAGACTATAAAAAATGCACGGGGTGCTTGACCTGCGTTGAAAAGTGCCCCCGCCACATTATAATCAGCCGTAAGGTTGTTGCAGAGGAAACTCCGCAAACGGAAAACAATTAAGGCTGTGACAAAATAAAAATAAGCCCCGCAAAAACGCAAATGCGTTTTTGCGGGGCTTTTAAATTCATTTAAACGGGCTGGAAGGGGTTATCGGGGTCGTATGCAAACGGCTCCACCTTCAAGCCGTGCGTGTCGCAGTGAATATCGCGGTTATTGTCCTTTATGGTCGGAGTATAAACGCATCTGCGGCTTTTGCAGTTTGCGTCCGTCACCGTTGCGGTGCGCGCCCTTTTATCTATTTCGATAATATTGAAGCCGCCGCCGTGCGTTTTGACCGTTACCTTTAAAATATCGCCCTTTACCTCAACCTCCACCGCTTCGCTGTCGTAAACCGGTTCCGAGTTAAAGCCGTATTCGAAAACCACCTTATAGCCGGAAAAAACCCCGTCCCTCACGGAAATTTTAACGCCGCTCAAGGGGTCGGTATTTCTTGTTGCGAATACGACAATAAACAGCGCCGCCGCAAGCAGTATAACGGCGCCGTAAATTATCAAATCCCAGATTTTAAAGCCCTTGTCATTCTTGACCTGAGCAACCTTTTTAAGCGACATTGTTTTTTCCGTAAATTATGCGTTATACCCCGCAAGAGAATACAACGCGTCTGTCCGTAAGCTTTGTCTTTATAAATTCCGCCGCCTTGTCCCTGCCCATTGCCATAATAGCGGTTGTATATGCGTCGTCCTCCGCCGCGCTGCCGCCGAGAATGGTTGCCGACATAACCCCCGTCTGCACGGGCTTGCCCGTCTTGGGGTTGATAACGTGGCAGTATCTTACGCCGTCTATTATATAATACTGCGCGTTGTCGCCGCTGGTGGAAACGCTTAAATTCGCTATCGGCGTAATCATATAATACCCGCCTAAATTTCTGGGGTCGGTAATCGCAAGGCTGTAATTGCCCTCGCGGAAGTGGCTTTTGTAAACGATACTGCTGCCGCCGAAATTGAAATAGCCGTATTTAAAGCCGTACTTATCTATAAGCCCGCTTACAACGTCCGTTGCATAGCCCTTGCCTATGCCGCCCAAATCAAGCTTTAAGCTGAGCGTTTCGCCGTTTACCTCGACCGTGGTATCCGGCTTAACGGCATAAAATTTGCCGTCCTCTTCTTTAAGTCGAATGTCCATAAACGCGTCCGCAAGAATATTGTACTTTTCAATATCCCCGTCTTTCGGTAAATCCTCGGCCGTCTGCGGGTAAGCTTCCGCTCCGCCGAAGCCGTACGCCTGCACGCTGTAATACACTGCGGGATTGTAATAGCCTTCGGTAAATTCGTAAATGCGCTGCGTCATATCCAGCACGGTGTACGCCGTGCGGGTTAGCTCTACCTCCGCGCCCGCCGCCGCATTGTTGAAATTATATATACTCGCCCCTTCAACCGTAGCCGAAAGCGAATAATTCATATCGTCGAGAACCTCCCCGACCTCGCCGCACAGCAGATTGAAATTTTCCAGAGTTGCGGGCTCGTTAAAATTATCGGAAATTACAAGCGTAGCCGTCAAATCGGTGTTGATTATGCCGAACCAGCTTTTGGTTTTGCCGGTAAAGTCTTGGGTATTTTCCGCCTTATCCGCCTTCAACCCGCCGAAGGCTCCGCCCTCGATAAGGTTTACCGCATAATTTTTATCGTATACAAAATCGCCCTTGGACAAATTTGTATACAGATTATATTCCGCGCGGTTGCAGCCGCTTAAAGCGATTGCGCATATAAACGCCGACGTAGCTAATGCAAAAATTTTTTTCATAGAAAGATTATAACCGATTATCCGTTTAAAAGCAATAAAAATACCCGCCCATAAAGGCGGGTAAATTTTAAACCTTAATTTTTAAGCGTTAACGGGTGTTTTTGCAACCTTGTTAAATGCCTTAACAATAAGCTGTGCATAGCTTAAAGTGCCTTCCTTAACGGTATTCAAATCCGTCCAGGTTGCGCCCGTGGAAACGTTGTTGCTGTCGCTCCAAACACCTGAGGGAGCAGGATTACCGTTTTTATCGGTTACCCACTCTTCGGGTTCAAGTTTTAATAATTCAGCAACACCATAGGTTTTTACGTAGTTAACAGTTGCATCGCGGTTCTTCTTCCAATCAAATTTTGTGCCACCGTAACCGTTATCGTCCTTGCAAAGCGCAGCCTTGGTCATAACGTCGTTCTTCTTAACGCCGTCAACGGTAACGTAAACCTTACCGTCGTTAACAGCCTTAACGTACGTCTTGCAGTTATCCTCGTCCTTGAAGTACTCTTTAAGGGTCTGCTCGCCTACCTTGTAGGTTTTGCCCTCCTCGTCATACTTCATGGTAACCTTGCCGTAGGTAACCTCTGCGTAATAGTCGCCGTCAGCCGTCTTAACCTGCGTGGGGAAGCAGTACTCAGTAAGGGTTGCGTCGGTAACCTTATCGTCCTTGTCAACCGTTACGGTCGAATAGCCAACGTAGCCCGCATTGTGTACAAGTCCGTACGCGCCCGTATCCTTATCGCCGCCGCAAGCGGAAAGCGCCAACGCACCCGCGCAAAGCGTGCCCGCGCAAGCAAAAACCAACAATGCTTTAAAAAGCTTCTTCATAAAAAATTTCTCCTTATATTTTATAAAAACGATTAATGCTTTTTACTGATAAATGCGTTTGCATTTATCTGTTGCGGATATGAAAAATATCCGCGGCAAAAACCGCTTTTATGAAATTCAAATACCGCGTACTCATAATATGAGTTTATCCATAATTTACCATATCGATACGGCTATGTCAATATTTTTCGGATAAAATTCGCGCCTGAAAATAATTTACAGTATTATTCCGTCCTCAGCGCCACAACGGGGTCCTTTTTGGCTGCCGCGGCGGCGGGAATAAGTCCCGAAATCAACGTAAGCGCAACGCTTATGCACACCATTACAAGCGCCTGCCATATGGGCAATGCGGCTATCGTAAACACGCCCGTAAGCGCGCCGACTATAAGGTTGACGATAAGCGAAAGTAAGTAGGTTATAAGTATACCCACAACGCCCGCGGCAAGCCCTATTATAAAGGTTTCCGCATTGAAAAGCCGCTTTATATCCTTCTTTCTTGCGCCGACCGCGCGCAAAATGCCTATTTCCTTTATTCGCTCCACAACCGATACATAGGTGATAATGCCAACCATTACCGTAGAAACAACCAGCGACAGCGCGGTGAACGCAATCAGCGCGATTGTTATCATCTGAATCATTGTGTTGACCATTGTAATAATAAGTCCGACCGTATCGGTATAGGTTATTTTATCCTTTTCTGTCAGCGTAATTGTTTTTGAAGCGCCCTCCGCGTCCTTATATGTAAACTGCGTGCCGCCCTCTTTTTCGCACATTCTGTTCCAATCGTCAAGGTAGTCGGTTATCTTATTTTTTGCGTCAAAGTCCAAGGCGTAGATAAATATTGCCGTGGGAACCGAGCTTCCTCCGAACAAATCCGCAGTCATAGCCGTTGCTTCCGCACCCGTTATCGAGCCGATTATGCTTGACATTGCGTCCCCGCCCTTTTCCACGGACGAGGTAACGGTATCCAAAACGTAAAACTCTTTACCGTTTTCGCTTTTAACGTAATAATAATTTACGTACATGGGCACGTCGTCCAGTGCTTCGTGACCGTTTATGTATTCGACAATCTCGCTGTCCGCTTCGGTTTTAAGAATATAATCCGTAAGCGCGTTGGTGTAGTAAAAGCCGGAATTAAGACAGCCGTAGGAAACGCTGCTCTTTTTCTGCAAAATCATTTTTACGCCCAGCTCTACGCGGTCGGAATATGCCGTTTTGTCCTCAAACGCGGGCAGCTCTATCTTATTGCCGTTGTCGTTTATGCTATAAGCGGTTGAATATGCGTTTGCAACGAAGCCCTCGGTTTTTTCGTCTGCGGAGGGCAGTCTGAACATTTCGAAATATTCGTCCACCTTTTCGTTTTTCGGTTCCGCCGTTCATTTGCACAAGCAAAGCCCTCAATGCGTCGTCGCTTGTGTTGCGCGCAATAATAATCTGTTCCGCAAGCGCGGCGTCCGCGCCCGTCATAGTGATTATTTTGCGTATATCTTCGTCGCTGTATTTGGGTTTTGCGTAGTAAACCGTCTTGTTATAAACGCAATCGTTGGTGTAGTAGGTAAATTTTTTGGAGGTATCGCCGATAAAATACGAATAAGGGAAGCCGTCCTTGCCGACCAAAGTTACGTCCTTATCGCTGTCAACGCCTTTATAAGCGTAGTCGAGAAACTCGTCCTCGGTAAAATAGCCGTACTGCGCAAGCGTTAGGTCGTCTATTTTGTAACCGTCAACCACCATAAACAGCGTGCTTTTATCGTTGAAAAGCTGTTTTAATTCTTCTTCCGTATAGCCCGAAGTTACCGCGTTGCCGTTTTTATCGACTGCAAGCACGTCGTACTGCGACATTATATAATCGTAATTATTCGGAATTTCCGCAAACGTTGCCACGGAAGAAATCATAGAGCCCCACGTTTCGTATTCCTTAACGTGCGAAAGCACCGCCGCATACATAGACCTTATTGCCGCAACGGACATATTTCCGCCGTTAAAGCTTGTATCGGCGCCTTCGGGAAGGTGCTCGGCAAGGTTGTTGCTTACGGTAAAGTCGGTATAAATATTGTTGACTATATTGAACGCATAACCGTACTGAATTAAATTTATATAGTCCTGCGGCATGTCGGAAACGTACGCAAGATAAGCGTCGGTTATGGTGTTTTTGGTTTCGAAGCCGGTTGAAAACGTTCCCAGAGTATCCAGCAGAGAATTGACGTAAACCTTGTTGCCGCTTGCAAGCTCGCCCAAATCTACTTTGGTGTTTCCGCCGTTTGAAAGCTCCATAAGCGAGGTGAAGTCGTAAGCGCTTCTCGTAACAGCTACGGGATAGCCCGAAAGCATATCGTCCTCCATTTTATGTATGTACGAGGTTACGCCCGCGGAAATGGCAAGCACCATTGAAACGCCGATTATGCCTATACTGCCCGCAACCGAAACAAGCGCGGTGCGTTTTGCCTTGGAAAGCAGGTTTTTTAGGGAAAGCATAAACGCCATTCCCATACCCATTGAAGACTTTTTCTTTTTGCCCTTTTTCTTCTTTTCCGCCTTGCCGTCATTTTCGTGCGCGGGCGGCTCGTCAGCCTCCGCGTCCGCCACGGTCGCGGACGCCGCGGTGCCTCGCATATCCTCCGCCGATTCCCCGCCGTAGGGACTTGTATCGTCTATAATTTCACCGTCTAAAAGGCGGATAATTCTTGTAGAGTACTGCTCGGCAAGCTCGGGGTTGTGCGTAACCATAATTACAAGCCTGTCGCCGGAAATTTCCTTCAACAGCTCCATTATCTGCACGCTTGTCTTGCTGTCCAGCGCGCCCGTCGGCTCGTCTGCAAGCACAATCTCGGGGTTGTTTATAAGCGCGCGGGCAATTGCAACGCGCTGCGCCTGACCGCCCGAAAGCTGGTTGGGGCGGGTGTTTATTTTGTCCGCAAGCCCTACCTTTCCCAGCGCCTCTATCGCGCGCTTTCTGCGTTCCTCCTTGCTTACGCCCGAAATGGTCAGCGCAAGCTCTACGTTTTGCAAAATGGTCTGGTGCGGAATTAAATGATAGCTTTGGAAAATGAAGCCTATCGAATGGTTGCGGTAGGTATCCCAGTCGCCGTCGGAAAATTCCTTTGTGGACGTGCCCTCGATTATAAGGTCGCCCGAGGTATATTTGTCAAGCCCGCCGATAATGTTCAAAAGCGTGGTTTTTCCGCACCCCGAAGCACCGAGTATGGAAACAAACTCGTTTTTGCGGAAGTTGATGCTTATGCCTTTAAGCGCCTGCACGGCGCCGCCCGCCACCTTATATTCCTTTTTAATATCTACTAATTGCAGCATATCCTCCTCCTTTGCCCGTTCGGGCACCCGTGACAGCTGATTTTATATGTCGCTATTTTTCGCCTGCGCAAGGTTTTTCATAATACACAGGTCGGCGTCAAGCCTTTCAAGACAGCGCTCCCTGCCGAGTATGCCCATAATCGTGCACAAATCGGGGGAATTTGCCTTGCCCGTGATTGCAATACGCAGTATTTCCGCCGCGTCCGAAACGCTGCCCTTGTAATTTTGGGGATTAGCCTTCCATTCGCTCATTTCGCTTGCAAAGCCCGCCGCGCCCGCAACCGCCTTTAATTTTGCAAACCATGCGGAATTGTCGTCTGCGGGGTCGTAGACAGCCGCAAAGCCTTCAAACACGCTTTTAACGGTTGAATAGTCCTTTTCTGCGCCGTATTTTCTGAATTTGTCGGTATGCGCAAAGGTATCGTCAAAGAAATAGTCCATAAGGCGCACGCCTTGCTCTGCGCGCTCGATATCCTTTCTGCGCTTTTTGCCGCCGACGCCCATAATAAGGTTCAATATTTTTATTATATATTCCTTATCCTCAAAATGCTTTTTGTCGCCGTCCGTGCCGAATTCGTCCACCCAGCCCTTTAAAAAGTCAAAGCATTCCTCTGCAGACAGCTTGGATATTTCCGTTTTGGAAACGTCGCAAAGCTTCTCCAAATCGAACAGCGCGCCGCTCTTGCCCATTTTGTCTATTTTAAACTTAAAATCTCTGTAATCGCCGTCGGGATTTTTTAACGACCATTCCTCGAAGTTGGAATTTAAAACGGTCATCAAATACTTGACTACGGCAAGCGGGAAATAGCCAGCTTTTCTGTAATAGTCAAGCGACAGCTCGGGGTCCTTGCGCTTGGAAAGCTTGCGCTTGGTTTCTCCGTCCATTTTCATAAGCGAACAGGTGTGCGCATAGCGCGGCGGCTTAAACCCCAGCACCTTGTGCAGCTCCAAATGAACGGGCAAGCTTGAAAGCCATTCCTCGCCGCGTATAACAAGCGTGGTGCGCATAAAATGGTCGTCTATCGCGTGCGCAAAGTGATAGGTGGGTATGCCGTCCGACTTTAAAATTACAACGTCCTGGTCGTTTTCCGTCACCGTAATATCGCCCTTAATCGCGTCGCGGAAGGTGAACTTATTTTCTATACTTCCCTGCGATTTAAGGCGTATTACAAACGGCTTGCCCGCTTTAAGGTTATTATAAATTTCCTCCTCGGAAAGGCTGCGGCACTTTGCATACGCCCCGTAATATCCCGTGGTTTGCTTGTTTTCCGTCTGCTTTTCGCGCACGGCGTCAAGCTCTTCCGCGGTGCAGAAGCACGGGTACGCCAGCCCCTCCTCAATCAGCCTTTTTGCAAAGCTGCGGTAAATTTCCGCGCGCTGCCGCTGATAGTAAGGCCCGTATTTATTGAGCGGGCTGTCTATTTCCGCGCCCTCGTCAAACTTAATGCCGAAGTATTTCAAAGAGCGGATAACGCTCTCTACGGCGCCGTCAACCTTGCGCTTTTCGTCGGTGTCCTCTATGCGCAGATAGAAGATACCCCCGCTCGTATGCGCGGCGCGCTCGTCCGCAAGCGCGGAATAAAGGTTGCCCAAATGTATAAAGCCCGTGGGCGAGGGCGCAAGACGGGTAACCTCCGCTCCCTTTTCCAGCTCTCTTTGGGGATAAACGCTCTCGTATTCCTCGGGCGCAAGCAAAGCCTTATCGGGTATAAGCGTTGCCGCAAGCTTTTTCAAATCCATATCCATATCCTCGTTAACCCGCGCATATGCCGCGGTTAATATCATTTTTTAAGCGGTTTTTTAAACAGCCTTGCCGCAAACCATCTGTAAGAAAACCATAAAATTATCAGAATTTCAAACACGGCCGCAACTATCCACACAAAGTAGATTTCCTTGAAGGACGGGGCGAACTTCCACACAAAAACGTGAATTATAAGAGCGCAGCTCCACAAAATGCACGAGCATGCAACCGCGTTGGAAAGTCTGTTGCCCCACAGCGCGGAAAATACCGTAAGAACTATCGCGGTAGGCAACGGCGCAACCACGAACACGAGATAAGCGTATTCCTGCGTGGGAATTATGAAGTAAAAAAGCATAAAAACCAGCGTCGCCACAAACCAGACCAAAACGGCGGCCATTGCCACGATAAACGCGCGCACGCCGCTTATTCTGCGCTTGGGCTGAACCTTGGGCGCAACGCTTTCACCCTTTACAATATCGTCAAGCGATATGCCGTAAATTTCCGACAAACGGATTAAAACGCGCAAATCGGGAATGGCTTCGCCCCGCTCCCACTTGGAAACGGCTTTATCGGAGTAGTTAAGCATTTCTGCAAGCTGAAGCTGCGTAAGCTTTGCCTGCGTACGCAATTCAACAAGATTTTTAGCTATATTTTCCTTCAAATCGCTACTCATACCCGTATTTTAGCACATTCGCCCGAAAAATACAACAAAAAATACAACTCTACTGTGAGTAGAGCGTGAAATTTTAGCGGTAGAGTTAAAAAATTTGTCGGTTTACCCGCCGGATAAATGTGTAGAACCTTAAACCGCATAAGTAGGTTGTTTTTGCGCGGCAGCATGGCATAATGTTAATAAGGGCGCGGCAGTATGCATAGCTATTGCGGCAATGCTATCCGCCGCGGCGCTTTTAAACAGAAATCAGGAGCAGACAATAAATATGAATACCTTTGAAATTTTTGCGGATTCGGCCGCCAACATACCTCAGGAGATTGTAAAAAAGCATAATATCAATATTATATCCTATTCGTGCACGGTGAACGGCGAGGAAAGGCTTTGCTACGAGCCGGACGTCGACTTTGTGCAGACGGCGAAAAGGTTTTACGAGGATATGCGCAACGGCGCGGACGTAAAGACCTCGCTCGTGGACGAACAGCGCATTATAGACGCGGTTACCCCCGCCATGCGCAACGGCCGCGACGCGCTGCTTGTAACAGTTTCCTCCGGCGTGAGCGGCACCTATAATCAAGCGCTGAACGCTAAAAAGACGCTTGAAAAGCAATTCCCCGCGTGCAGACTGTACGTTTGCGACAGCGCAAACGCCAGCATGGGCGAGGGACTGCTTGTTTTGAAGGCGGCAGACCTGCGCGACATGGGCGAAAGCGCGGAGGCTTGCGCGAAATGGGTGGAAAGAAACGCCTATAAGCTGAACAGCTATTTTACCGTAAGCGATTTAAAATACCTTAAAAAGGGCGGAAGAATTTCCGCGGCGGCGGCGATTGCGGGCACTATTCTCAACATAAAGCCCGTTCTGCGCGCGGACAGCGGCTCCCCCGCAAAAATATCGGTGGTAAACAAGGAGCGCGGCAGAAAAAAGGCGCTTGCCTCTATTTTGGAGCTGTGCAGAAAGCGCGCCGTCAACCTTGAAAACCAGACGGTTGCAATCACCCACGCAGACTGCGAGGAGGACGCGCTGTACATTGCAGATACGCTTAAAACACAGTATGGCGTAAAGAATATAATTATAGAATACTACGATTTATGCACGGGCTCGCACGCGGGCCCCGGCACGGTTGCGCTGTTCTTTATGGGCAAGGACAGAAAGACCGAAAGCGCGGCGGAGCAGCCCGCCCTTGCAGGCAAAACCGCAGTGCAGAAGAACTGATTTTGAATAACAACCAAAGCTTGTAAGACAGACCTTTTTTATGGCTGTTTGGTCTGTTTTATATAGCCGCCCCGCGCAGTAAGCTCTGCGCGGGGCGATTTACATTTATCAAAATCTGCTCACTATGTAATCCAGAAAGCATTTGCACCCGTCATATATGTCGGCGAACGCCCATTCGAAGTCGCGCGTATACCACGGGTCGGCAACGTCGCGCGGGCGCGCGGTGAACGAGCACAGCTTAAAAATTTTCTCTCCGTACCCGCCGCACGTAAGCCTTAAAACGTCCATAAGGTTACTGCTGTCCATTACCAGAATATAATCGTTGTTTTTTATATCCCTCAGCGTCAGCTGGCGCGCAACGTGGCTGCCGCTTATACCGTGCGCAGCAAGCGTGCGGCGGGCAGGCTCGTAAATAGGATTGCCCTCCTCGCAGTCGGAGGTTCCGCACGACGTTATTACAAAGCTTAATTCCAGCCCCCGCTCCTTAACCATATTTTTAAAAATCAGCTCTGCCATGGGCGAACGGCATATATTGCCGAGGCAAACAAAGGTCACGTTAATCATTTGTGTAAATCAGTCCCCTATTTTCAGCTTCTGCCAGGGCGTGCCGTCGGGCTTGTAATTTTCAAGATAGTCGATAATTTCGTCCGCGGTATCGAAGTAGGAATACATTTCGTAGCACTTGAAATTTATAAATTTGCGCTCGTAAACCTGCTTCATAAACTCTTCAAGCCCGTCGTAATAGTTTTCTATATTGAAAATCGCAATCGCCTTGCTGTGTCTGCCAAGCTGTTTAAGCGTAAGCACCTCGAAAAACTCCTCGAACGTGCCTATGCCGCCGGGAGTGATTATGAAGGCGTCGCAATCGTCCTCCATTATTCTTTTACGTTCGGACATGGTTTCGGTATAGGTTATTTTGTCGCACTCGTCATAAATAACTTCCACGCTTTCGTCGCGGAAAAATTCGGGAATAACTCCGTGAATGTAGCCGCCGCCCGCCTTAAAGCCGCGCGCCGCCGCGCCCATAAGCCCCGTTGCGCCCGCGCCGAAAACAAGCGAATGCCCGCGCGAAGCAAGCTTTTTAGCCAAAGCCTCTACCTTCTTTATATAAATTTCGTCTATATGCGCGCTTGCCGCGCCGAAAATGCAGATTTTCATTTTTACTCCGTTCCTAAAAATAAATACCCTATTATTATATACTTTTTTTAAAAAATTGTCAACATAAGTT
>WSNM01000001.1 GCA_013316055.1 Clostridia bacterium | reverse complement strand
ACAGCTCGATAATAAGCAACGCGCTCAGCGCCATAAAGGCAAAGGCAATATTTTCAAAGCTCTTTTCGGTAAGCTTTTTTATGGCTGTGCTGGACAAAACAAGCAAGAAAACAGTTTAATAATTTTGACATAATATAAGCGGCGGCTGCGCAGATTTTTGCGAAGTCGCCGCTTTTGTTTTACATTTATTTCTGGGGCTTGTAGGTTGTTACAAGCTGTGCGACGAGGTTCTTCATTTCCTCCGTTTCGTCGTACGCCGCCGCTTTAAGGCTGTCGAGCGTGGTCCACAGGCGCTGTTCGTCAAGCTTTATGGGGTTGGCTATGCTGATAAGTCCGTTGGGGGTTTGCTGCATGCCCTCCTCATCCATAAGCCGCTCCTCGTAAAGCTTTTCGCCTGGGCGCAGACCCGTGCATTTAATTTCGATGTCTACGTTAGGCTCTAATCCCGAAAGCTTGATAAGGTTGTACGCCAAATCGTAAATTTTGACGGGCTCGCCCATATCCAAAACAAAAATTTGTCCGCCCTTTGCATATGCGCCCGCCTGCAAAACGAGCGAAACCGCCTCCGGTATGGTCATGAAATACCTAATAATATCCTTGTGGGTGACGGTTACGGGGCCGCCTTCCGCTATCTGCTTTTCGAAAAGCGGAATAACCGAGCCGTTGGAGCCGAGCACGTTTCCGAAGCGCACGGCGACAAACTTGGTGTTTTTACTGTGCTTGCCTATGGTTTGGATTATCATTTCGCAGATGCGCTTTGTGGCGCCCATAATGTTTGTGGGGTTTACCGCCTTGTCGGTTGAAATCTGCACGAATACCTTAGAGCCGAATTTATCAGCGCACCGCGCTACGTTCAAGGTGCCGAAAACGTTATTTTTGACTGCCTCGTTAGGGCTTGTTTCCATTAACGGCACGTGCTTGTGCGCGGCGGCGTTGAATACGATTTCCGGCGAGTATTTTTTGAATACGTCCTCCATTTTGCCCGTGTCCCTTATGCTTGCAATCAGCGCAAGCAGGTTTAATTCGGGATGGCGGCGTTTAAGCTCCTGCTCGATGTCGTAGGCGTTGTTTTCGTAAATGTCCAAAATTATAAGCTGCTTGGGGTTGTGGGTTGCTATCTGGCGGCAGAGCTCGCTTCCTATCGAGCCGCCTCCGCCCGTGACAAGCACCACCCTGTCCTCGATATAGCCCATAATTTCGTCGAGGTTGACCTTTATCTGGTCGCGGCCGAGAAGGTCGGAAATCTGCACCTCGCGCAACGCGGTGACACTGGCATCGCCGTTTACTATCTGGTAAATGCCAGGTAAGGTTTTAACCTTGCATTTTGTGCCCTCGCAAATGTCGAAAATGCGCTTTACCTCTGCCTTGGGCGCGGCGGGCATGGCTATTAAAATTTCGTCGATGTCGTATTTTTTCGCATAGACGGGAATGTCTGCCGTGCTGCCGACTATTTTTACGTTATTTATGTTTTTGCCTATCTTGGTGGGGTCGTCGTCGATGACGCACACGGGAAGATAGGTTATTTTATCGGTAGTCTGAATTTCGCGGATAAGCATTGTGCCTGCGTTTCCGCCGCCGACAATCATTGCCCTGACTTTGTTTTTGTTCTTTCTGGAAAGCGCGTATTTTACGGCGACGTACATTCTCTGCGAAAAACGGGACGCAAGCCCGAAAAGGGCAAGAATGATTGAATAGGTTATGCAGACCCTGATATTGAGAAACCGTTTAAGGAATATCATATATGCGAGGTTTGCACCGAACACGAAAAGTATTGCGCCGACTGTTTTTAGCGTATCCAAAAGACCCACCGAGGTGAAAACTATGAAATACAGCCTGAACAGCGCAAAAAACACATATACCGTAACTATGTTCAAAAGATACCAGTATAAAAGCTCAAGACAAAAATCGACCCTGCTGTGCACTATCAGCAACGACAGCAAAACCGAGACGGTTATCGAGGCAAAATCGCAGAGAACGAGAATACCTATATCCTTTAATTTTTTATAATTGTTCTTCATTTATTTTTTTCCGCAATTCAAGTAATAGATTATTCCACCGTAACGCTTTTGGCGAGGTTTCTTGGTTTGTCCACGTCGTTGCCCCTTAAAACGCTTAAATAATAGGCGAAAAGCTGAAGGGGAATAACCGCAAGGCTGGGCGTAAAGTGCATATCCGTCAAGGGTATGCGGAAAACGTTTTTTATGCCCGTGCTTTCAACACTTACGTTCTCTGACGCGACTGCCGCAATCAACGCGCCGCGGCTTGCAGTTTCTTCAAGGTTGCTTATGGTTTTTTCCACAAGTCCCTTTTGGGTAAGCACGCCGAAAACGAGCGTGCCCTTTTCTATAAGACTGATTGTGCCGTGCTTTAATTCGCCCGCGGCGTACGCCTCGGAATGGATATAGCTTATTTCTTTAAGCTTTAAGCTGCCCTCTATGCTGACTGCATAGTCGGTGCCGCGTCCTATAAAGAAAACGTCGCTTCTGTCCATTGTTTCTGACGCGAATTTCTGAATTTCTTGCTTGCTGTTTAAAAGCTCCTTAACCTTTTCGGGAATAGAGCAAAGCTCTGATAAAAGCGCCTTGCCGCACTCCTCCGAAACGGTTTTGCGCACCTTAGCAAGCTTGATTGCAAGCAGATAGCCCGCTACAAGCTGGGCGCTGTACGCCTTTGTCGTGGCGACGGAAATTTCCGGCCCCGCCTTGGTATAGAAAACATAGTCTGCCTCTCTTGCGATTGACGAGCCGAGGACGTTGACGATTGCAAGCGTTTTAAGTCCGTTTTTATGCGCCTCTCTCATGGCGGCAAGGCTGTCGGCGGTTTCCCCGCTCTGGCTTATGACTATAACAAGCTCGCCGTTGACTACGGGGTTGCGGTAACGGTATTCGGAAGCAAGCTCTACCCTGACGGGCAGCCTTGCCAAATCCTCTATTACGTACTGCATTACCACGCCCGCGTGATATGCCGAGCCGCAGCCGACGATTACTACGCCCTTTATTTTTTTAAGAGCCTTGTCGCTTAGCCCGACCTCGGTAAAATCTATTTCTCCGTCATGTACCGCGCTGTTGATTGTATCGGCTATGACCTTGGGCTGCTCGTGTATCTCTTTGAGCATAAAATGCTCCCAGCCGCCCTTTTCAGCCGCCTCTGCGTCCCATGTTATCTGCACGGGCTGCATTGACGTTTCCTCTCGGTCGAGGTTATAAAAGGTTACCGCGCCCTTTTCAAGCCGCGCGATTTGGAGATTGTCGACATAGTATACCGTTCTGGTATAATTCAGTATTGCGGGCACGTCGGAAGCAAGGAACGCCTCTCCGCCGGCAACGCCTATTATCATGGGACTGTCCTTACGGATTGCAAAAATCGTATCGGGCAAATCTTTGTATATTACCGCAAGCGCGTACGAGCCGCGAACCCTTAAAGCGAACTCGGATATGGCGCGCAAGCGGTCGCCGTATTTTTTATAGTAGTAGTCTACGAGCTTTGTAGCTACCTCGGTATCGGTCTGCGAATAGAAGGTATATCCGCGGCGGATAAGCTTTTCCTTTAATTCGATATAGTTTTCTATTATTCCGTTATGGACGGCGGCTATCGTTTTTTCGTCGTTGCAATGCGGGTGGGCGTTATTTTCGCTAGGCTCGCCGTGGGTTGCCCAACGCGTATGTCCTATGCCGCAGAAGCCCTTTACAGCTTTGCCGCCGTCGGTCATATCGCTTAATACCTGCAATCTGCCCTTGGCTTTGACGATTTCTATTCCGCCGTCGGGGTTAAGCACTGCCACGCCAGCCGAGTCGTAGCCTCTGTATTCAAGCCTTTTAAGCCCCTCCAAAAGCACGGGCGCAGCTTGCTTTTTACCTATATATCCTACAATTCCGCACATTGAATTTTTCTACCCTTTTGTTAAATACCCTTAAAGCGCGTGACCCTTTGTCCGCAAAACCTCAACCACTTCCTGTGCAAGGCTTTGACAGATTTTTTCGCTTTCCGCCTCCACCATAACCCGTATAAGCGGCTCTGTACCGGAAGGTCTTACAAGAATTCTACCTCCGTTGCCGAGCCTGTCCTCTATATTTTTGACAACCGCCAAAACGCTTTTATCGTTCTGCGCCTTGTCCTTATCCTTTACTTTTATATTTAAAAGCACCTGCGGATAGATTTTAAGCGGCTCGACAAGCTTGGAAAGCGTGGTCTTGCCCGCCATTATCACTTCCATTACCTTTAAGCTGGTGAGAATTCCGTCGCCCGTGGTGGCGTACTTGGAAAAAATTATATGCCCCGACTGCTCGCCGCCGAGCCTGCAACCGTGCTCCGCCATATATTCATAAACGTATTTGTCGCCAACGGGGGTTTTTGCGTATTCTATACCCGCCTTATCGAAAGCCTTATAAAGCCCGAAATTTGACATAACGGTTGTGACGACGGTATTTGTTATCAGCTTGCCGCGCTCCTTCATATAAACGCCGTACAGGTAAAGTATCTGGTCGCCGTTGACAACCTCGCCGTTTTCGTCCACGCAAAGGCATCTGTCCGCATCGCCGTCGTATGCAAAGCCGACGTCGAGCTTCTTTTCTCTTACAAGCCTTTGCAGTCCCTCTATATGGGTCGAGCCCGCGTTTTCGTTTATATTGAAGCCGTCCGGCTCGTTATTGATTACATATGTGGTTGCGCCGAGCGCCTCGAATACCGCTTTTGCGATATTCCACGTTGTGCCGTTGGCACAGTCGAGCCCGACGCGCTTGCCGCGGAAGGAGTACATTCCCAAGGAAATAAGATAGCCGATATAGCGGTTGCGACCCGAGGCATAGTCCACCGTTTTGCCGATATGCTCGCGCATGGCATAGGGGAGCTCGGAAAATTTTTCGCCGAAGGCTTCGAGCTTGCCGTCGAGGTAGGCTTCGATAAGCGCTATCGTGCCCTCGTCCATTTTTTCGCCGTGGGAATTGAGAAGCTTTATGCCGTTATCGTAATAAGGATTGTGGCTTGCGGAAATCATAATTCCGCAGTCGAATTCGTCCACCCGCGTTATATACGCCACAGACGGGGTTGTGGTGACGTGGAGCATATATGCGTCCGCACCCGAGGCGGTAAGACCCGCAATCAGGGTGTATTCGAACATGTAGCTGGAACGTCTTGTATCCTTGCCGATTAAAATTCTCGGCGCGGAATTGTCGCCGGCGCGTTTTTTAAGCTCGCCGTAATACCAGCCGAGAAATCTGCCCACCCTATAAGCGTGGTCGGCAGTAAGAGTTTTGTTTGCTTCGCCGCGGAAGCCGTCCGTTCCGAAATATTTGCCCATATGTATCTCTCTTTAGTGTTATTCCGACTGATTATTTTTTTGCCGTTATTACGCCGCCCGTTTTGTAGATGCTGTTTGCGGGCACATAGCCGCGCACGCACGAAAGCGGGTATATGTTGGTGTTTTTGCCTATTACCGTGCCGGGGTTTAAAACGCTGTTACAGCCCACCTCTACACCGTCGCCGAGAATTGCGCCGAATTTTTTTAAGCCCGTCGCGATTTTTTGCGGGCCGCAGCTTACGGTGACAAGCGTTTTATCCGACTTGACGTTGGAGGTTATCGCACCCGCGCCCATATGCGATTTGCAGCCGAGAATGCTGTCGCCGACGTAGTTGTAATGCGGCACCTGAACATTGTCGAAAAGGATTACGTTTTTAAGCTCGGTCGAGTTGCCGACCACGCAGTTATTGCCGACAAGCGCGCTGCCGCGGATAAAGGCGCAATGCCTTACCTCGGTATTTTCACCGATAATGCACGGCGCGCCTATATATGCGGACGGGGCGATTTTTGCGCTTTTATGAGCCCATACGCAAGGGGCAATTTCAGAATACTCTGTCTTGTCGAGCCCTGCGCCGAGCTTTAAAATACAGTCTTTCAGTCCCGCAAGCGCTTCCCACGGATATAAAAAGCGTTGAAGGTATTCCGCCGCAAGAGTATGATTTAAATCGAATAGTTCAGCCGTCTTCACCGACACGCCCTTTCCGCAGACGAAAAACCGACTGCGGTTACAGATTATAATATAATTTATTTTATCACCAGACACGGGCAAAGTCAATGATATGAATGGCAATTTGTTGAATTGGGGCAAATAATGTAAGCCGTGTTTTGTACTGAGTATGCGTATATATTGCGCTTATTACTCTGCGGGGGATAAAATCCGTATGTCCTCCTCCTTATGTTTTTGGCGTGTTAAAGCGTTTTTGACTGTCCGCCGCAGAGTGCAAAATCGCAATATGGTGGTATTATAGCATCGGCGGGCGCCATAGCCGCCCCCATATTGTTCACGTCCGTCACGCCGAAGTCGCACACCTTGCCCATTGTGCCGTTGACTATTTTTATGCCCTTTTTTTCGTCGGTGATGACGCAGCCGCCCGCGCCCGTGACCGTCCACTGAGCTTGCGGAGGACGGGTACAGCCGAGCTCTAACGGGTAACGGTACTGCCTTTCCGCGGAAGCGAAGTGCGAGCCCGTTGCGGCAACCGCCTTTTTGACGTAGCCCGCATTGACGAGCATTGCGCCGAGCAGCATGCTCTCGCTCATGGTGGAGCACGCCGAATATACGCCGAGAAACGGAAAATTATAGTCGCGGGCGGCAAAGCTTGCGGATATTATCTGGTTGAGCAAATCGCCCGACAAAAGCAGGTCGATATCGCCTTCCGAATAGCCGCCCTTTTCAATTGCAAGCGAAATTGCCGTGGTAAGCATTTTGCACTCGGCCTTTTCGTAGGTGCTTTCCTCATACATGTCGTCCTGCAAGGTAATATCTGCATAGGAGCCTATTATGCCCGCGCTTTCCTTACTGCCGCAGACAGCGGCAAAGGAGGTTACGCAGGGCGAATTTTTAAAAAATACGGTATTTCCCTTTTTGTTCATAGCCATATCCTGAAATTTATTATTAAAATAGCGTTAAATCAAGCATATTGCGGGGGCAATTGCTTTTATAGAAAGAAATATACAAGCCCGACAAGCACGCCCGAAAATACTCCGAACACGATAATCGCGCCCGCAACGGTGAACATTTTTGCCGCCATGCCGTATATCCAGCCTTCGGTTTTGAACTCGATTGCGGGCGAGGTTACGCTGTTTGCAAAGCCCGTAATGGGCACTATCGAGCCTGCGCCGGCGTATCTGCCTATTCTGTCGTATACGCCCAGCCCCGTCAAAAAGCAGCCGAGAAAAATCAGCACAATCGAGGTTGCGCCAGCAAGCTCGTCGCCCGACAGCCCCGCGAATTCGAGCATATATCTTATAAACTGACCAATACAGCATATCAGCCCGCCGACGCCGAACGCCGCCGCGCAATTTTTGAAGTGCTGTGTGGGCGGGTCCTGAGTTTTGACGTAGTTTAAATAGTTTTCGTTATAATTTTCACGGGTTTTGCCTGTCATTCCTGATTCTTTCCCCCTTAGGCGTTCTTATAAGCGTTTCCCGCTCGTCGCGGCGGGATAAGTCGTAGTCCTTCTTCATTGCCGGTACATCCTGTCGTTAAATTTAAGCGTGACCTTTTCGGGCATAACGCGCGACAAAAGCCTGTACATGCTGTTTTTTGCGCCGCACGTTTTTATTACGGGAGGCTTGTCCGCAAGCAAAAGCCCGTAAATTATTTCGGCCACGTCGGAGGGCTTCATTCCGCTCTGCTCCATATCCGCAAGCGCGGCGACGGCACGGTTGACGCTGTGGGAATACGCCTTGTTTTCGTCGTCCGAATACACCTTGCGCTTAAAGGTGAAATTCGTTGCCGTGCCGCCGGGTAATAATCCTGTGACCTTTATGCCGCAGGGCTTAAGCTCGGAATATGCCGAACGGCAGAGCATTTCGAGCGCGGCCTTGGAGGCGGAATAGAAGCTGTCGAAGCAAATGGGCAAATCGCCGCCGAGCGAGCCGACAAGGATTATACTGCCGCCCTTCTCCTTCATAAACGGTATAACCGCCTGCATACATTTGAGCGCGCCGAAAAAGTTGACGTCGAAAAGATAGCGGTAATCGCTTTCCTTTGCGTGCTCGATAGGCGCCGCCATTGAAAAGCCCGCGCTGTATATAAGCGCGTTTATTCTGCGCTTTTCGCCGACGGCTTTTATTGCGTCCGCAACGCTGTCGCCTGCGGCAACGTCAGCCGCAATATTTACTATATTGGAATTTTGGCACGGCGTGCGCGAAATATTTACCACATGCCAGCCGCGGTTATACAGTCTTAAACACGCTTCGCAGCCGATACCCGAGCTGCCGCCTACTACTATTGCCGTTTTTTTGTCGGTTTTTTCCATACAACTATATTGCGGAAATATTTTCCGATTTATGCAAAATAAATCAGCGAAATAAAATGTACAAAAATTTACTTTACCCGAAGGCTATGTCTAAAATCATCATAAGCGCAAAGCCGAAGATTACGCCTATTGTGGCCTTGACCTTGCCCTGCGAAAAGCTTTCGGGAATTAGCTCGGAGCACACCACGGCAAGCATGGCGCCCGCAGAGAACGAGAGCGCCCACGGAAGAATGCCGCGCACCGCCTGCACCGCAAGCGCGCCGATTACGCCCGCAACAATTTCCACCGCGCCCGAAAGCTGACCTATAAAGAAGGCTTTTGCCCGACCCGTGCCGTTTGCGCGCAGAGGAAAGGCAACGCACATACCCTCGGGGAAGTTTTGTATTCCTATACCGACCGCAAGCATAATTGCGGCGACTGCGCCCGCCGTCTGTCCGGAGGCAAGCGCGCCGAACGCCACGCCGACAGCCAAGCCTTCTGGAATATTGTGCATGGTTACCGCAATGCACATTACCGCGCAGCTTTGCTTTTTTGCGTCGCCGTTGAACATTTTAAGCTTGCCGAGTAATATATCGGTAATTATTATAAGCGCCCCGCCGAGGACAAAGCCGCACGTTAAGACAAGATAGTCGAAGGACGGCGCCATTTCCATAGCGGGCAATAAAAGAGAAAAAAACGTTGCCGCAAGCATTATGCCCGCGGCCGAGCTCATCATAAACGCAAAGGCGTTCTGACTTACTTTTTTACATATAAACACAAGCGAGGCGCCCAACGCCGTCAACGCCCATGTAAAGGTCGTTGCCATAAGCGCAAGCTGCCAGCCCGTAAAATTATTCAGCCATTCCACAAGTACTTCTCCGGTAAAAATAATCAGTCACTATATTTTATGTAAATAAAAAGCCCGACGTGAATAGCGCATTTCCCATAGGAAATTAAAAAACCAAATTTTTAAGAGTTGAACCTTCAAGCAATGGCAAAAGGCTCTCGGACATTTCGTTCGAGAGCCTTTAACTACGCAAAATTTATCTTATGAAGATTGCTTGTTGTTCAATATATATTCCAAGACCAAGTTTTAATTACGATTTTGCTATTGATAACAATTCTCCGCTAAATTGAAATTTATAACTCTATTAGCTTAATTATTATATTTATGTTAATTTGATATAAAATTCAATGTATATTGAATATCATTTTTCAATAATGTAAAAATCAAAGTTTTAGTTTTGCTCCCGTCGTTATATTTTGTTGTCGAAACATTTGCGTTTCCCGACAATTCGCTAATGGTAACTTGATATACTATCGTTTCTACGTCTATCACATCAACCTTTTTATAAGTACCGCTAAATGATTTATTTGTATCTGTGCTATCCATTATAGTGATTATTCCGTCTTTTGCAACAAGAATAATGTCAACAACTGGAATGTTTGTATCTTCCACTATCCAAAATTCATTTCGGGCAATAACTTCACTTTCTTGATTTTCAATATTTGCTCGTATTGCTACTTGTAGTTTCCAATTCGTATTTTCAATGTTTACATCGGTGTTAGTGCAAGCACATAGTACGCTACTTAAAATTAGTATTATTGTCGCTGCGATAAAAATCAATATTTTTTTCATAATAATTTAATTCCTCTAAATTACTGTTTATCGTGCAATCATTATATAACGAAATATGAAAGAACGCAACCGATTGCATTCGGCTGCGGCTTACCGAATATTCCCTATGGGAATTACGGTAATAGCGTCGGGCTTAGATAAGCGGTTGAAATTATTAATCTTCGGGGGGCGGCGGGTTATCATTTGTATCTGTTGGTTGGTCTGCGGGAATGTATGTGGGTTGGTTTGCCGACTTATGGCGGCGGTTTGTGAATTTTTCGACCAGCCATTTTTCGATTTTATCCTGAAATTTGAAGGACAGCACGGCAAGCACAATGCAAACCGCAAAAATTATTACCCACACGGCTATGCCCCAAGGTTGGTCGAAGGGAATTACCGTGCCCGAGCCGAGGTAGCAATAGCCCGCGATTATCAGCGGGCGCACAAGCACGATTGTGATTAAAAAGAAGGGAAAATTCATTGCGGTAAGCCCTGCAACCATGCAAAGAATATCGTCGGGGAAGAACGGCAAAAGCTGCATAAGCACAAACACGACCTTGCCGCGTTTGCCGAGATAATTTGCGTATTTTTCGGTATTTTCCTTGCCGGCAACCCATTCCACCGCCCTTTTGCCCCAGAATTTGCCGATTACATAGCAGATTAGCGAGCCGCAGATAACGCCCGCGGAAGCGATAAGCGTGGCAACCGGAGGTCCCCAGATATATGCCCCCGGCAAATAGCAGACCAGCGCGGGTAGGGGCAGAATTACCACCTGCAAAACCTGAATGAGGAAATAGACGAGCATTCCCCAGCCGCCCGTATTTACAAGCATTTGTTTAAGCGCGGCTATCTTCTCCTCCTCAGTTTCGTACTCGCTTATATTGCCGACCTTGCCGACGACAATAAACGCCGCAAGAAAGACGGCGGCGCAAACCGTAAGGATAAACGCGCTTTTGAAAATTGCGTCCTTTTTTAAGAAGAATGCCGTAAGCGACGCGATTGCGCCAGCGCCTGCAACGCAATAAAAAACAACGCGCGCCAACACGCCCCAACCATCCATTAAAAAGACGGTTAAAAGCGCAATTGCCGCGCAAAGCAGAATATTAATGCTTAAAATTATGATTTTGCTTTTTGTGCTCATCGCAATGTTAATATGGCTTGACGTTGAGGTTTTTATAAGTCAAAAACCTTACGGTATAGCCGTTTGTTTCCTCCGGAGCGCTCTCGTAAGCGAGCTTAAAATTAGGGTTTTGGTCAAGATTTTCAAAAAATGCGTCCGCGCCGCCCACGGCGTCCACCTTTGTTACCAGCACCTCGCTGCAATAGGGCAAAAGCGTTTTGTACATCATCATTCCGCCGATTACGAAAACCTTTTCGGGCGGGTATTTTTTTATTTCGGCAAACAGCTCTTCAAGCGAGCCGACAATAAGGCAGTCGTCGCGCTTTTCGCCTTCGGGATAGAGAACGATGTTAAGTCTGTCTTTAAGCGGTTTGCCGTTCGGGAAAGATTTTAAGGTATTGCTGCCCATAACGACCACGTTGCCCGTGGTGGTTTGCTTAAAAAATTTCATATCCGCGGGAATACGGAACATAAGCGAGTTGTTTTTGCCTATTCCCCATTCCTTATCTGCGTGTAAAATTGCTATCATTTATAAATTGCCCCCTGTATATGTGCCGTTTAACTGCGTTTGGCGACTGTATTATTCCGCAACGGGAATATTGTATTTTTTGTCGTTGAACTTATAGTCTACGAGCTTAAAGCTGTCCACGGTGAAGTCGTAGAAATTTTTAATGCTTGTATCCACCTCTAATTTAGGCGCGGCAAGGCGGGGCATTTTTATAATTTCTTCGACAATTGGAACATGCCTGTCGTAGATGTGCGCGTCTGCGATAACGTGCACAAGCTCGCCCGCTTTAAGATGCGAAACCTGCGCAAGCATGATAAGCAGAACAGCGTACTGCGCTACGTTCCAGTTGTTGGCTGTAAGCATATCGTTGGAGCGTTGGTTTAAAATTCCGTTGAGCGTATCGCCCGACACATTGAAGGTCATAGAGTACGCGCAAGGGTATAAATTCATTTCGTGCAAGTCTGCAAACGTATAAATATTGGTCATTATTCGACGGCTTGAAGGGTTATGCTTTAAATCGAAAAGCACTCTGTCGACCTGGTCGAACTCGCCCTCCTTATACTTATGTTTGACGCCGAGCTGATAGCCGTACGCCTTGCCTATACTGCCGCTTTCGTCCGCCCACTGGTCCCAGATGTGCGACTTTAAATCGCGTATATTGTTGCTCTTTTTCTGCCATATCCATAAAAGCTCGTCAATGCACGATTTAAAGGCCGTTCTGCGGATTGTGAGGACGGGGAATTCCTCCTGCAGATTATAGCGGTTGACTATGCCGAATTTTTTTACGGTGTGCGCGGGCGTGCCGTCGCTCCACCTCGGGCGGACGGGCAAATCGGTATCCCAAACGCCGTTTTTTAAAATGTCCTGCATATTGGCTATAAAAATGTCGTCCGCTCTGCTCATAAATTTCTCCGTATTTAAATTTTGCCGAACGGCGGTTAAAGGCCGTTCGGCATATTTGGTTGAGGCGACGGGATTTGAACCCACGACCTTATGGTCCCGAACCATACGCGCTACCAACTGCGCTACGCCTCAGTACTGCTTTATTATATATATTTTTGAAGTTGCCGTCAATTGTTTTAGCCGCCGCGCAAAACAAATTTTTGCAAAAGCCGAAAAACACGGCAAAGGTAAGCCGCGGAGGCAAAATTTACCCTCCGCGGCATTTTAATTCAATTTATAGGCTGTTAAAGGTCTGTTAAACGCTTAGCTGCTTGACTGTCAGCGTTGTATTGACACCGCCGCCGAGAGTTACGCCCACCGCAAGCAGTGCAGACAGCGCCATATCTATTACGTCGCCCGCGTTAAGCGTGATTATAAAGCTGCCGTTATACAGCGAGCCCACACCCACCGCCAGCACGCGCGAGAGCGTTGCCTGAGGAATTGCCGTGCCGTTTCTGCGTACCGCAAGCGTTACGGTTGTGCCGAGCGCGGCGGATACGTTGGTGTAGTAGTTGATTTCGTAAACGCCGGTCGCAGATACGGTGATGCTGTTTGCGGGAGCATAGGAAACGTTTTTCAACGGCATTGTAGCGGCAATGGGCAGCTGGGTAGTGCCGCCGAGCGTTAAGTTGAGCGTTTGCGGCGTTGCGTTATACAAGCCGCCGTAAGCGTTTAGGTCTGCAACGCCCGTGGCACCCGTAGCGCCTGTTGGGCCTGTTGGGCCTGTAACACCCGTCACACCTGTCGCGCCGATAGCTCCCGCGGGACCGGTTGCGCCTGTTGCACCTGTTGCACCGCGGGGAATTACAAAGTTAAGCACCGCAGCTTCGGGCGTGCCGCTGTTTGTTACAAGCGCGGGGGTTTCGGGCTCGCCCGTGTCGGTAGTGCCGACGACAACGGTTGCCGCCGCGCCCGTGGGACCCGTTGCACCCGCTGCGCCTGTGGCACCCGTCGCGCCCGTTGCGCCGTTTGCGCCCGCCAGACCCGTGGGGCCGGTGACACCCGTTGCGCCCGTCGGACCTGTGGGACCCGTTATTCCCGTGGGGCCGGTCGGGCCTGTTGCTTGTGTGCTTTAAGGGACTGTTTTAGTCCGTTTGGCGAAATTTATAGTAAATATGTATTTCGCGCTCCTCATTTTCCGCCGTCTTTTCCCCTACCGTAATAAAGTCGATTAGTTGCAGGCACATTTCGCGAGTAAGCCTTTCGCAATTTGCATAGCGCTTCAATTTTTGAATATACTCCTCGGCGGCGGCCTCGTCCGTATTTACTTCGGACAGTCTTTTTTCAAGCGCGTTTATCGCCCCTTGCACCGCCTCTGCCTCGGCACGGTATTTTTCGCATAGCTTTATGCAGACGCCTTCGGGCAAATTGCCCAGAACTCTTTCCTCAAACGCGGTTTGTATCAGCTTATCCAGCTCTGCAAGTCTTTTTTTGTGCGCTTTTAGCTGTTTTTCGTCTGAACACCTGCTCTGCCCGCTATGCTTTGCCCGCTCCCTTAAAAACCGCTCTTTTGCCTTGTCCTCGTCAACAGCTATTGTCGCAAGCAGAGAACGGATATCCTCCGCTACAATTCTTTCAAGCAAATGCTCGGTGATTCGGTGCGAGGTGCAATATTTTTTGCCCAAATCCACATAGGTGCGGCAAACAAAGCAATTTTTTAAGTCCTTTGCGGATTTGAATTTAAGCCTTTTGCCGCAGTCGGGACAGACAAGCAAGCCCGACAAGGGGTGCACAGCGGACGCTTTGTCCGCGCGGCCGCGCGCGCCGTTATAGGTAGACTGCACTCTGTCCCATACTTCCTTGGAAATAATCGGCGGGTGGGCGTTTTCGTTAATTATCCAGTCGCTTTCCGGCAAATTTACAACCTTGTGGTTTTTATAGGATACACGCGTGGTTTTATGCTGCAAAGTGTGCCCGAGGTAGGTTGGATTTGCGAGTATCCACCTGACCGTTTTGGGAACCCACAGCGCCGAACCGCCAACGCTGCGCTTACTGCCGTCAAGTCTTGTATAGTGAGCGGCGGGATTGGGAATACCCTCGTCCGACAGAATTTTTGCAATAGAACGCGCCGAATGACCTTGCAGCCGCAAGTCGTAAATGCGACGTACCACTACCGCCGCCTCTTCGTCAATAACCGCCGTGCGGCGCTCGTCCACACCCGCCTTATAGCCGTAGGGATAATTCCAGCTTGTGTATTTGCCCGAGCGCTGGCTTGCTTGCAGCACCGCCCTTATTTTTTTGCTTGTATTTGCCGCGTGCCACTCGTTGAACACGTTCATTATCGGCATCATATCCATTGCGGTACTGCTTCTGTCGGCGGTATCAACATTGTCGTTCAAGGCGATAAAGCGTATTCCGTAAGCGGGAAAAATATAATCGATATACTGCCCGACCTGAATGTAATTGCGCCCGAAGCGCGACAAATCCTTTACGATAATAGTATCGATTTTGCCAGACTGCGCGTCTTGAAGCATACGCTTTATATTCGGGCGGTCGAAATTTGTGCCCGACCAGCCGTCGTCGATATACTCGTCCACAATTTCACCGCCAAATTCCGCCGCATAGCTTTGCAGAATTATGCGCTGGTTGTCTATGGACATGGATTCGCCCGCCTTGTCGTCGTCGCGCGACAGCCGCATATATAAGCCGATTTTGTTAAGCCGGTTCCGTTTTGACATTCAAGCTCCTTAAAACAGCACCTTAAAGGCTAAGGAAGCATTTCTCTGTTTGCCATACGAACGGCCGTATCCGTCATGATTGTCCTTAAATTTTTGTCGCCCGTGAAATGTCTTGTTATTGCAAAGCGCTTGCCGTCTATCACGCATTTGCGTTGGGAGGACGGATAATTTTGCGTCTGATTGCTTGGTAGCCGTACTTTTTTGTCCGTTTGACGTATCCCCCTTTATGCAAAAAAATTAAAGCCTTTTATATGTATATGAAGGTACGGCTTGTCTGTGTAACATAAAATAACGGCGAAGGCACACATACCTTCGCCGTAAATGTTGATTAAGTCTGCAAATTAATGCGATTTTTTCCTTTTGTAAAGGATTACGCCCGTAACGGCCGCCGCGCCCGCAACAGCAACCGAAATTACGACAGCCGCAACGATTGCGCCCGTATTAGAGCCTTTTTTGCCGCCTTCCGTATTATCTCCGTTGCCCGTATTGTCATTGCCGCCGTTATTGTCGTTATCCCCGCTGTTATCGCCGTTGTTGTCACCGCTATTATCGCCGTCACCAGTATTGTCGCCGTCGCCGATAAATACGGCGGTTAAGGACAGGTCGTCTTCAAGGCTGAGTATATCACCCTCGAAATATTTATCTTCTCCGTCTGCCCAGTGGCTGAAGGTTTTGCTTTCGGTATCCTCGATAACAAACAAAATCTGATAGCCGGAGCCGTAAGCGATTACGTCCTCCTTTACAAGCCCGTCATTATAGTACTTTATGGAAATGGTCTTTTTAATCCAATCAACGTCTACCGTATGGCTTTCAAAGGAATTTCCACCATATACATACTCAAAGGTAAAGCTGCCGTTTTCCGTAAACGTATACGAGAAATTTCCATCGTTGTTTATAATTACAACGTCGTCTCTGTCAAAGCTGATGGTTGCGACAACGTCCTTATCGGTCTTTTGGGTAATGTTGAAATTAACCTCTACAACGGGCAGGTTTTTGTTTATCCACGTAACAACGGCAGTAGACGTGCCTCTGTTGCCCAGCTCGTCTGCAAATTCAAAGGTAAACTCGCCGTTATCGTCGAAGGTAAACGTGTTGTCAGGGTTATTCGATATGGTTACGTTGGGCTTATCGAATGATATGGAAGCGGTGACGGGCCCTCTGCAAACGTCGTAGGTGCTGTATTCTATAATACCCGTAGGTACTACCTTATCTATCCAGTCTACCGTTATGGTCTGACTGCCCTCGTTGCCCGCACCGTCGCGGTAGGTGAAGATAAACTCGCCGTTGCGCGTAAACACATAGCTGCTGCTGCCGTAGTTGCTTGTGACCTTTATTGCCGCTCTGTAAGCCCTTAACGTTTGCTCGCTTAGCTCCTCGTCTACCTCGAACTCCTTGATTCTTACCGTTACATTCCGGTTTGTAAGCTGTTTGGTGCTGTACTCGAATACGGGCGTGGGCGCCTTTTTGAATATCCAGCTGACCTTTGCTTCTGCTTCGCCTACGTTGCCCGCTTTGTCCCTGTATCTGAACATAAACGAGCCGTTTTTGTTGAATATAAAGGTGTCGGATTTGTTGTTGTTGAGGATTTCGACGTCCGCCTCGTCAAACGATACCGTTGCGCTTACCTCGTTCCGCGTCCAGCCCTGCGTGCTGTAATTTACGGTTGCAACGGGCGCGGTTTTATCTATCCAATTTACAACCGCAACCATTGTCTGCGCGGCGCCGTTCTGGGTATAATCGAAGGCATAGCTTCCGTTTTCGGTAAAAGTATGCGAAGCGGAAAGGTTGCCGTTGATTATAAGCGAGGCGGTTACGTCCTGATTTGTGAGGCTTGTGGTGCTGTAGCGGATTTCGGGAGCGATAACCGTTTTATCAATCCAGCTTACGGTCGCGGTGGTTTTGCCCGTATTGCCCGCGCGGTCGGCATATTCAAAGATAAACGAACCGTTTTCGGTAAACAGATACGAGCTTGCGCCGCCGTTATTTGTGACTGTAACGTTATCCTCGTCAAAGCTTATATAGGCGGTAACCTTGTTTGCTTTGTTTGTGGTGCTGTACGTTATTGTGCCCTTGGGCGCAACTCTGTCTATATTCTGAATATTTATCTGCTTGCTTATTCCGTTTTTCAGCTCGTCATAGAAAAGGAAAATCGAAGCGCCGTTTTTGGTTATAACGGTCGTGTAAACGTCTGCAAACACGCCCGTGCCCGCGTTGAAATCGGCATAATACTTAACGGGTCTGTCAAAATGGAAGGTAACCGTTACGTCGTCCTTTGTCGGCTCGGTAGCGCTGTATTCGATTTTTTCGATTTTGGGCGAGGTATTGAAGATGTTGGTTACAGTAGCCGTATACGAGCCTTCGTTACCGACCTTATCGCGAAAATAGAACGTAAACTGTCCGTTTGCCGTGAAGATATAGCGGTTTGAACCGTTGTTATTGTTGATTACTACGCCTTCCTCGTCAAAGCTTAGCGTCACCGTGACGTTGTTTTTGGTTTTGTCCGTTTCGCTATAGGTTGCGGTAGCCGTAGGCGGCGTTTTGTCTATCCAGTCGACGGTTGCCGTAGTGCGGCCGACTGCGCCGTTTGCGTCCTTGAATTCGAAGGTAAAGCTGCCGTTTTCCGTAAACGTAAAGGTTTTTCTGCCGCTGTTATTGGTGACTATTATGCTTGTGCTGGGGTTAACAAGCGTGACGGTTACGTTGCCATTGGTCGGCGAGGTACTGTCAAATTCCAAGCCCGCAACGGGGTTGGTGCTTGCGGTTGCCTCTTCATTATGATAGAAGTTGAACATTCTGCCCGATATGAAGCTTAGACCGCCCGAGCATTTTTCGCCGACTATTTTTATATATTTGATTTTAAGCTCGCTGTCTGCAAAATCGACGGATTTTAAGCTTTCGTTATTTGCCCAGCTTACGCTTGCAATCTCCGACCAGTATTCGCCCGTGGAGCTGCCGTAAATTTTGCCGTTTAAAATTTTACCGTTGCCGCCGCCCGCGGGGATATAGTCCATACCCGTAAGCACAAACTGTTTGGATAATTCGATAATTATATATCGCTCTCTGTCCGTTCCGCCCCAGTCGGAGTGCCACCTTGTGTTATAATTTCCGTCTATGATATTGGCGGCGTGCCCCTGATGGGTAGTCGCTTCGGAGGAAACCTCGTAGACCGACAGCTCTTTAACGGGAATATACCGCTTTTGGGGGTTATTCTCTCCCGCAGAGCTGAACGTATAAGTCGAAAGCTCGCTTGCGATTACGGTGCCTTGCGCACGCCGTCGGATTTCCACGACCTTATCGCCCGATAAATCGGGCTGCTGACGCTTGAACGCAGTCCATTCGGTCTGCCCCTCCATGCGCCAGTCCATTGTGTCGTCAAGACCGTAAACCCTGTTCTCCCAATCGTTTGCATAAAAGCCGTTAGGCGGCTGCGCCTTGGTAATGTCTATAACGTAAATATTTTGCTCCGTTCGCGGAGTGCCTATGATATGGACGCGTATATCGTCGTCGACATTGATGCGGTTGACCTGTTCCGCCGTAAAGCTGACCGATTTTGCGTCGGTTGCCGTCCAGCTTGTGCCGCCGTCTATACTGTATTCCCACGTCGGGGTGGAGTTGGCGTAAAGCTTACCCAAGGAAAGCTCGGCACCGCCGTCGCCGTCGAATGCGAATTTTGCGACCTCGGTTTCTACCTTACCCAGCAAGTGGTTTGCCATAAGTCTGGTTATGTTTGACTGCAAAACCTGCGCCTCCGTCGCTTTTGAGGCGTTTGTAAGGGCTTCTGCCATAATCATGCTGAGAACAGCCTGATACTCGGGCGCGGAAGCGTGCTTGCCGATAAGCTTTAACATATCGTGCATGGGCAGGGGATAATAAATAAGCGAATTTGCAACCTCCCTTGCAAGCGCAATAAAATCCTCGCCCGATTTGCTTTGCGCGACATAGTTGTTGATAAGCCCGAGCCATGCATCGAGGTTAAATTTCTGCACAGACAGCGCCTGACGATAAATCTGCTCCTGCTTTACAAGGTCGTCGCGGTAAACCTCGGCAAGAAGGGTAAGCTCCTTGGCTTTTTCGTAATTTTCGAAGTCGTTTATCGCCGCCTGTGCAAGTAAAAGATAGGTTCCGCTGTGGGTGGTCGTATAGCTGCCCGTACCCCAGTCGTTCATTGCCCTGAGAGTGTACCAGCCGCCCGCACTGCCTAAGTTGTTGAAGTTTCTGAAGTTGGTATTTATCCAGCCGAACACGTCATTTGTCAATGCCCAATAGCCGTCGCCATTGCTGTTGATATAGTAATCTGCATAGGCAACGTGCTCTACATAGCCCGACTGACCCAAGGGCGTTGACGGGTGTCCCCAGACGGCGGTCATGTTGGCACCGATATTCGACATATTCCAGCAGACGCCGCCCGTTTCGAACATCATCCATGCATGCGTGTAATACTTTTTGTATTCTATTCCGTAGCCGTCAAGTCTGTATTTCTTGTAATAATAGTCCTTTTTTGCAGGGTCGTGAAGGTGAGGTGCGTCCGACCAGAATTCGTAGGCAAAAAGATAGTCCATAAGACTATAAGGCCCCTTCGTGCCCTTCCACTGCCAATAGTCAAGCAGCCATTCAATCTCGTTATCGGGTAAAAGCGTCGTCATTATATAGCGCATTTCCTCGACCTCGATATTTTCGAAAACTCTGCTGTCGAGCTTGTTTGCAAGCCAGATTTTTTTGAACGCCGCATAGCGGTTTATTGCGGTAGAATCGTTGTCGGTTTTATTAAAGCTGTTGTCCGCGCCCATATCGTATATCCAGAAGCGGACGCGCTTGGAATAGGTAAGCGCAATGGATATCATCATTTTCTGATAGATATCGCGGCGACGGTTGCCCAGAGGGGAAACCGTGTTGTCGTTAAGGTCGTCCTTGTAGGTATTGTACAGAGTGTTTAAAACCTTTAAGGAGTTAAGCCAGCTGTTCGGGTTATAAGTGTTGTTTTTAAGATAAATATTTGTATTATCGGGAGTGCCGCCCGTGGTGTACATTCTAAGCACGTCGAGATTGTCGAAAAGCCAGTTGAAGGCTTCGACATTCTGATTGTTGGATTTAAGGTAGTTGTGCAAGGTGACATGACCGTTTGTACCGAATTTGCTTACAAAGTTCCTTTGAAGCAAAGCAAGCTCGAAATTCGCGTCCGAAAGGTCGGCGTTTGCGTATTTTGTTTTGATTATCCTGTCGTATTCCGCAACGGATTTGACAAGATATTCCACCTCGGTCGTATCGCTGTCCGTAAATTTTGCGTCCGCCCATACCGCCGCAGCGCTTGTTCTTGTGCCCTCTGCAAAGTCGGCGCGGATTCTTATATACTTGTAGCCGCCCGTTTCAACGCGTATTTGCTTTGCGCTGTCGTTAGAGGTCATTTCGCCGCTGACAAATTTATTTACCCAACCGCTTGTTGCGGAATTGGAAAAATCAACGCTGAAAACAGCTCTTCCTTTCGCGCTTGTGCCGCTTTGAACGGCTATATTGCTGAAAAAGTACTTGTAATCGAACTCGCTTATATCGTATATAACCGATTTGGGCGTAGGCGTATAAAGCCCCTTATCGAAATAGGTTGCAGCGCCATCTACCTTAACGGAAAGCTTTGCGCCGCCGTCCGTTTTGTCCGTAACAACGCCGTAGGGAAGATAGCCGTTAGGCTGGCATTTGCTTGTAATGTCGGAAAGATATTTATCGGTTTTTAAAGCTTCGTCGCTGTCGGCGACGAAGCTTTCCGTAGCTACGGAAAATTTTTCGTTATGATAAAATTCGCCGTGGGAGCCGCAAGCGTCCTTTAAATCGGTGTCGCCGTTGACGTTTTCGTTGCCTTCGGCGGTAGCACCGTCGGTTGAGGTATCGCCGCTTTGTTTGGGAACGATTTTAACGTCGGCGAACACGAACAGCAAAGTCATAAAAAGCGAAATGCAGATGACCGCCGCCGTTTTTAATTTGTTTTTGATTTTAAGCGATAATTTCATAATGTTCTCCGTACTTGAATACAGCTTTTAAGCAAGCAAATTGACCGTGAAATATTACTATGTAATATTAATCTATGTTTATGATACTACAAACTTTAATTACGGTCAATTATTTACGCGGGCATTTACTTTTAACTGCTAAAAATAAACGCCCGCACTAACTTTCCCTTATGGGACATATTCTGTTGCGCCTGTAGGACCCGTAGGACCGGTTGCGCCCGTACCCGCGGGGCCTGTTGCTCCGGTCGCTCCCGTAGGGCCGACAGAGCCGGTTGCACCTGTTGCACCGGTTGCACCCGTTGCGCCGACTGCACCCGCAGGACCGGCGGGACCCGTTGCGCCTGTTGCGCCGACTGCACCCGCAGGACCGGCGGGACCCGTTGCGCCTGTTGCGCCGGTGGGTCCGGTGATGCCGGTAAGCGTGTTCACATACACGGTTTTGATTCCGCCGCCGCAGCTATGGCTGTGCGTATGACAGCCGCAGCCGTCATCGAAGCACCCGAAAAATACACTGTAAAATTTATTGTTCATTCGGTAAAACACCTCTTATTTCTTCAAAATATTTTTTATTGCTAAGGTAATTTGCATTTTGCGGCTTTTGCTTGCCCGCCTCTTGATTGTAAGCGTATGCACGCTTATAGTCGCCGAGCCTGTCGTAAAGCACGCAAAGCTGCATATTGGGAATAAAGCCGCAATAATCGCGGTTGACAAAAGCGCCCGCTCTTTCGCCGTTTTCTGCGGTCAACGCCGATTGGTACCAATATATGGCCGATTTAACGTCGTTTGCGAGCAAAAATTTTTCGCCGAGCAGGCAACACGCCTCGCTACGCGGCGGGGCATATAAAAACGATTTTAAAAGCGAGCTGTAGGCTTTTTCCGTACGGTTTAATGCCGAATACGCATAAAAAAGGTTTAAACACGCCTCTATTTTGTTTTCCGTCCAGCCGCTGCCGAGCAGAAAATCCTCTAACACGGCAATGCTTTCGCGATACATTTTATTGTAGTAAAGCTCTCTGCCGTAATAGAATTTTGAGCGTTCGTCAAGGCATATCCCGCGGGCAATTTGCTTTTGGTAGATATTCAGATTGCGTAGCGGGGCGCTTGCTTTAAGCTTTTTATGCTCGATACGCGCATCGCAATACACTGTTTTACCGTTTGGCGAAACAGCCTCGTGCACGGCTCCTTTAAAACGGAAGCCCGCGCCGCTTTTTACTATCCTTTCTCTGTAATATTCGAACGTGGGCACGCCGTCGTCAAACGCGACGGCATAAGGCAGATAAGCCATATCGAAGTCCGCGCCGCTTAAAAGCCGTCTGATTTTTTTACAGCTTTTGTCCGGCACCACGTCGTCGGCGTCCAGCCACATAAGATAGTCGCCCGAGGCCTTTTCGAATGCAAAATTGCGCGCGGCGGAAAAATCATCGCGCCATTCGAAAAAGTAAATTTTATCGGTAAATTTGCGGGCTGCTTCAACCGTTGCGTCGGTCGAGCCCGTATCGACGATTATTATTTCGTCGGCGAATTTTTTTACGCAGCTTAAACAGCGGGCGATTACGGCTTGCTCGTCCCGAACAATCAGACATACGCTTAAAGTCATATTTCCCCCTTGCAGTATTACATTATATGCGGGAACGGCTTAAAGCGACAAAAAAAGCCCCGCCTTTTATAAGGCGGGGCGTATGGAGCTACTGGCCGGATTCGAACCGGCGACCTGCTGATTACGAATCAGCTGCTCTACCAGCTGAGCCACAGTAGCAAAAACGACTTTTTTATTATATCTGCATAAAAAAAATTTTGCAAGCGTTTTTAAGCGCAAATAATAGCTTTTTGTATTAAACATAATAAAGTCATAAAACAAATATTATATACCAAACCGTTTGTTTAAGCTTTTAAAAGGAAATCTGCCTTAAATGTCGAAAAATACAAGAATTTCACCGTTTTTTATTTCGGTTATCGCTGCGGTGGCGCTGACCGTGCTGATATGCGTTTTTTCGGTAACCTGCTACGGCTCTAAGCTGAAATACACCACTCGCTTCTATTTCGTATGCTATGCCATGGAGGAAAATTCTATTTCCGCGGGCTCGATTTCTTCTGCCGTTTCCGCCTACGGCGGCGCGGGATATATTATCGAATACAGAGGGAAATATTACATTACCGTATCCTGCTATTACGAGGAAAAGGATGCAGAAAACGTTTGCCGAGAGCTTAAGGACAGAAATCTGCAATGCTCGGTGCTTAAAATCGAAACGAACAGCTATCTTTTAAAGACCTCTGCCGCGAAAAAGAATGCGGAGCTTTACAAGGGAAACCTTAATACACTGTACTCGCTGTCGCGTATGGCGTACGACTGCGCGAACGCTTTGGATACGGGCGAATACAGCCAAGGCAATGCGAAATCGGTTATAGCGGACATAAAAAGCGGGCTGAACAGCCTTTACAACGCGAATACAAGCAACTGCTTTACGGTAGAGCTTAACAGGCTTACTGCGGAATGCGAGGACGCGGCGGGCGGGATAATTTATTCAAAGGATTTGCGAAAGCTGCAAATTGCTATTGCGGATACCATAATAAATATCCGTTTAAACTGAAAATTTTTTAAAACGCTTGTAAAATGTTGGATATTGCGCAATATATGGTTATGAACAGGAATTTTACCGCAATTTGCGCGGCAATGCTTATGTGCGCAATACTGATTGTGTTTATAGGAAGCGTAAGCTTAAATAAAAGCGAGCTGACCTTTGCAGACGCGGCGCAACAGAAGGAAATTTATCTTACGTTCGACGATGGCCCGAGCGACAGAGTTACGCCGAAAATTCTTGATATTTTGAAGGAAGAAAACGTAAAAGCTACCTTTTTTATAGTTGGCAAGAGCGCGGAAAAGCGCAAAACGCTTTTAAAGCGGGAATTTGACGAGGGGCATTCCGTAGGGGTGCACTCCTACACACACCGCTACAAGGAAATTTATGCCTCGCCGCAGAGCCTGATTAAGGATATTGACCGTTGCAACGAGCTTATTAAGGAGGTTTGCGGCAGAAGGTCTGCGCTATACCGCTTCCCCGGAGGGAGCTACGGGCTTTCCTCACGGCTTGTAAGCGCGGTGAGCGCGCACGGAATGAAATACGTTGACTGGAATGCCTCCTTCCGCGACAGCGAAATTTTGTCGCCCTCGCCCGAGCAGCTTGTAACGGCGGCGAAAAGCACGGTTGCAAACCCCAAAAAAATAGTTATGCTTGCGCATGATTCCACCGATAAATCCGCTACCGCGGAGGCGCTGAAATCGGTTATAATGCACTTTAAAAACGAAGGCTATATATTTAAAGCGCTTTAAAAAAGCGGGATACGACAAATATTTTGTCGTATCCCGCTTTCGCATTTTTTAAAATAAATCAGTCTACGCCGTAGGCTTTGCGGTATTCCTTCATTTTTGCAAGGTATTCCTTACCCTCGATTACTCCCGTTTCGATTGCCTCGATTATGTCTGCCATGGTAACGATGGAGTAGACCTTGACGCCGAACTCCTTATACACCTCCTGCACGGCGGAAAGACTGCTTTCGAGCCCGCGCTCCATTCTGTCGACTGAAATGACCATTCCCGCAATTTCGACGCTTGCCGCCGCTTTAAGCTTGGGAAGCATTTCCCTTAAAGCCTTGCCAGAGGTCATAACGTCCTCGATAATAATTACCCTTTCGCCGTCGGTAAGCTGCTTGCCCACGAAAAGTCCGCCCTCGCCGTGGTCCTTTGCCTCTTTTCTGTCAAAGCAATAATTCAAATCCTTGCCGAATTTTTCCGCCAGAGCAACCGCCGTGGTTACTGCAAGCGGTATGCCCTTGTAAGCGGGGCCGACAAGCGTTTCCGCCTCGATTTTGTTTTCGGCAATACACTTAGCGTAATACTCGCCTAATTTTGCAAGCTGCGCGCCCGACTTGTAGTTGCCCGTATTGATAAAATAGGGCGCCTTTCTGCCGCTTTTAAGCGTAAATTCGCCGAATTTAAGCACGCCGTTTTCTACCATAAATTTAATAAACTGCTGTTTGTAAGTCATATTTTTACTCCTTTTTAACCGTTAAGAGTTAGCGTATCGACAATTTCGTTGACGCTTGCGATATTGTGACCGTCCAGCCACGCGTTCATTTGCGAAATAATTTCCGGCATGGCGTTTGCGTTTGTAAAGTTTGCCGTACCCACCTGCACGGCCTTTGCGCCCGCCATCATAAACGAAATTGCATCCTCTCCGCTTGCTATTCCGCCCATACCGATAACGGGTATTTTGACCGCGTGCGCCGCCTCGTAAACCATTCTGAGTGCAATGGGGCGTATACCCGCACCGGAAACACCGCCCGTATTATTGGCGATAACGGGCTTTCTGCGTTCCAAATCGATAACCATGCCCGTAAGCGTGTTGATAAGCGAAACGCAGTCCGCGCCGCACTCCTCCGCGGCTTTTGCATTGACGGAAATGCTTTCCACATTGGGAGAAAGCTTGACCATAAGCGGGGTTTTGGTAAGCGAATTTTTGGATACGCGCGTTACCTCTTTAATGCTTTCGGGCTTAATTCCGAACGCCATACCGCCCGCCTTGACGTTGGGACAGGAAATATTAAGCTCCACAAAGTCGACAAGACCGTTAAGGCGCGCGCAGATTTTGCCGTAATCTTCAAGCGTTTTGCCCGCGACGTTGGCGATAATTACAACGCCCTTGCTCTTTAAATACCCCAAATCCTTTTCAATAAAGCTTTCCACACCGGGGTTTTGCAGACCGACCGCGTTCAAAATCACACTGTCGCCTTCCGCAATTCTCGGCACGGGATTGCCGACGCGCGGCTCTAACGTCATGCCCTTGGTGCTTATGCCGCCGATTTGCGAAATATCGTAAACCTCGTTAAACTCGCGCCCGAAGCCGTACGTTCCGCTTGCCGCTATAACGGGGTTTTTGAATTTTACTCCGCAGATTTCAACCGATAAATTTGCCATATTTTTCCTTAGCTTTCGCTTTTGCGCTACTTTTGAATTTTATAAATTTACTTCATTTATATCGAAAACGGGGCCGTCCTTGCAGACGCGGGCGTTACCGCCGTCCGTTTTTTTGCAGGTGCAAACAAGGCACGCGCCTATTCCGCAGCCCATACGCTCTTCCAAAGATACAAGGCAAGGCGTATCTATTTTCTTTTCCGCCAGCGCGGACTTTAACGCTTTAAGCATTACGGGCGGGCCGCACGCGATTATCAAATCCACCTGCGGCGCGGACTGCAAAAACGCGTCTAACGCGTTGCCCTTGCCGCCGTAGCTGCCGTCGTCGGTGACGACCGTTAATTCCTTGCATTTGGGAATTTCGTTCAAAAGACAAACGGCGTGCTTGTTGCGGAAGCCGAAATACATATAAAAATTTTTATCGGAATTTTTACGCATTGTATATATCAGCGGAAAAATTCCCACTCCGCCGCCTATAACGGCGATATTTTTTGCGTTTTTGAGGTTGAAGCCGTTGCCGAGCGGAAGTAAAATTTTAAGCCTGTCGCCCGCCTTAGCTTCGGCAAGGCTTTTGGTGCCCTTGCCTTTAAGCTGATAGCATACGGAAATATCCTTGCCGTCTGCAAGGCAAATGCCGAGGGGACGGCGCAAAAGCTGTGCGCTTTCGCCCGTGGACAGGTTGACAAACTGACCGCCGAGAAGCTCGCCCGCGCTTTCGGGCAGGGTAAGCGTCATTTTATAGATATTTTCGGCAATTTCTACGTTTTGCTTTACCGTTGCGAGTAAATCTTTCATTTATTTTCCCATATGTCCTATTGTCGACGACAAATCCTTTTGCATATCAATACAAGCCGCGCGAGCCGCTTCCGCATAGCCCAGCCCCTTGTACCTTTCGTTTTTGTATGCGCAGATAATTGCGCGGGAGGAGTTGACTATGCCGCCGAGCCCTTTTTTATCGAAGCAGACCTTAAGCATTTCCGCACTGCCGCCCTGCGCGCCGTAGCCGGGGATAAGGAAGAAGGTATTCTTCATTTGCGACCTTAAACGCGCCGCCTCCTCGGGATGTGTTGCGCCGACGACCGCGCCGACCTCGGAATAGCCGTATTTGCCGACAAAGAATTTGCCCCAATCCTCGACCAGCTCGCCCATTTGCTCGTAAATAAATTTGCCGTTTTCAAGCTTCAAATTCTGCAATTCGCCGCTGGACGGGTTGGAGGTTTTAACCAGAACGAAAATAGACTTTTTGTTTTCTATTATGTCGCTTACGAAGGGCTTTATTCCGTCAAAGCCGAGATAGCCGTTGACTGTAAGCATATCCGCGGGCAACGCGCGCGCCTTTTTGCCGCCGATTTCCGTTTTGCCGATATATGCCTTGGAATAGCAGCTTGCGGTAGAGCCTATGTCGTTGCGCTTGCAGTCTGCAATTACGATAAGTCCCTTTTTGCGGGCGTAGTCTATGGTGTATTTAAACGCCTTCATACCCTCTACGCCGTACATTTCGTAATAGGCGATTTGTACCTTCACAGCGGGAACAATGTCGCAGACCGCGTCTATTATGTTTTTGTTGAATTCGCAGATTGCGTTGGTGGCCCTTCGGAAGCCCGTTACCCCCTCCTTCAAATTATCGGGAAGATAGTTGAAGTCGGTATCAAGTCCCACGCAGGTAGGGTTTTGCAGCTCGATTATTCTTTTAATAAGCTTGTCTATCATTTGTTTTTTCCTTTATGCTTTGTATTTTATTTTTCCGTCGACAATGGTATATTCTACCGCGCCGTACACTTCATAACCGTTAAAGGGCGTATTTTTGCCCTTTGAAATGAATTTATTGCCGTCGATTACATATTTTTTGCTTAAATCTACAACGGCAAGGTCTGCAACCGCGCCCTCGGCAAGCGCCCCGCCTTCAAGCCCTAAAATTTCCGCGGGAGCGGCGCTCATTTTTTGCATAAGCTGCGGAAGGGTCATTTTGCCCGATTTTACGAGATAGGTATAGCTGAGCGCGAAGCTTGTTTCTATTCCGCTTATGCCGAACGCCGCAAGGTTATATTCAACCTGCTTGTCCTTTAAGGAATGGGGAGCGTGGTCGGTGACAATACAATCGATTGTGCCGTCCTTTAAGCCATTGATTATTGCGTCTACGTCGCGCGCCTCTCTTACGGGCGGGTTTACCTTTGTATTTGTGTTATAGCCCGTGATTATGTCGTCTGTCAGAATAAAGTAGTGCGGACAGGTTTCCGCGGTGACCTTAACGCCGCGCTGTTTTGCGCTTTTGATAATTTCCACGCCGCTGTATGTGGAAACATGGCAGATATGCACGGGAATATTCAAGCTTTCCGCAAGCGAAACGTCGCGGGCAATCATAATATCCTCGGCGGCGCGGGGACTGCCCTTTAAGCCGCAGAGCGTGGAATTATAGCCTTCATTTACAACTCCGCCGTTTACAAGATTTATATCCTCGCAATGGCAAAGGCATTTTAAATTAAAGTCGTTTGCGTACTCCATTGCAAGGCGCATAATGTACGAATTAGAAACGGATTTGCCGTCGTCGCTGATTGCAACCGCGCCCGCCGCCTTCATTTTGCCTATATCGGCAAGCCCTTCGCCGTTTTGTCCGCGGGTTATCGCGCCTATGGGGTTAACCTTGCACAAATCAACCTCTTTTGCGCGGTTTTTTATGTAGGAAACGACAACAGCATTGTCGCAGACGGGGTTTGTGTTGGGCATACAGCACACCTGCGTAGCTCCGCCGGCAACCGCCGCGCGGCAGCCGCTTGCAATATCCTCCTTGCCCTCGAAGCCGGGTTCGCGCAGATGAACGTGCATATCTATTATGCCCGCAATTATATGCTTGCCCTTTGCGTCGATAACCTCGCACCCCGCAGAGCTTGCGGGAAGGGATATTTTTTCGGCTATTTTTGCTATTTTGCCGTCTTCGACAAGCAAATCCGCCTTAATTTCTTTATCTTTAAGCACAAGCGTGCCGTTTTTAATCAGAAGCTTCATAAATTTTCCTCACGATACTGCGCAAGCAGGTTTAGTATTGACATACGCACCGCAACGCCGTTTGTAACCTGCTCCAATATAAGGCTCTTATCACCGTCTATGACCTGAGGCGAAAGCTCTACCCCGCGGTTTACGGGGCCGGGGTGAAGCACGACCGCATTCTTTTTTGCAAGCTTTAACACATCGTCGTCTACGCCGTAGAATTTGGAGTATTCGGAAAGCGAGGGAAAAAGCCCGCCGTTCTGTCTTTCCAGCTGAATTCTCAGCCCCATAACTACGTCCGCGCCCTCAACAGCCTCCTCGCGGCTCTTTGCGACCGTCACGCCGAGGCGGGCAAACTCCTTGGGAACCATAGTCGCGGGTGCGTATGCACAGACGTTTGCGCCAAATTTGTTCAGACCGAAGGCGTTGCTCATTGCAACTCTGCTATGCTTCAAATCGCCCAGAATCGCAACCTTAAGACCGTTGAGAGAGCCGAATTTTTCGCGCATGGTGAACATATCCAGAAGCGCCTGCGTGGGGTGCTCGTGCATGCCGTCGCCGCCGTTTATGACGCTTGCCTTGACGTGCTCGGCAAGCAATTTCGGCGCGCCCGCCATGGGGTGGCGGATAACTATGTAATCCACCTTCATTGCGTCCAGCGTTTCGCCCGTGTCGATAAGCGTTTCCCCCTTCTGCACCGAGCTTGCCGCCGAGGAAATATTCACCTCGCTTGCGCCCAAAAGCTTGCCCGCAAGCTCGAACGAGGAACGCGTTCTGGTGCTGTTTTCGTAGAAAAGCGTGACCAGCGACCTGCCCGCAAGAAGGTTTGACTTACGCTCCTTGCCGCAGATAAATTTTTTCATTTCCGCAGCGCCGTCTAAAATTTCCGTTATCTCCTCTGCGGAGCAATATTGAAGTCCGAGCAAATCCTTGTTTTTTAACATATTTTTTTCCTGAATTTAAAAAATAAGCGGTAAAGACGCCCTAAACAGGTCATCCTTCCGCTTTTTAGTCGACTATTCGTTTTTAAACACGGTATAAGCCGCAAAATCAAACATTTTTAAGCTTGTCCTTTACGTTTTTAACGCTTTGAATTATATCACAACGGCTATGCGGTTGTAAAGCGTTTGAAAAGCCGTATTATAAAATTCTTTGAAGGGAAAAACCGACCTTGTCGCACGAGGTGAGAATGTATTCTATATTGTTTTTCACCGTTCTGAACGGGAAATAGGTTTCTCCGTGGATATGCCCGAATACTACCTTTTCCGCCTTGTTTTCCTCGAAAAGTCTTGTAAAATCGGTTTCGGGAAGCTTGGGCGCAAAGGGCGGATAATGTATCATTACAAGAAGTCTGTCGCCCTCTTGCCTTAGCTTGTTTACCTCGTTAAAGCAGAGCTTAAACCGCTCTGCCTCGCGCTTGTAAAGCCTTAAATCGTTTTCGGTATAGTCCGCACTGCCGGGGCACGTCCACCCGCGCGAGCCGCAGATTATTATGCTTCCGAATTTTACGCAGTCGTTTTGAAGGAAGTAAAAGCTTTCGTCCGGTGCGGACTGCCGAAGCTTGGTTATGCCGTTCCACCAATAGTCGTGATTGCCGCGGATAAATACCTTTTTGCCTTTAAGCCCGATAAGCGACCGCAAATCGAAAAGCCCCTCCTCAAGCACGGTGCCCCAGCTTGTGTCGCCGCACAGCAGCACGATATCATCGTCGCAAACCTTGCTTTGCCAGTCGGCTTTTATTTTTTCGAGATGACCCTCCCAGCCCGCGCCGAAGATATTCATAGGCTTATCGGTACAGCCCGAAAGATGCAAATCGCTTATCGAAAAAACCTTCATAACAGCATTTTACCATATTTTAAGGCGTTTTTAAAGTGTTTTTGATAAGTAAAAATAAATAGACAAATTTATTATTTGTGTTGAATAAATTATATATTATGCGTGACATAGTACTGTATAAATGCTTTAAATTGCAAAAACAAAACATAAAAAACGCCCCTCCGTGACGGAAAGGCGTAATTTTTTAAGCAAGCGGGCTACTGCTTGGAACAGCTTTTGCCCTGAGGGTAAAGCGGCAGCTCGAAGAACCCCGCGCACACCTCCTGAGAGTAATCCTGTGCGGGCGGTATTGCGCAGTAGCCGTAGCTGGGCACCAGAATTTCGACGTCTATCGCAATCTTTAAAATTACGGTAAGGCACGCGTTGACCGTAAAGGTGTTGGTGTCCGCGTTGAACCTGCCCTCGGCGCATACGGCAGAGGCTTCGGCTGTGGCACGGTAGGGCATAATCGACGGAGCGGGCACGAACAGCAGAACGTCCTCGGACACGCTGATTGTGGACTGCGCCACCCCTTCAACTCCGTTTGCGTCGGTATACAGCACCTCTACGGGAATGGATACCGTTGCCTGCACTCTTGCGCAATTGGGCTTATCCGCAAGCCTTTCGATATTGATGCTTGTGATATTGCCCGTCGAGCCGAGCGACCTTGCGCTTATGAAGGTCAGGGGATATGTAGGCTCCGCGGGGACGGCGTCCGTTAAGGTGAGCGTGTAGTTTTCAATCTGAATCTGCTTTATGCACGCGTCAAAGATTTTCTGCGCCTGAATGCAGACCTTTTCGCACATTCCGTTAAGCGGGTTGCCGCTTATTGTTCCGGGACATTTATCCGACTGGAAATTGGAAAAAAACGACATAATTTCCTCCTTGTTTTTTGTTATGTATTATATTTATATGTTTTCCGCCTTTAAGCCGTGCAAGGCGCAAAAAATCGCCCTGACAGTCCGCTAATTATTTTTGCGTGGATAAAAAATTTTGCAGGTGGGATAGACGGGCCTTGCGCCGTTTAATTCCCTTAAAGCCGCCTCTTTGCAGCCCGTTGCCGCCGCGATTGTGCGGTAGGTGTCGCCTACGGCGGCGATATGCACGGAAAGATTTCTTTTTACCTCTATAATCCTGCCCGCAAACGCCGCGCCGCCGACGGGGGTGAGGAAAAATTTTTCCACCTCCTCGCCGCTTTGACCGCGTTTAATCCTGAAAAATTTGCTTTTTTCCGTTACAAGCGTAAACATTTGGTATATTATACGCACTAAAAAATTTTTTTGTTCATAAAACCGCCGAGAAATTTGTAGAATATTGGGGAAGGACATCTGAATGAAAGCATTAAAAGCAAAGCGTTTGAAAAAAGAAAAAAAGCAAAATATTTACAAATCGGCGGCGATGGTTACCGTTTTTTCTACCGTGGAAAAGGGTTTAAGCTTTATTTACCGCATAATTTTGACAAGAAGCATAGGCGCCGAGGGGCTGGGCATTTATCAGATTTGCCTTACGGTTTTCGCGGTATTTTTGACGGTTGCGTCGAGCGGCGTGCCCGTTACGGTATCCCGCCTTATGGCAAAAAGCCGCGCCACGGGCGACATTCACGGCAGACACTCCGCGGTTACCGCGGGAGTTTTATGCACCCTTATGCTCACCATACCAATCGCGCTTATTCTGTTCTTCGGCAGAAACGTTTTCGGCTTTCTTTTTTCTGACAGCCGTTGCGCCGACATTTTTATAATACTTTTGCCGGGGCTTGTGCTGACCTCCGTCTATGCGGTTATACGCGGCTCGTTCTGGGGCAGTAAGCAGTTCCTTGCGTACTCGGTAATAGAGCTTTTGGAGGACGCCGTTATGGTAGGCGTGGGTATTGCGCTTATTTTCGGCTGTAAAGACCCCGTTTATGGCGCAAGGATGGCCGTTATAGCCGTTCTGGTGTCCTATGTGTTCTCGTTTTTGGTTTCGCTGTTCTGGTACTTTAAAAAGGGCGGGCGGTTTGTAAGCCCCAAAAAACAGCTTAAGCCGCTTATTTCCTCCTCCGCACCCATAACGGCAATGCGCACCTCTACCTCGCTGCTCAACTCCGCCGTGGCGGTTATTTTGCCCGCGCTGCTGATTAAGCTTTGCGGCTACACCAACTCGGAGGCGATTGCTCTTTACGGCGTGGCTATGGGTATGGCAGTGCCTATGCTGTTTATTCCCAACACGCTTATCGGCTCGATTGCGGTTGTGGTTGCGCCGGAGCTTTCGGAAAACTATTACAAAAACAAGACAACAGCCGTTAAGCACGACGTTGAAAAGACGGTAAAGGCGGCGATTTTTATAGCGACGCTGTTGATGCCCATAATGTTTGTTTTGGGCAGGGCTATCAGTATTTTGCTGTACGACAACGAGCTTTGCGGGGAGATTGTTATGATAAGCGCGTTTATAATGCTACCTATGTGCATAACAATGATTACAAACACCGTATTAAACTCGATGAACTGCGAAAAACGGACGCTGATTTACTTTTGCATAGGCGCGATACTTATGCTTGCTTCGATAGCGGGGCTTACGAAATTCCTCGGAATTTATTCGTACATAGTCGGGCTTGCGCTGGCGCAGCTTGTGACCGCGGCGCTTAATTTAAGGCTTTTGAAAAAGAAGTGCGACGGAATTAACTATATTAAATACACCGTAAGGAGCATACTTGTTTCCGTGGTTGCGTGCACGTTCGGGTGGCTGCTGAACGGAATTCTGCAAAGATATGTTTCGGAGGTATTTCAGATACTTATCTGCGCGCCGCTTATGCTTGCGTTTACCGGCGGAATACTTTACGCAATGGAAATGTTCAGCTTAAAGCCCTTTAAAAAGCTTATTTCAAAATAATTCCGCTTTGCGGTATACAAAAATAAGCCGCATAATAAGCCGCCCCCTCGGGCTAAAATTCCCGAGGGGGCGGCTTTGCTTATAATTTTTTTACGGGAAATTTCAGGGAAAGCACGCCCTTCAATGCCAGAAACACCAAAAACGCGCCGAAAAGCTTCCTTAACACGGCGGCGGGCAACAGCGAGGCGGCAAGTCCGCCCGCAACCGAGGTTAAAACCGCGGGCACGACTATCCACCACACCCCCTGCGTTTTAAGGTTGCCCTTATCCTTATGCACCCTAAGGCTGAAAGCCGCCATAGGCAGAAAGGCTATTAAATTCGTTGCCTGAGCTATATGCTGCTCGACGCCGAAAAGTATTGTCAGCGCGGGAATTAAAATCGTACCGCCGCCCATGCCCATGCCGCCGAGCATTCCCGAAAAAAAGCCCGCAAGCAGATATAAAATAAAGCTCAAATTCAACCTCCGAAAAACAACTAAAACAGCATTCTTATGCCCGCCGCAAGCATAACAGCAAGAAATACTGCGTTCACCCAGAACTCCGGCAGCTTATCTAAAAGCTCGGCGCCGACAAGCCCGCCCGCGACCGAGCCGATTGCCGCGGGAAGAATTACCTCCGCCGAAAAATAGCCGTTGACAAGGTAGGTTACAAGACTTGCCGCGCAGACGGGCGCGATTACGAGTATTGCCGTGGCGTGGGCGTACTTTTCCTCGTAGCCGAGCATATTTTTCATAAGCGGAACGACAACCATTCCCCCACCGCCGCCGAAAAGTCCGTTGACTACGCCCGTTAAAAGCCCCGCAAACACTCTTTTGAGTGAACTTTTATTCATTTTCATATACAAAAATCCGATTTTGAATATCCTTTGATAAAAGTTTTTGCAATTAGACGAAAAATAATAAATTTTTTTGCCCGTTTTAAGTGTTTTTGCTTGCTATAAAAGGGCAATTATATTAAAATAAGTTAGTACGATTATTAATAGATATATAGCGGAAGCGGTTGACCCGCCCGCTTAAACCAAGGTGTATGTTTATGTCTGAAAACAATTATCTCAAAAGCAAAAAAAGAAAGTCGGTTATAGCGCTGCTTGCAGCCGCTGCGGTTACCTGCACGGGCTTTGCGGCAGCCTGCGCTAAAACGGACAAGGAAGAAAAGCCCACGGCGCTGGCGCCCAAGCAGGAGGATACTCAGCTTTTAAAGAACGGCAATTTTGAATTCTTCAATTATCCGAGCGAGGAATACATTAAGGACGGAAAGGCCGTTTATCTTATAAAGACCGCCGACAGCTGGACGCGCTCGGGCGACAGCTCCAACGCTATGTCGGGAATTATAGGCACCTCCTCCTACGAATGGGACAGGCTTACCGCCGCAGAGCTGAGAGGAAAGCTGGAATACAACGCCGATATTAAGACGACCGACGACGATTACGTTGATTACAACGGCATGAAGGCGCGCGATTTGCTGTACAAGGACACCTATGCGGCAATGCTTTCTGCCGAGGACGTTGAGGACAGCTATATCAAATATCAGACCTACGAGGACTACTTCGGCATAACCGAGCGCGACGGAAAGCATTACTTCGGAGATAAAGAGGTTAAAAAGCGCGAGAACGAGGGCAGCGAGAGCAAGGACAACGAATATTATTTTGTGAACGAGGACGGCAGCCTTGGAGAGTCGGTAAGATTTGCGCTTATCGACAACCCCGGCACTCCCTTTAAATTTACCGATACCGACAGCGAAAGCTATTACGAGGACGAAAACGGTAAAAAGGTGACCGTTTACAAGGACGAAAACGGCAACCATTATTACGACGAGGAGCTTAAATTCCCCTGCGACAACATTTTAATGGTGCACAACTTCCCCTCTAACAACAGCTATAACGGTATATCGCAGTATTTTGCCTCGCAGACGATTACTCTCGAAGCGAACACCGCGGCGGAAATTTCCGTATGGGTTAAGACCTCCGATTTAAAATTCGACAAGGGCTACAGCCAGCTTGACGACCAAGACAGAGGCGCGTTTATAGAAGTCAGCCAGACTGTTAACGGCACCTCGCTCGACTCCTTTAAAATCAAGGCGATAAACACCGAAAAAATCATAAGCCAGAATAAGGACAACCCCTCTGCAATAGAGCAGAACAACGGCTGGCTTAAATACACGATTTATGTAAACGCATGCGACTTTGCGGACAGCACCATTCAGCTTAACCTCGGCTTAGGACAGAGCGCGAACAGCGAAAAGTGCACGGGGTACGCATTCTTTGATAACGTTTCCGTTGAAAAGTTCCGCTCTCTTGACGAGAAGGCGCTTGACGACAATGGCAACGAAACAAGCGAATACAAGAGCAGCTACAATGCTTATGCAACGGCAATAGAAGCAAACAAGACCTATTGCACGCTGACAAGCGACGCGGACGACAAAATTTTTACGGCAGATACCAACATCAGATATCACGGCAGCAGCGTAAGCTCGCCCGAATATCTCAGGAACTCCCGCCACTTCCGCTATCTTATCGACCTTGCTTCCGAAAACGGAACGGGCGTTGAAGGAAATTATCAGCCGCTGACCTTCGGAAAGGACAACACAACAGTACAGCTGACCGCGCAGAAATCGGAAGGCAAGTGGTACGCTGTGGGCACGCTTGACGGGGAAACGGTTAAAAACAACTCTATTGCATCCGGCATTAACAAAAGCGACACCGAAAATTACAATCTTCCCAAAAACGTCAAGGGCGGAATCGATACCTCCAAGGACCTTGCGGGCGTTTTCGGAACGGACGGTATTAACGGGATAAGCGGCTTCGATTATTCCAAAAAGCTGAACAACGCGCTTACGGGCGACAACGGCTTTGACAAGCTGCCCGGATATGCAAGCGGAAACAATATGCTTGTTTTGCATTCCGCACGCGGCGCGGCTTATACCTCCGCCGTTTCCGCAACTACCTTTACGCTCGGCTATGACGAAAGAATGATTGTTTCGTTCTGGGTTAAGACTGCGGATATGGGCGGCACGCCCGCGGCAACGGTAAAAATTATTGACGTCGACGACGAGGACAGCTCTGCCACCTTTACGGTAGACACAACCAACAAGACGACGAGCTTCGGCGACGACAAGGATATTTACAACGGCTGGGTGCGTTGCTTTATGTTCGTTGAGAACACCTGCGACGACAAGGACGAGGTTACCGGCGAATATGTAAGCAAGACCTTTAAAATGGAATTCAGCTTCGGCGTGACTGACGTTGCAAACGCTTCCGCCTCCTCCTTCAACTACGGCTGGGCGGCATTTGCGAACTTGCAGACGCTGAAAATAAACGAAAAGATTTACGGGCTTACCTCTGCGGGAGATACTGCCGTTAAATTCTCGTTTACCGAGGACGGCGACGACAACGACCACAAGGGCTTTGCGGACGCAAGCGGAATTTCCGACGTGAAGAAGGAAATTTCCAAGCCCGGCGACTATAACGGCGTTAACGGCGGCAGCTCCTCCGTTTCCGACAGCATTTACAGCGACGGCTACGACGCGCAGAACACCAACGGACTTGCGGGACTTATAAATAAGGACGGCTTTAAGGATTACGCTAACTGGCAGACGATTAGGGACGCCTTCAACAGCTCCAACAGCGACGCTGTGGCGGCTTGGAACGAGGTATTCGGCGAGGACTGCTATCAGCCGCTGATAATTATCAATAATCTGCGACAGTATATAGAAAATGCTTCCGCAAACGAAAACACCTACACAAACTACTATATTTTAGCCGAGGACGATTACAGCGGCAACGTTGTTTCGTTTAACGGTAAAAATTACAGAAGAGCTACCTCCGATGATAAATACAGCGAGGATACCGAATACTTCTCGTTTGCGGTAAACTACGGCTTTGTAAGCGAAAACAAAAACGTAGCCGCGGACAGCTATCAAACTGTTTCAATCAAGGTTAAAGCAAGCAACGGCGCGAATGCGTACGTCTACCTTGTAGACAGCAACACGCGCGAGGTGCTGACCTACTCCACTCCCAAATACACCTTCTACTACGACGACGAGGGCAACGTACTTAACACCGCTTACGATAAGGACGACATGACCGACGAGGAACACCGTGCCGCTATCGTTTACAAGCTGCGCAAGGACGGCCTTTACGAAAGCGTTGACAGCGCCGACAAGACGCTTTACGCAAACCTGAACAACCTTACAAAATCGTATAAGTATTATAAATATGAAACGAGAGGCAAGTACTTCACGGACGACAAGGGCGTAAACGAAATACTGTTCGACGATTTGGTTGACGGCGAAACCTATTACTATCAGGACGGAAAGGTTGCAGACCACTTCCTTTGCACGGAGAGCGGCAAGCGCGTTTACGAATACGTTGACGGAACCTACTACTATCTTGTAGACGGTAAGAGAGAGAACGAGGTTAAGAGCTTCGATACCGAAAAGGCGCCTTACAGATATGTAGCGCCCGAAAACAGCACGCCGTATATGGTCAACATTGACAATGCGACTTACGGCGACGACTGGGTAACCGTTAACTTCTTTATCCACACGGGCAGCGAGGGGCTTGATTACCGTATAGAGGTTTGGAACGGAGAACGCGGCAGCAGCGGCATAAACGAGGACGGCACCTATACGACAGGCGCGGTTGCGTTTGATTACAGCGCATACTCCGCTACCTCCGAAAACTATTCAACCCTTCGCAGTGAATACGAAACCAAGCTTATCAACCAATACAAGCAGATACTTGAAAGCAAGAACCTGCTTGACAAAGCCGAGGTTAAGACCGAGACGGTTGCATTCTTCGAAAGCCTTGTAAAGGAGCTTATCACGGACGGTAGCCTTACCGAGGACGACGTTAAGGGCGTTGACGAATACAGCGCGCTGTACTACACCTACACTCTGTACGATTCCGCCGCATACGAGCCGTTCAATGCGGACACCGCGGCTGAGGGCGAAACGGGCTACGAATATAAAATTTCCGACAATGCGGAAACCTTAGGCTTCTTCATTTACGAAAACAAGGAAGAAAATTCCTACAACGTATTTGCAGATTACTCCGCAGTAGATAAGAACGTAGAAAGAACTACCGTTGAGGACGACGGCGACGAGGATAAGGACGAGGACGATGACCCCACCAACTTCTGGCTGTATATCGCTTCGATTGTGCTTGTGGTTGCACTGCTTGTAACGCTTGTATCGCTGTTGCTTAGAGATTTGCTTAAAAAGAAGCGCCGCACCAAGAACGAGAAATCGTTGCAGAAGAACAACTACCGCCAGCGCAAGCGCTATATAAGAAAGCTGCACCTTGTTGAAAACGAGGATACGGACGACAATGCGCCCGTTGCCGACGAGGCCGAAAGCACGGACGAGAACGTTGCCGACGAAGCTGTCGAGAACGAAGTCATCGAGGAAGCGCCCGCCGAGGAAGAAGTAACCGAGGATGTTACCGAAGCTACCGATACGGACGACAACACGGACGACAACGGCGGCGAAGTAAACGAATAATTTATTGTAACAACTAAAATAACCCCGCCCCGAACTTAATTGTTCGGGGCGGGGTTTTAAATTTTAACTTATTTATTGCAAGCAATAAGCACAGCGATATTTTAAGTTTTTTTGACATTGTATCGCCTATTATATTCTTAAGCCCTTGGGCAAATGGTTTTTTGCAGTGCCGCCAACCGCCTTGCACCAGCCGAGCGGATAGCCGTAGCAGCAGACAAGCCGCCAGCCCTTAATATCCTCGCCGCAATCGAAGGTAAGCCCGCGAAGATAGCTTAAAGCAGTTTTTTCGTCGACTTCGATATGCTTTGCCTCGTCCTTTTTAAGGCACATCGCAAGCGTGTGCGAGGGAACAAATCTGCCGCTTTTTATTTCGCCTATGTACACGCCCGAGCGCATAAGCTGAGGCAGACCGTCCACAAGCGAATACAATTTGTCGCCGAACATATGCAGATTGCCGAAATGCACGCCCAGATATTCCTTCTCAAATTCCTTATAAAGCTTTTCTGCGGATTTGTCAACATTTAATTTAAGACTGCGCACGGGCATACGCACGCCGTCAGTTTTTTCGAGTACGGCGCAGAAGTGCCCCTCCCCGCGCACCTTGTGCGGATAAAGCTTTTGCATTTTTAAAAGCTTGTAATTGCCGTAAGCTTGTAAAAAGCCTTCAATCTGCCGCTCGTCCTCCTCCTCTGCAAAGGTGCAGGTGGAATATACAAGTCTGCCGCCCGCGGAAAGCATTTTGTCCGCACAGCTTAAAATATGCGACTGCCGTTCGGCACAGCGCGCAACGTTTGCCGCGCTCCATTCGGGAATTGCGTTTACTTCCTTTTTGAACATACCCTCGCCCGAGCAAGGAGCGTCAACCAGAATTTTATCGAAATAGCCTTCGAAGCTTTCTGCAAGCGACTGCGGACTTCTGCAAACGACCGCAGCGTTTTTTACGCCGAGGCGTTCTGTGTTGGAGCGCAAAATTTCGCAACGCTTTGCATCGATTTCATTCAAAACAAGCACGCCTTCGCCCTGCATATACTGCGCAAGCTGGGTGCCCTTGCCGCCGGGGGCAGAGCATAAGTCAAGCACGCGCTCGCCCGCTTTTACGTCAAGCTCCGGCGCGGCGCACATTGCGGAGGGCTCCTGAACGTAATAAAGCCCCGCCGCATGGGCGATTGTTCTGCCAAGCCCCTCGCCGCAGACATAATAGCCGATGTCCTCCCACGGAATTTTTTCACCGAGCGCAAACGGGGAAATTTTTTCAAACTCCGCCGTGGAAATTTTGAGAGTGTTTATTCGTATTCCCTTTTCGGGCGGGCGGGAATAGCTTTGAATAAAGCCTTCGAATTCCTCGCCGAGCGCGTTCTGCATTCTTTTTATAAACTCTGCGGGCAAATCAGTCATTTAAAAGCCTCTCCAAATCGGCAATTTCAAGCATTTTTACGTTTGAGCGGCTGCTTGCCGCTTTGGCACGACCCGAAATATCGCCCTCCGTCCTTACGAAGTACGCGCAAGCCTCTACCTGCTGGGTGTATCTGCCGCCGTTGGCGTAAATTTTATCAACAAGCGCAAGCGAAACGCTTATATCGTCCTCGATTGCGCGAGTAAACGTAAACGTTGCGCCGCCGAGTCTTCCGCCCCTTACAAAACGCTTTTTAAGATAGTAATTATTGAATTTTATGCGCGCACGGGAGCGCTGCTCCTTATCGCTTTTCCTCTGCCTTTCGTAGCCCTTAAGCCCCTCCGACAGCGGGCGGATTATATTGTAATTTTCTATTTTACCGGATTTTATTCTGTAAAGCTTTAACAGCTCTTCAAAGCCGCAGTTGTTCACCTTGCACATTGCCTCTACAATGCGCATTGTTGCATAGGCGTCGTCTGCGGCGCGGTGGGGCGTGAATTCCACCCCAAGCTCGCTTGCGATAAATTCCAGACCGAACTGTCGGGAAAAATCGTTTTTGTACGCCATAAAAAGCAGCTGACTGTCGTTAAAGCGGAACCTGAAGGACGGCAGCTTGAAGCGCCGCGTTTCCAGATTGAGATATTTTACGTCGTTAAGCACCGCGTGCCCGAAAACGTATGTGTTTTTATCTTCAAGCAAAGCCTTTATGCGCTCGTAAACTGCGGGGAATGACGGTTGCTTTTTGAATTCCGAATACTCGTAGGGTAGAATTATTCCTTTTTCTCCCTTTCTATTCGTCAGCTCGAAGCGACCGCGGGGATTGATTAAAATATCCTCTTTTTCAAGTATGTTGAACTGCCCGTCGCAGACAACGTAGCCGAAAGCGCAGATTTTTGCATAGGTTTTGTGCACGCCCGCGCATTCGATGTCAAAAAATATAAGCTTCATTTTCAATTTCCGTAAATAAATTCGTATACAAGTATAGCACAAAGCAAGCCGCGGCGCAAGTAAACGGTTTATTTGCCATTGACTTTTGCGACATTTTGTAATATAATTTTTTTGATATGAAAAAGGTTGTTTCGATTATCGTTTGTAAAAATATTGCGGAAATACCGACCGAGCCCGAGGCGGCGGAAATTCTGTACACGGAAGAAAACCGCGGCTTTGCGGAAATTGTGCAGAACGGGTTAAAGCAGGCCAAGGGAAAATACGTTTTGCTTTGCGACGGCGGCTTCGAGCTTGCGAACGCCGACGGACTGCTGTCGGTGGCGGGCGCTTCAAATGCGGATATAATAGTCTTTGACGGAGCAACAGCCTTAAAAACGACGTTATTCAAGGGCTTTGCCCCGAACGGCGACAGAGCTACGGCGGAAATTTTAGCCGTTCTGGCGGCAAAAAGCATTGAAAAAAGCAATATTAAGCCGTTTACGCTTGCAAACGAACGGGAGGCGGACAAATATTTATACTCCGAGCAGACCGAAAAAGAGCTTGCAAACGCTTTGAGGGAATTTAAAAAATGCAAATCGCGGCTGCCGAAGGACGTATATACCTACGCGGTGGATATAATTTGTCTGCGGCTTACATACTACTATGCGGCGGCGATGCTTGCGGTAAAAAGCAAGGCAATTCCTTTGAGCGCTTTGACGGATTTTGACGCACTGTTAAAGGAAAACGTGGTATTGTACCTTGCAATGGACAAACGGTTTACGCCCGCAAACCTTGGCAAGCTGAGAAAAAATGGGTTTGCAATATCCTTTTTGACCGCTAAAAAGCTTGAAAAATTTTTAAGGAAATGAGTTTGATAAAACCCGCCCCCGCGGACTTTTTGTCCGCGGGGGCGGGTTTTATATCGCGCTCCTTACATTAACATTATTTTTTTGGTACAAGCTTTTCCTTGCCGCCCATATACGGACGGAGCACGGGCGGGATATTAACGCTGCCGTCTGCCTGCAAATGATTTTCGAGGAAGGCGATAAGCATTCTGGGCGGAGCTACAACAGTGTTGTTGAGCGTGTGCGCAAACTCGTTTTTACCCGTCTTTGAATTTTTATATCTTATGCCGAGGCGCCTTGCCTGCGCGTCGGTAAGGTTAGAGCAGCTGCCGACCTCGAAATACTTTTTCTGTCGGGGGCTCCACGCCTCTACGTCGCAGCTCTTATACTTCATATCCGCCAAATCGCCCGAACAGCATATAAGCTGACGTACGGGAATTTCCATTGACACAAACAGCTCTACCGTGTAATTCCACAGCCTTTCGTACCACATATCGCTGTCCTCCGGCTTGCAGATTACTATCATTTCCTGCTTTTCGAACTGGTGTATGCGGTAAATTCCGCGCTCCTCCAAGCCGTGGGCGCCCTTTTCCTTTCTGAAGCAGGGCGAATACGAGGTAAGCGTTTGCGGCAGATTTTCCTCCGCAAGCGTTTGACCCATAAATCTGCCTATCATAGAATGCTCCGACGTGCCTATAAGGTACAAATCCTCGCCCTCTATTTTGTACATCATTCCTTCCATTTCCTCGAAGCTCATGACGCCGGAAACGACCTCGCTTCTAATCATATAGGGCGGAATGCAGTAGGTAAAGCCCTTGTCAATCATAAAATCGCGGGCGTACGACAAGACGGCGGAGTGCAGACGAGCTATATCGCCCGTGAGGTAGTAAAAGCCGTTGCCGCTTGTGCGCCTTGCACTGTCTAAATCTATGCCGTTTAAGCTTTCTAAAATATCGAGATGATAGGGCACCTCGAACAGTTTTTCTGCGGGAGTCAAAAATACTTTGCCCTGCACGTTGCAGCTGTCGTCCTTGCCCAAAGGCACGTCGTCCGCAATAATGTTGGGGATAGACATCATAGCCTTTTTAAGCTTTACGTCTATTTCTGCCGTTTCCGCCTCTATTGTTGCGACGCGGTCGTTGTTGGCTTTGGAAAGCTCTTTTATTTTTTCCGCCTCGTCTTTTTTACCCTCGCGCATTAGCGCGCCAATTTGCTTGGCAAGGGAGTTCCTCTGCGCGCGGAGGTTATCACCCTCCTGCTGCAGCGCGCGCTTTTGCTTGTCGAGCGCGATTACCTCGTCTACAAGGACAAGCTTATGGTCCTGAAACTTCTTTTTGATGTTGGCTTTGACCAGCTCGGGGTTGTCGCGGATTAAATTTATGTCTATCATTACTAAACCTTCCTTTTTCAATAAAATTATATAGCAAACAAACGTCAAAAGCAATTAAATTATCCGAAAATATATTGAAAAACATATACTTTGGTGATATAATATAATGGATAAAGAATTTTATTAATCGGTTGGATATGAGCAAGATAATTTTTAAAAGAAACGAAAACAACTCTGCGGACGAAAGCCAGCAGAGCGGACAGTCCTCCGCAACGGAAAAGAGCGTAAAGCCGGATAAGCCCGCCGCAAAAACGGAAAGGGGCGCAAAGCGCGCGCCCGCCGTTGCCGCAGAGCAAAGCGAAGCCGTGCGCGAGGCTGTGGAGGAAACCGCCACTGTCAGCGCCGAGCCCGTGCAGATTGCGCTGTTCCCCGGCGACGAGCAGAAGTCCGCGCCGCTGAGCGCGCAGGAGGAAAAGCCCGAGGCAAGCGCCTTCGATAAGGAAAAAATAGTAAAGTACTTTAAGCGGCACCCCAAAAAGACGGTTAACACAAAGGTTGAACGTTTTTCGCCCAAGCTTAACAAGGGTTTGAGCAACGAACAGGTTGAAACGCGCTTCAAGCAGTTTTTATTCAACGATACCAACAAGAAATACTCCCGCTCATATGCGAGTATTTTTATCGGGAATATCTGCACGTTCTTTAACTTGCTGTGCCTTCTGGCGTTTATTGCGTTGCTGCTTGCAAATACGCAGAAGTTTTCCAACTACCTTGTAATAGTTATAACCACCGCCAACATTGTAATAGGCATTGTTCAGGAAATACGCTCTAAGCTGGCTATTGACAAGCTGTCGATACTGTCGTCTAATACCGTAAAGGTGATACGCGACGGGGAAACGATAGAAATTCCCACCAAGGAAATTGTTGTAGACGACGTTATTATCCTCGATATGGGCAATCAGGTGCCCGCGGACTGTATACTTGCCGAGGGCACTGTTGAGGTGAACGAAAGCCTTTTGACGGGCGAATCCATTGCCATAAAAAAGCAGATTGGCGATATTTTGTATGCGGGAAGCTTTATTTCCTCCGGCAACGGCAAGTTCCGCGTTGAAAAGGTCGGCAAGGAAACATACCTTGAAAAGCTTTCCTCCAAGGCGAAAAAATACAAGCGTCCTAATTCCGAGCTGATGAACTCGACAAAGCTGATAATTAAGTGCATTTCCATACTTATTATCCCCATTGCGATAGGTACCTTTTTGCGCACCTATGCAAGCGTTAAGGCTTTGCCGCCCACCGACCCGACCTTTACCGACGCTTCTGTATTCGCGGGGATTTTTTCGGCAAACATAAACTATGCAATTCAGCGCACCTGCACGGTTGTGATAGGTATGATACCTTCGGGAATGCTTCTACTGACCTCGCTTGCGCTTGCTGTTGGCATTATCAGGCTTGCAAAGTCAAACACGCTTGTGCAGGATATGTACTCGCTTGAAATGCTTGCGCGCGTAAACGTGCTGTGCCTCGATAAGACGGGTACGATAACAGACGGAAGAATGAAGGTTAACGACACGGTAATTTTAAACACCGTAGGCGACCACTCCATAAACGATATTATGGGCAGTATGCTGCGCGAGCTGGACGGAAACAATCAGACCTCGATTGCGCTTAATAACCACTTTGGGTTCAGTGAAAAGTACTCTGCTATCGCAAAAATTCCGTTCTCTTCCAAGAGGAAATTTTCTGCTGTTACCTTTGACGACATAGGCACCTTTGCAATGGGCGCGCCAGAATTTGTTTTGAAGCCCTGCCCCGCCAAGGTTGAAAGAATTGTAAAGCAGTATGCGCAAATGGGCTTGCGCGTTATAGTGCTTGCGCACTCCGCCACTGCTATTTCCGGCGAAAAACTGCCCGCGGTTATGAAGCCCGTTGCGATAATTTCGATTGCGGACAACGTGCGCGAGGACGCGATAGACACCATTAAATGGTTTAAGGATAACGAGGTTAACGTAAAGGTTATTTCGGGCGATAACCCCGTAACCGTTGCGGAGGTTGCAAAGCGCGCGGGTATAGCGCATGCGGAAAAGTTTATTTCCTTAGACGGACTTAACGAGAGAGAGGTTGAAAACGTTGCCAACAAGTACACCGTTTTCGGCAGAGTTTCACCCGAGCAAAAGGCTATTTTGGTGCGCTCTATCAAGTCTGAGGGCAACACCGTTGCAATGACGGGCGACGGCGTAAACGACATTTTGGCACTGAAAGAAGCGGACTGCGCTATTTCGGTTGCGTCCGGCAGCGAGGCGGCGAGGAACGTAAGCCATCTTGTGCTTATGGACAACAACTTCGGCTCTATGCCCAAGGTAGTTTCCGAGGGCAGACGGGTTATAAACAATATACAAAACTCGTCCTCGCTGTATTTAATGAAAACATTATTTACCGCCATACTTGCAACAATTTGCATTTGTATGGCAAGGCCGTATCTGTTTATGCCAGCGAATATGCTTTTGCTTGAAACTGCGATTATAGGCATACCCTCGTTCTTCCTTTCGTTACAGCCGAACAAGGACAGAGTTCAGGGCAAGTTTATTTCCCACGTTATGAGCGGAGCCGTATCGGGCGCGCTGCTGATGATTATTTGCGTTATGGCGATGTATCTGACTACGGAAATAAGTCCGACGATATTCGACGACAGGCACCGTATGGCAATGTGTATGGTGGCCTTGACCTTCTCAGGATTTGTTATGGTATTCAGACTGTGTCAACCCTTCAACGCTTACAGAATAGTGCTGTGTCTGTCGGTTTTTGCAATTTGCGTGCTTGCACTGTATATAACGACGTTACCCGTTGCGATTATCAACGATATGCTGTTCGAGGGCTGGAGCGAGCTGAAATGGGATTACGGACAGATACTGACGATTGTTGTGGTTATAGAGGCCGCATTCCCGCTGTCGGGCTGGCTGATAAAGCTGATGCACGTTATTATGCCGACGAGCAAAAAATCCGCAAAAGCGGTTAAATAATTAAACTGAAAAGGAGTAATTAATGCAATGGAAAAACTAAGCAAAAAACACCTTAAAGTGATAGAGCGCTATAAGAAAGAAACCGAGCTGCCTTGCTATAGCCTAATACCAATTGAGGGAAAACCGAGCGAAACGGACAGCAAAATGGGCGGGTTCCCCTACTTGCCTAAAGGTGCGTCCGTGCCAAAGGACAAAAGCGGCAAGCCTATGGTCTTGTTTATACAGCTTAATCTCGAAGGATTGGAACCGCTTGAAGATTATCCCGTTGATTTTCCGACTAAGGGCATACTGCAGGTATTTATGGCGGAAAATTCGGAAGAATATCCTACTCCGCACAAGGTTGTATATTATGACAACGTAGGCGAATATGAGCCGGACGACGGCTCTGCCGACGAAAACGAATGGGTAACCTCTCCCTTTAAGCTAAAAGCGGAAAAGGCCGTAAGCGTTTTACCCGTAAGGTTTATGACGCTCGGCGATATGATGCTTTCGTCGCTGTATAATAAAATGGATATTTATCGCGATATTATTGCGGACGAAATAAACAAGTGCGTACCTGCCGCCACTTTTGCGGGGCATGCGGACACAAAACAGTCGAGCGGCTTCGAGTATATGGAAAACGCTGTACTATTCAAAATAAACAGTGAGCTTGACGGCAGAATTTGCATAGGCGACTGCGGAATACTTGTTGCGGGAATACCCTTCGACGCGCTTGAAGAGCTGGATTTCGACCGCGCGTTTGTTGAGTGGGACTGCTGTTAAAAATTTAGTTCTTAATATAGAAAAGCCCCGTGCGCATAAAGCGCACGGGGCTTTTGATTTGCATTATTCTTCGCTGTTGCTTTCGTTATCGTCTGCGGCTTCCGCTTCGGTTACGTCTGCGGCGGTTTCTTCGGGTGCTACCGCCTCCGCATCTTCGTCGCGCTCGGTTATGGCGACCGTTGCAACGGCGCCGTCCTTAAGGCGCATTAAGCGCACACCGCGCGATGCTCTGCCGAATTTGGAGATATCCGAGCAGTGCATTCTTATTATCGTGCCGCCATCGGAGATAATCATTATATCGTCCTCTTCGGGAGTGACTTGCTTTAAGTTTACAAGCGCGCCCGTTACCTCGTTAAAGGTTCCCGCTTTAATGCCCTTGCCCGCTCTGCCCTGCACGCGGTAATCTTCTATCTTACTGCGCTTGCCGAAGCCGTTTGCTGTTACCGTTAAGACGTCCTTATTTTCGTCCACGACAAGTAAATCGACAAGCGCGTCGTCCTCGCCGTCAAGCTTCATTGCGCGTACGCCGGCCGTATCTCTGCCCATAGAGCGCACGTTGCTTTCGTCAAAGCGGATACACTTGCCCGCGCGGGAGGCAATCATAAGCTCGTTACTGCCCGTTGTGAACTGCACGGAAATAAGCCCGTCGCCATCGTTCAGCTTAATTGCTATTTTGCCGTTGCGGTTAATTCTTTCAAATTCTTCAAGTCTGGTCTTTTTGATAAGTCCGTTTTTGGTTGCAAAGGCTATATAGCCCTGCGCGCCCTCGGGCACGGGAATTATGTTTGTTACCTTTTCGTCCTGCGCAATCTGCACGAGATTGACCATTGCTCTGCCGCGTGCCGTGCGCGCCGCTTCGGGAATTTCGAACGCCTTTATGCGGTAGACCTTACCGTAGGTCGAGAACAGAAGCAAATCGTCATGCGAGGAGCAGACGAACATCTTTTCCACAAAGTCCTCTTCCTTGGGTTTGTGTCCCGTTATACCCTTGCCGCCGCGGTGCTGTGCGCGGTATTCGGCAACGGGAAGGCGCTTGACGTAGCCCGTATGCGTCATGGAAACGACAACCTGCTCTACGGGAATAAGGTCTGCGTCCTCTATATCGCCGCTGAAATCGACGGAAATTTCCGTACGTCTTTCGGAGGGGTATTTGCGCTTGATTTCAAGCAAATCGTTTTTGATAATTTCAAGCACTCTGCTCTCGTTTGCGAGTATGTCCTTAAAGTCTGCAATCTGCGCTTCCAGAGCCGCAAGCTCGTTAGTGAGCTTATCGACCTCGAGGTGGGATATTCTGAAAAGCCTTAGCTCTGCAACGGCAGTCGCCTGCCTTTCGTCCAGCGCGAAATTTTCGGTAAGCTTTTGAACGCAGTCGCTCTTGTCCTTAGCGTTTTTGCAGACCTCTACAACCTCGTTAATGCTTGCCTGAGCAATTACAAGTCCGCGCAAAACGTGGGCGTTATCCTCCGCCTTGTTCAAATCGTACTTTGTACGGCGGACGATAACCTCCTTCTGATGCTCGAGGTAGTAATACAGGCACTCTTTAAGGTTTAAAATCTTGGGCGTGCCGTCTACAAGCGCAAGCATTATAATGCCGTCGGAAACCTGCAAATTGGTGTACTTGTAAAGCAGATTTAACACGACCTGAGCGTTTGCGTCCTTTTTTATTTCCACAACGATACGCATACCGTCGCGGTCGGATTCCTCGCGTATGTCCGCAATGCCCTCTATTTTCTTGTTTTTGACAAGGTCGGCTATGCTTTCTATAAGCTTTGCCTTGTTTACCTGATAGGGAATTTCGGTAACTATTATGCGCGTGCGCGTCTGGTTGCCGCTTTGATATTCCTCAATCTCGCAACGGGAGCGGATAATTATGCTGCCTCTGCCCGTTCTGTAAGCCTTTTTTATGCCGCTTCTGCCCATAATCAGCGCACCCGTAGGGAAGTCGGGGGCGGTAATGTATTCCATAAGCCCGTCAACGTCTATATCGGGATTTTCGATTAAAGCGATTACGCCGTCAATACATTCGCCGAGGTTGTGCGGGGGAATGTTGGTTGCCATACCTACCGCTATACCGTCCGAGCCGTTTACAAGCAAATTGGGAAAGCGCGAGGGTAAAACGGAGGGCTGCATGCCCGTATCGTCGAAGGTCGGGTAAAAGTCTATAGTTTCCTTATCCAAATCGCGGAGCATTTCCGCAGAGAGCTTTGAAAGCCTTGCCTCGGTATAACGCATTGCCGCGGCGGGGTCGCCGTCGACCGAGCCGAAGTTGCCGTGGCCTTCCACAAGAGGAAAGTTGATTGAAAAGTCCTGCGCAAGTCTGACCAGCGCGTCGTAAACCGAGCTGTCGCCGTGGGGGTGATATTTACCCATACAATCACCGACGATACGCGCGCATTTACGGAAGGGCTTATCGTTATACAAGCCCAACTCGTGCATGGAATAGAGTATTCTGCGGTGGACGGGCTTTAAGCCGTCCCTTACGTCGGGTATTGCGCGGGATACGTTGACCGCCATTGCATAGGCTATAAACGATTTTTTAAGCTCTTCGTCAACCTCTCTGTCGAGGAGCTTCGTCATTTCAAGCGTGCGCTTGAATTCTTCAGTCAGCTCGGGACTGGTTTCTTTTTTTGATTTAGCCATTTTTTAAGCTCTCCTTAAATATCCAGCTCTTCGACAAGCTTTGCGTTCTCTTCTATAAACTGTCTGCGCAGCTCGGGCTGGTCGCCCATTAAAAGCGAGAAAAGTCTGTCGGCTTCAACTGCGTCCTCCACGCTTATTCTTACAAGCGTGCGCCTTGCGGGGTCCATTGTGGTGTTCCACAGCTGTTCCTTGTCCATTTCTCCAAGACCCTTAAAGCGTTGGAGGGTGAATTTGCCGTCGAACGATTTTCTGAATTCTTCGAGCGCCTTATCGTCGTAAAGATAGGTGTCCTCGGGCACGCCCTTGCCGACAACCTTATAGAGTGGCGGCTGAGCCGCGTAAACGTGGCCGTTTTCCACAAGCGGGCGCATATAGCGGTAAAAGAAGGTTAAAAGCAGTATTCTTATATGCGAGCCGTCTACGTCCGCATCGGTCATTATTATAATTCTGTCGTAGCGCAGCTTGCTTTCGTCAAAGTTTTCAAGCATTCCGCAGCCGAATGCGGTAATCATGGCTTTGATTTCCTCGTTTTCGAGTGCGCGGTTTATGCGAACCTTTTCAACATTGAGAATTTTGCCCCTGAGCGGCAAGATTGCCTGAAAGCGTCTATCGCGCCCCTGCTTAGCCGTGCCGCCCGCGCTGTCGCCCTCGACTATATAAATTTCGCAAAGCTCGGGACGCTTGTCGGAGCAGTCCGCAAGCTTGCCGGGGAGCTTAGCGCTTTCGAAAACGCCCTTGCGGTGAGTTTCCTCGCGGGCGAGCCTTGCCGCCTCCCTTGCCCTTTGCGCGGTGATACAGCGCATAATCAGCTCTCGCGTTTCGGTGGGGTGCTCTTCGAGGTAGGTGCCGAATTTTTCGGTTACCGCCTTCTGCACAAAGCCCCTTACATAGGTGGAGCAGAGCTTTGACTTTGTCTGACTTTCGTACTGCGCGTCTGCGATTTTTACCGAAACGACTGCGGTAATACCCTCGCGCACGTCGTCGCCCGAAAGCTTTTCGCTGTCCTTTAAAATGTTAAGCCGTCTGCCTGCATCGTTTATGACCTTTGTCAAAGCCGCCTTAAAGCCGTCGAGGTGAGTGCCGCCGTCGGGCTGGCGGATATTGTTGGAGAAGGGGAAAATCTGCTCTGAATAGCTGTCGTTATATTGGATAGCGATTTCGAGAAATTTATCGTCGCCCTCGCTGTCCTCGAAGTAGACGGGCCTTTCAAACAGCGTTTGCTTGCCCTTGTTTATGTCCTCGATAAAGTGAACGACGCCGCCCTCGTAGCAGAAGCTGTCGTGACGTTCCTTCTCGCCGCGGAAGTCGGAAAGAGTTAGCGTTAAGCCTTTATTAAGATAGGAAAGCTCTCTTAAAAGGGTTTTTAGGGTATCGTAATTGAAGTCAACCGTTTCGAGAATGGTTGCGTCGGGGTGGAAGGTTATGGTTGTGCCCGTAGCCTCGGTATCGCCGACGATTTTAAGCGGCTCTTCGGGAATACCGCAATGGTAGACCTGACGGTGGATATGACCGTTCTGGCAGACCTCTGCAATAAGCGTATCGGAAAGCGCGTTGACGCATGAAACGCCCACGCCGTGCAGACCGGAAGAAATTTTGTAACCGCCCGCTTTGTTGCCGCCGCCGAATTTACCGCCTGCGTTGAGGTTTGTAAGCGCAAGCTCTACTCCGCTTATACCCTCCTCGCTGTTGATTCCCGTGGGAATGCCGCGGCCGTTGTCCCGAACGGAGCAGGAGCCGTCCTCGGTTATGACCACGTTGATAGTATCGCAATAGCCTGCAAGCGCTTCGTCGATTGAGTTGTCGATAACCTCTCTTACAAGGCAGTGCAGACCCTTTTCGTCGGTAGGGCCGATATACATGCCTGGATGCTCGCGCACCGGCTCTAACCCTTTGAGGGCGCGCAGTGAATTCGCGTCGTAATTGCCTTCGGTTTTATGGGGCATAATGTACCTCTTTGAAAAAATTTTTCAATGCTTGAAGTTTTATTTTATTATACCATATTATATAATCAAAGTAAAGCCATTGAATTGAATTTTTCAGTTTTTGTATTAAATGCTTATAAATTTACATACTTGTTTTATGAATAATTTCAATTGCGGAAAAGACAAAAATTTTACGGATTTTGAAGAGTTTTTCGAGTGCGGAAGCTGCGGCAACCATGTATGCAAGGTCAAGGCGGAATTGTGGGGCAGAGTTTGCCCGCACTGCTTTGGAAGGCTTTACAGAATAAGCTGATTAATACGCTGTGGGCGGTGCTTTAAGCACCGCCCACAGCGTTAATATTTATTTACAGATATTCTTTTTTAAGCTCTTCAAAACGCGCTTTGTATTTTTCCGCTTGCGCCGTTTCGCCCTTGGCTTTGAAATATTCGTATCTTAGTTCGGTCAGCGCAATAAAGCTTTCTTCGCTTTCGATAATCTGCGGAACGCCGAAAAGAAGCTGTTCGTCAACCTCTGCTATCGGTTTTCCGTTTAAAACCTGCGATTGCACCGTCAGCACGGCAAGCATTACCTTTGCATTGTCGTTTAAGCTTAACAGCTCCCAAAATATCCGTCCGTCGGTTTTGGCGTTAAATTCGACGGGCATAGCGTTCATTATATAAAGATAGACGTTTGACGGCACAAGCAATGCCAGCCATACGGGAATAATATCGACATACAGCGCGACTATTCCAATAATAAACAGCAACGCGTTTATTATAAGCCCGCCGCAAGCGGTAAACATTATTTTGCGCCTTAAATTTTTGTCGGTTTTGGGGATAATTTTACAGCTTGACGAGCCGAAAAGCTTAAATTTAGGCACAGCCTTAATTTTGCACATTGCGCCGCAAAGCATATGACCGAGCTCGTGCAACAGGCTTGAAAAAGGCAACGCGACCAACATTGCCGCCCACACCGCTATGGAGTAAAGCCCGTATTCAAGCCAGAAAATCCAGCCAAGCAGTCCCGCAGACAGCACAGCTAAGACTGTGGCAAGAGCTATTGTAAGCTTTTTCATAGCGCGCCCTCTTTGTAAATTATATAGCCTTCCAAATTGTCCCTTTCCGACACGGTAAGGCTTTTTATTTTAAACTTTTTCATAATTTCGGCAAGCAACAGACAGCCGCCGCCTATAACCTCTGCCGATGCTGAGCATATAGTGTTTGCGCGGATTATTTCCACCGGCGTTGAAAGAAGTCCGTCGGCGTATTTTTCAAGCTCGCCAACGGTGAAATTCGTGCCGTCGGTAACATCCGGTGTGTACTGCAAAAGATTATGCTTGATTGCGGCAAGCCTTGTTGCCGTGCCGCCGATTGCACGCATATTGACGTTTTCCGCCGAAAATTCATCGTATTCTTCAATTTTTTCGGAAATTATCCGCAAAAGCTGTTGCTTGTTGCGCGCGGCAAGGTCGAAAAGACGCACAGTACCAACGTTTACGCTCTTGGAATAAACTGTTCTTCCGCCGGCACGGAAGGTAACCTCGGTGCTGGCGCCGCCTACGTCGATTATTCCTCCGTCGTTATTGCCGAGCGCGCCCAAAATGCCTATTTTTGCCTCGGTTTCGCCGCTTATTACGTCTATTTCTAAACCGCAAAGCTCTTTCACCCGCGCTAAAAACTGCGCTTTATTGCTTGCGGAACGCACAGCGGCTGTTGCAAACGCATATAGCTTGTCCGTTTTTTCGGCTTTTGCACAGTTGACAAAATCGGCAACGGCAAGCGCGGTGCGCTCGATTGCCTCGTCCTTCATTGAGCCTGAAAATGACAGGCCCTCGCCCAAACGGGTTGTCCGGATACGCTTATATAAAGTTTTTCCGTCCGACACAAGTGCAAGGCGGACGGAATTGGAACCGATATCTATTGCGGAAATTTTCATAATAAAGCTTAATTACCCGTATCCGACTGAAAAACCCAGCCGTTTAAAAGCGCAAGATACAGAAGATGACTGTCAGACTGCAAATCCTCGAGCGTTTTTTCGCCCTCCTCAATCAGCTGCTTATACCTTGCTATTTCAGCCCTCAGCGCTTTTTCCTGCTTTGCCTTTATAACGACCTGCGCCATGGTATAAACGGCGGCGACGGCGAGGATTACTATCAGTATTATTACGTTTACCGTTACGGCGGCGGCTATGCGGTTTTTCTTCAGTTCGCTCAACTTCTGCCTTCCTTTTCTGCTTTGTTATACTAACGGCATTATACACTTTTTTTACGAGAAATGCAACGATTGTATGGAAACTTTTTAAATATATCAGTGCGCCGAGCACACAGCCTATCAGCATATACAGCCGAAGCGAGGTAAAATCGAACATAACCGACACAAAAATAAAGCCCGCGGCAAACACAAGGCAATAAATTATATCGGAAATTATGATAAAAATTCTGTCCTTTGCGGTGTAAGCGGTTTTTTCTATGCCGCAGACTATACACCTTGCGGTATACAGAACGTCGTACACAACGCCGCTTATAACGCCGCATAAAAGGCATATCAAAAATATAAAAACCGATTGCGCCATAGATTATTTGAATAATTTTTGCCTTAAAGAGCCGCCCTTTTGCGCATAGCGCACGCCCGTAATGCTGCCCGTTGCCGAAAATGCGCCGCTTGTCTTTGAAAAGTTGACGATTTTCATGCCGGAGCCGTTGACTATTATTTTTCCGCCCGAATAGCTTAAAACAATCTGCTTGTCGGAAAAAGCGTCTACGCTGGCTATTGCAGAAGCCGTTATTTTTTTGCATTGCTCTATGCTTAAATTATGATTATCTTCCATTTTACGCACCTTTATAAAAATATACCACCCTGTGCGGGTGGTATTACTATATGTGTATTTTAAATGTTTTAGTACTTATCGCTTGCTTTAATCAGCATAACCTCGTCATATTTGGGCGAATAGGCAATTTTTATTTCCTTATCCGCGTACTTATTATAGACCTGCAAGCTTGCTTTACTCGTCTTTAAGTACCTTTTGCCGTTATATCTGAATTTTACCGCAAGCGAAGTAGCCTTGACGAAAATTAACGGATGCCTGTACTGCAATTCCGACCCCGAGGACGTTGCTTTTGCGTTTAAAATTTCCGCGTCCTCAAGGTAACGCTTTACTCTGCGTCTGCCGTTAATTATATAAATACACAGCAAGCCCATACTTAATAGAAATACTATTCCGAAGCCGAAAACGAATTTAACGGCAAACAAAGTTTCCTTGTCGTCCGAAAAAATCCATACGGCAACGCTAACGGCTATAATAGCGGCAGAAAAGACAAGCATATAAATCAGAAATATATCCCAAAGCTTAGCAGTATAAATCTGCCCGTGGTTTAAGGTTGCGTCAACGTCCTTTACCGTTATATCGTCAGCCCTCTGCATTTCGTTCATATAAATTTAAGCAAGGCCTTTCTTGATTTTTGCGTTGGCCTTGGCGCGCAGCTCGCTGTCAAGAATACGCTTTCTTATGCGGATATTTTTGGGGGTAATTTCCAACAGCTCGTCATCGGCGATAAATTCAAGGCACTCTTCAAGGCTCATTTTCTTGGGAGTGATAAGGCGCAAAGCGTCGTCCGATGCACTTGAACGGGTGTTTGTAAGGTGCTTCGTCTTGCAGACGTTTACGTTCATATCCTCGCTTTTGGGATTTTCGCCTATTACCATACCCTCGTACACGGGAGTACCCGCGCCGATAAACAGCGTGCCCCTGCCCTGAGCATTGAAAAGTCCGTACGTTACCGCATCGCCCGTTTCGAACGCGACAAGCGAGCCTGTGCTTCTGCGCGAAAGCTCGCCCTTGAACGGCTGATATTCGAAGAATACGCTGTTCATAACGCCCTCGCCCTTGGTTGAGGTTAAAAATTCCGACTTATAGCCGAACAGTCCGCGGGCGGGAATGATAAATTCAAGCCTTGTGCGCGTGCCTATTGCGCTCATATGCAACAGCTCGCCCTTGCGGTTGCCCATGCTCTGAAAGACCGCGCCCGTAGCCTCGTCGGGGACGTCAACGATAAGCCGCTCCATAGGCTCGTGCTTGACGCCGTCTATTTCCTTGTACATTACGCGCGGGGTGGAAACCTGAAACTCGTAGCCCTCTCTGCGCATATTTTCGATTAAAATCGAAAGGTGCATTTCACCTCTGCCGCAAACGCGATAGCTGTCGGCGAACTCCGTTTCCTCCACGCGGAGAGATACGTCCTTTAAAAGCTCGCGGAAAAGCCTGTCGCGGAGATGTCTTGTAGTTACCCATTTGCCGTCCTTGCCCGCAAACGGGCTGTCGTTTACGGAGAAGGTCATTTCCACGGTCGGCTCTGTAATTTTGACGAATTTGTGCGGCTCTACACAGTCGGTAGAGCAGACGGTATCGCCTATGTTTATCTTTTCAAGCCCCGAAAAGCAGACTATATCCCCCGCTTTTGCGCTTTCGCATGCGGTGCGGTTTAAGCCCTCTATCTGATAGAGGTTGACGATTTTTCCGTTGTTTTTAAGCTGGACGTTGTTATAATTGCAGACGGTTACGGCTTGTCCCTGCTTTATTACGCCGCGCTCGATTCTGCCTATGCCTATACGTCCGACGTAATCGTTATAGTCGATTGAGGAAACAAGCACCTGCGCGGGGCCTTCGGTATCGGCCTCCATTGGCTGAATATGGGTTAAAATCGTTTCGAAAAGGGGCGTTAAGTCCTTGCCCTTTTCGTTTAAATCGAGCGTTGCCGTACCGTCCCTGCCCGAGCACCATACAACGGGGCTCATAAGCTGGTCGTCGGAGGCGTCAAGCTCTAACAAAAGCTCTAAAATTTCGTCCTGAACCTCGTTTAAACGCGCGTCGGGGCGGTCGATTTTGTTGACTACTATAATAAGCCTGTGACCCATTTCAAGCGCCTTTTGCATGACAAAGCGCGTTTGCGGCATGGGGCCCTCCGCTGCGTCTACAAGCACGAGTACGCCGTTGACCATCATCATAACGCGCTCTACCTCGCCCGAAAAATCTGCGTGTCCGGGGGTGTCTACAACGTTTATTTTAACGCCCTTGTAATGAACGGAAGTGTTTTTTGCAAGTATGGTTATACCGCGCTCGCGCTCCAAATCGTTGCTGTCCATTACGCGCTCTTCAACCGACTGATTGTCGCGGAAGGTATGGCTTTGCCTGAGCAGTGCGTCTACAAGCGTTGTCTTGCCGTGGTCTACATGGGCGATAATCGCCACGTTTCTTAAATCTTCTCTTAACAAATTTGTGCCTCGTATATATAAAAAATTTTGACAAATTAAATAGTTTTAATTATATCCGTGCGGTTAACCGCATTGCAGAATAAGCCATATTCTGTCAAAGCGCTTTGCCCTCAAATCGTCCTTGCGGATATAAAAGTAAATTCTGCCGTAATTGCCGAACATAAGAGAGAAGCCTCTATGTTCTACAGTGTCAAGCTGGAACAACAGCGTCCACTTGTCTGCGGCGGTTTCGATTTTTTCAAGCTCTTCCTTGGGGAAGTTACCGCCGTTCCACACCTCGTCCGAGGTGTATCCGCGGGCGATAAGCTCGCACTCGCTTGTCATATTGCCCTGAATAACGTCCGCCCAGCCCAAAAGCTTGGAGCGGTTATCGGGGCGCTGTATATTAAGCTGTGCTTCCGCCGCTTTAAAGTCGTCTATCGTCTGAGAGTAATCCTTACGGTTTAAATAAAAATCCTCGTTGGTCGGGTAAGATTTTTCGGCGTTTGCCGTTATATTAAGCGCCGGCAAACGGAAGGCTTGCGGCAAATCTTCGGGAAATTGCGCGAGGGATAAATCCTCCCACTCGTGGAACCAAAATACTTTGGCGCACCCGCCGTCCTTTGGGTCGAAGCCACAGCGTTGGGAACCTAACTCATAGAAAAACGCAAGCGTGCCCGAACGCGGTAAAATGCCGTCCTTATCGAACGCGGAAATTTCCGCTAAATCGAACTGCGCAAGAAACGCGAGCGGACGAGGCTTGACTTTTTTATCGTCAAACGTATCGGCTTCGAAATAAGGCCACACAAAGCCTGCGGGAACGTCCGGCTTGCCGCCGAAGCGCGTTGCGCCGACATCGTGCCGCGCCTCGCCCGAAATTCGAAGCGTAACGCAATTTTTGCAAAGCTTTTTCAGCTCCTCTTCAAGCTGCATAACGTTTGCGGGATTGACATGCTTTTTCTTAGCCTTTTGCGGCTGTACCGAAGGCTCGGCACTGTCGGCGTAACGCTTTGGCTGAAAGGTCGATTGCTTATTGAACGTGCTTTCGTTCTTATGTGAAGACTGCTTCATAAGAAAAACGACCAGAGCTATTATTCCCGCAATAAAAATGATTACGGGAATAACCGTCAACACAACCGTTAAGCCGAACATGCTTAATGCGAAAGAACTCTCACTCATATATTGAACTCGCTTTTTATTTCTCTGTCAAAAAGCTTTAGTAAAATTTCCATACATTTTTCCGCGCCGTTTCCGTTTTCGAAGGGCTTGGAAAGGAAGCACGCCTCGTACACGGCGTTGGTGATTGGCAGCTCTACGCCGTACTTGTCGCCCAGCTCCTTCATTGCCTTTGCCGTCATAACGCCCTCTGCAAGCTTTTCGAACCTTGCGCCGTGCGCCATCATTTCGCCGTAGCGGCGGTTGTGGGAATATTCGGAAAAGAGAGTGGTTTCGTAATCGCCGAGGTGCGCAAGACCGTAAGCGGAGGAAAATTCGCCGCCCATTGCCTTGATAAGCTTGCCTACCTCGTACGCGCCGCGCGCCATAAGGGGGCCCTTTAAGCTGACGTAGCCGCTTCCGTCAAGCACGCCCGCGGCTATGCCGAGCACGTTTTTTGCGGCGGCGCCGATTTCCGAGCCTATAATATCGTTGCCGTAATAAAAGCGTATTAAATTGCTTTTGAAGCTGTCTGCAATATATTTTTTAAGCGCGGGGTCGTAGCTGTCGATAAGCATGCAGTTGGGAATGCCCTGCGTGAACGCCTGAATATGACCGGGGCCGACCCATACGGCGATTTTATCCTTTTTTACGCCGCTTTCCATTAAAACCTCGGAAAGGCGCTTGCCCGTAGCCTCTTCTATGCCCTTCATACAGAGCACAAAAATCTTGTCTTTAACGTCGTATGCGGCGACCTTTTGCATAAATCCGCGCAGACCCTGCGAGGAGATTGATATGATTATTACGTCGCTTGCGGTGACGGCGTACTGTAAATCGCACGTCAGCTCTATCGACTTGTCCAGCACAACGTATTCGTTTTTGCCCGTGTTTTTAAGAACCTCGTACGAATAGTCGCCCTGCGGGCCCCAGCTTATAACCTTGTTTTTAAGCTGAGTTGCCTGATACCACGCAATGAACGAGCCCCAACGGCCGCAACCTAAGACAGAAATATTCATAAAAACTCCTTAAAAAATTTCTTTTAAATGCTCTTACGTTCCGAAAGGGCGCGGGAGAGAGTAACCTCGTCAGTATATTCCAGCTCGCCGCCGATTGGTATGCCGTGCGCAAGGCGAGTGACGTTTACATCGAGCGGCTTTAAAAGTCTGGCAATGTACATTGCTGTGGCTTCGCCCTCTACGTCGGGATTGGTCGCCATTATTACCTCCTGCACGGTGCCGTCTATGCGGGCGAGCAGCTCTTTAATGCGTATGTCGTTGGGACCTACGCCGTCCATGGGGCTGATTACGCCGTGGAGAACGTGGTAAACGCCCTTGAACTCGTGCAGCTTTTCCATTGCGATAACGTCCTTGGGCTCCTTTACGACGCAGATTATATTTTTTTGGCGGCGCTTGCAGATTTCGCACTCGTCCTCTTCGGTAAAATTGCCGCAGGTTTTGCAGTATTTTACTCTGCGTTTGCAGTTTAAAATGCTTTCGGCAAACTCCTTTGCCTCTGCCTCGGTCATACCGATGACCTTATACGCGTACCTTTGCGCGGTTTTTTTGCCTACGCCGGGAAGCTTTGAAAACTGGTTGATAAGTCTGCCGATAGGCTCTATAAAAATATCCATTTTTAACCTTGTTTACTTGTTCACTGCTGTCGTAAAGGCTTAAAACAGTCCCTTGCCCGCCTTGCCGAAGGGACCCATTTTTTCCTCGTACAGCGCGTCCGCCTTTTTATAGCCGTCGTTTATTGCCGCCATAATAAGGTCCTCCAGCATTTCAACGTCGTCGGTATCGCTTATATCCACAAGCGAGGCAAGCTTACTGCCGAATTCTATGCCGTTTATGATTTTTTTGCCGTTCATATACACTACGACGGTTTCGTCGCCTTCCTCGCCGCCGCCCGAAAGCCCGACGACCTCAAGCTCCTCAAGCTCGGCATCCGCCGCCTGCATTTGCTCCTGCATTTTCTGGGCTTCTCTTATCATATTCTGCATGTTGCCCATGCCGCCGCCCATACCGCCTTTAAAAGCCATAATAAACTCCTTAAAAATGTATTTGTTATAGTTTTATATTCGGAAAATCAAGCATTTGATAATCTGCGGATAAAAAGCGCTTTCACTTTTCCTCTATATCCGCGCCGTCGAAGCTTGCGCGAAGCTCGCGCAGGGCCTTATCGTAGTCGCTTTCGCCCTTCGCCTTTAAGCGGACCTCGTAATCGTTTACGCCCAGCTCGGCAAGCACGCCGCCGATAAATTTTGCGTTAGCTTCACGTTGTAAGCCCTTGTAAACGGTTTCGCTTTCGGTTATAAGAATAAATTTGTCGCCCTCGAAGGCGTGCTCCAAATCCATACAAAGCGTGAACAGCACGGCGTTTTTATGCGTTTCTCTAAGTGCGCGAATGAATTTGCCGAAGATTTTGCCCTTATCTCCCTCGCGAACGACAGAGATTTTGGAAAGCTTGCTGTCGCCGCCGTTTTCCCATAGAGTGGGCTGAACCTCCTCCGCTTCTGCGGGGGTGTTTGCGGGCGCCTCTGCGGGAGAGCTTGAAAAAGGTGAAAAGGGACTGTCTGCGCCGTCCTCGCTCAATATCGGTTTTGCGTTATTTTGTGCGTGACGGCGCGCAATTTCGCGTTCGGGCTTCGCTGTTTGCCGAGAAACCGGCGCGGGCGCCGCGGGTGTGGGCGCCTGCGCGGTGCTTGCTTGCACCTTTACGCCGTCTGCAAGCTTATTTTCCAGCGCGGCAATTTTGCCTATTAACGCGTCTATATTGTAATCAGTCTGCGGAACGGCGCACTTTAATACAGCCGTTTCGAGGGTAATTCTGCCGTTCAGCGAATATCTCAAATCGGTTTCCGCCTTTGCAAGCACCTCGGTAACGCGCAAAAGCTTGTGCGCGTCCGCGGACCTGGCAATGCCCTCTATACGGTTATAGGTTTCATCGGGGAGGTTGACTATCTCGCGTGCGGTGCGGCAGACCTTGACAATAGTACAGCTGTTTAAAAAGGACAGCATATCCTTTACAAGCACGCCCACGCTTTTGCCCGTTGAAAGGATTTCCTCGGTCAGCTTCAACGCCTCGGAAGCGTTCTCGCTTAAAATTGCCCCGCATATATCTGCGACTTTTGCGTATTCCGTACTGCCAAGCACGGCGTTTACGTCGTCGTAGGTTAGCTTGCCCTGCGAATAGGAAGCGCACATATCCGCGATTGAAAGACTGTCGCGCGCACTGCCCGCGCCCGCCCTTGCTATGGCGGAAACGGCCGCCTCCTCGAACGGCTTGCCCGTTTTTACAAACACGCTTTTTATAAGCTCTTCCAAATCGCTTTGGGGAATTAATTTAAAATCGAAGCGCATACAGCGCGATAAAATTGTTGCGGGGATTTTTTGCGGCTCGGTCGTGGCGAGGATAAATACCGCGTGACGGGGAGGCTCTTCAAGCGTTTTTAAAACCGCATTGAACGCCGACGCCGTAAGCATATGCACCTCGTCTATGATATAGACCTTGAACCTGCCCGCAACGGGCGGGTACTGAACCTTCTCGCGCAGGTCGCGCATTTCGTCAACGCCGTTGTTTGAAGCCGCGTCGATTTCAGAAATGTCAAGACTGCTGCCCTCTGCAAGCGCTTTGCAAACAGCGCATTTGCCGCAAGGCGAGCCGTTTTGAGGGCTTTCGCAATTGATTGCGCGCGCGAAAATTTTGGCGAGCGTGGTTTTACCCGTTCCGCGGGGACCGCAAAAGAGATATGCGTGCCCGACCTTATCGGCTTCTATCTGGTTTTTCAGTATTCTTACTATATGCTCCTGCCGCACGACCTCGTCAAAGGTCGAGGGGCGGAAGGTGCGGTAAAACGCTAAATACGCCATAAAACTCCCTTTCCGCAATACTTTGCATTTGCGGTTTTTGTGTTAAGAATACAGCTTTATAAGCTTTTGCTTTGCGCGGGCAAGCGCGTTTGAAACGCTTTTTTGCGATTTGCCGAGAGCGGAAGAGATTTCCGCAACGCCCATGCCGTCGACGTACATTACCGTCGCCTTGAATTCCAGCGACGAAAGCCTTTTTGAAATTTTTTGCAGAAATTCCCTTCTGTTTTCGCGTTTAATCAGCTCGTCCTCGGGGCTTGCGGGAGAAATTTCCCCGCCGATTTCGACAATCGGCACAAAGTTGTTTAACGCCGCGTATTTAGCGCCGCCCGCCTTTTTTACGGCGTCTATTACAGCATTGCGCACGCACGCGTATGCGTAGGTTGCAAAGCTTGCGTTGCCCGCGCCGAAGGTGCTGACCGCGTGATACAGTCCGACCATGCCCTCCTGCTCCAAATCCTCGCTTTCTCCGCCGCAGAGAAAAAAGCGCGCGGCAATCGCCTTAACAAGCGGAAAATATTTATTGAGCAGAATTTCCTGCGAGGCTTTGTCGCCGTTCTGCGCTTTAAGCGCGTTTTCTTCGTCGGTCATAGCTTTCTTCTTACAACCTCGTAGGCGGCAATACCCAAAGCGACAGAGGCGTTAAGGGAATTGACCTTGCCTTTAAGCGGAAGCGACAGAGTGAAATCGCATTTTTCCCTTGTAAGCCGCCTTACGCCGCTGTCCTCGCCGCCGATAACAAGCGCAACGTTGCCGCTTAAATCTGCCTCGTAAATGCTTTTGCCGTCCGCCTCTAACGCGTAAAGCCAGTAATTTGCCTTTTTAAGCTCGTCTATTGCGCGGTTTATGGAATTTACCTTTGCTACGGGGATATGCTGCGCCGCGCCGGCAGAAATGCGGATAACCGCCTCGGTCACGCTTGCGGAATTGTTGGAGGGAATTATTACGCCGTTTGCACCCGCGCATTCGGCAACCCTTATTATCGAGCCGAGGTTATGCACGTCCTCGATACCGTCGCAAAGAATAATAAGCCCGTTTTTTTCGGTTGACCCCACAATATCGTCCAACGAAGCGTATTTAAAGTCGGTTGTGAAGGCTATTACGCCCTGATGGCGTTTATCCTCGCTTTCCTTATCCAGCGCCCTTTTATCAACAAACTGCACGCGCACGCCGCTTTTGCGCGCCTCGGCAAAAATTTTGTTGAGGCTGCCCTGCGGATTTTTTTCTATAAGTATTTTATCTATATTTTTGTCCGTTTTCAAAAGCTCTGAAACGGCGTTTCTACCCTGAATTTTCATTTTTCCTCATTTAATAAGTAAGCCAGACGGTCGTACTGCCCCGTAAGATACAAATAGCCGAAAACCGCCTCTAAGCCCGTGGAATTATTGTATTCCGCAAGGCTTGCGCTTTTGCTGTGTGTGGGCTTTTTGGCGTTTCTGCCGCGCTTGAAAACTGCAAGCTCGTCCTCGGTAAATTTCGGGAGGACGGCTTCTAGCAGAATATTCTGACCGTGCGCTGAAACATACTCGCAGGTAAGCTTTTGCAATTTTCCCGCGGAAAAATCGGTGGAAAGCGCAAGCCTTTCGCGCACATACAGCGAATAGACCGCGTCGCCCACGAAGGCAAGCGTGACGGGGTTCATAATTTTTGCGTCGCGTTCGGAAACGGTGGTAAAAAAGCTAAACATACTCCCATTCTCTTACGTTTTATTTTAGCATGTTATCATAAAAAAAGCAATAATTCCATAGGATATAGCGTGAAATTTATAGTTTTTAAAAAAGGCGCGTTAATTGCGCTGGCGGCAATTTTGTGCCTTGGCGTTGCAATAGGAATTTGCTGCGGAGCCGCGGCGGCAACAACTGCCTCCACCACCTCCGTGCGTGAGAAGGTGGTTGTTATAGACGCGGGGCACGGCGGTATGGACGCGGGCGTTTACGGCATTAACACCAAAACAAAGGAAAGCGACATAAACCTTGCTTTGGCAAAACAGCTGAAGGGGTATTTTGCGAACGCGGGCTTTAAGGTTGTTATGACCAGAAAGACCAATGCCGGACTTTACGGCGCGCCGACAAAGGGCTTTAAAATGCGGGATATGAAAAAGCGCAAACAGATTATAGAGGAAAGCGGCGCGGATATGGTTATTTCCATACACCAGAATTTTTGCCCTATCCCCTCGAAGCGCGGCGGAACCGTATTCTTCGATAAATCGAGCGAAAGCGGCACAGAGCTTGCGCAGTGCATTCAAAAGGAGCTGAACGGGCTTAATTCCGACATTAAGGCAAACGAGGCGCTTGCGGGCGATTATTATATGCTGAAATGCACGCAAAGCCCTTCCGTTATTGTGGAATGCGGATTTTTGTCGAATACGGAGGACGAAAGGCTTTTGACCTCGTCCGAGCACCGAAAGGAAATCGCATACAGCATTTTTAAAGGCGCAATTAGCTATTATTCGTAATTTTGTTGAAAAAGAAGCCCGCCCCGCCCGTAAATTTACGGGCGGGGCGGGCTATTGTATAAATTATTGCCAAACGCCTATCGCAGCAATATTGATTTTGAAATCCTTTTTGCCCAAAGGCTTTATTTTTACCTTGTGCTTGCCTTGCTGAAGCCTTGTTTCGGTTATAAATGCGCACTGCTGTCCGTCGCCCTCGCCGAGGTTGACAACCGCCTGCTTTTTGCCGTCGACATAAACGGTATAGCCGCCGTATTTATCGCCGAAAACCGAATACAGTGCAACGCGCGTGCCGGTGAACTCGAATTCGAACGAGGCTTTTGAGGTGCCTACGGCAATCTGTCCGAAGCTTGCAAAGGCGTTCTCGTAGCTCCATGCGTTTTTGCCGCCGTATTCAAATCTTTCGTCCCGAGGTCCGAAAAGATTGCCGGTTGCCGAAACGGAAAACTCGATTTCGCGCAAGGCGATATACTGGTGGGTTGCCGTATCGGTTACCACAAGTCTGTAATAACGGAAATTTTGCTCTCCGTCCGTCAGATTAAACGCGGAATTATGACCTGACAGCCCGCCGTTTGTTATTTTTGCAACAAGCTTTAAGCTGTCGGGCGTATCTCCCACATAAAATTCAAACGTTGTGGGCGTGTGCTTTTTGCCCATATCGTAGCCGTAGAAGGTTACGCGGCTTGCGGAAATTATTTTGCCGAGGTCAACCGTCATATCAAAGGGCTTTTCGGCGGAAACATATTCCTTTGAATGCATGTAATTGGTTGTATCGTTATCGATAAGGTGCTCTATCCCGAGCGTATCGTCCCAAGGGGTAAAGTTTTTAAGCTCTACAATGCTTTTGCCGTCTATTTCCGTCAACACGTTGGAATAGGTTACGTTATAGCTGTGCTCGTAGAAATACTCGGTTTTAAATTCCGAAGCGTCGAATTTATACTCGTTTCTGTAAGAAGTTGCATAGCTTATTTTAGGCGGGGTGTCCTCTACCCCTCCGACGACGTTACCTTCCTCGTCAATGGTGCCGCCCATCGTTTCGAACTTGCCCCAGCCTAAGCCGATAAAGCTTATTCTGGGCGTAGTCGTACATATCATAACAGCTTTATAATACAGCCACTGCCCCGCATGCAAATCTTCGAAATCGGAATACGTTCCCTCCGCCAGCGTGAAGCCCGCGCCGCCGCTTGCGTTGGTTATGCGCGCGGCAAGCTTATAATCGGACGGATTTACCGCCGAGGGGTCGGTCTTATCGTCCACGACCGCGACATACAGCGCGCAGTTGTATCTTCCGCGCAGCGCAACCCTGTATTTGCCGCTTTCGCTTATGTAAAGCTTACCCTTTATTTCTACCACGCCGTTTTGGGGAACGTCCTCCGCGGAAGTATACCATACTTCTGAATTGGAGTTTTGCACGGGGTTTTTATTGTCGGCGGAAACGACCTCCTTATAACCCTTATACTCGTTTTCGTACGCTTCGACGGCGTCGGTATACACGGGCGTTTCGTATGAATAAGACGTTCTTTCGATAACGTTTTTATTCATTTCGTAGGACTGCTTGAATTCAAGAACAAGCTCTATATCGTCGAATTTGGTTGATTCGCCTTCCTTTTTAATCTCTAAGGTCACGTATATTTTGCCCGATTCCAGATTCTTTTTGTCGGGTACGAAGGTATAAACGTTGTCATTGCCCTTTTTCATTTTACCGTGTTCGGGAGAAGAAACCTTCTTTATTTTATAGGTAAAGCCTGAGGGCAGAACTACGCTTCCGCTTTGGTACTGACCGCCTTCATTCAGCGTATACGGCGATAAATCCACGGTAAAATCCTGTCCGTAGGGTATTACGTAAGGCTTTGCCGTTTCGCAATATTTTTTTGTTTTGGATTTTATTTTGTCCGGATTGTCCTCTGCGGTTTCCTGTCCGTTTTCGTCAAGCATTTTCTCGTATTCGTAATAATAAAAGCTTCTGCCCGTCTGATAAATGCTTGCCGCGGGAATAAACGCGGGATACTTTTTCGACCGGATTTTATCTACGATTTCCGCGTCCAAATCCGCCCTTAAAATATCGCTGAAAAAGTATGTAAAGTCGTAATGGGAGGTTTCCGACAGCGCGCCGTACCAGCCCGTGTACGTTGTTGTGTATGCGGAAGTGGTTCTCTGCTTGTGAATTGCGTCCATGAACACTTCCTGTCCGAGGTTGTGTATTACGGTGGAATATTCGTTCAGCGGATATTCGGGGTTAACCCCGTCCACCGCGTTCAAAAGCGTTTGATTCAGCGACCAGCTCGGGCTTGTGTATCTGTTCCAGCCGCCCAAGCCGTCGCCCGAAAGGCCTATCCTTCTGTGCGAGGAAATATTGGTAAACAAGCTGTATTCTACGATATTAAGCGCGTTATTAGTAACCTCGCCGCCGTTGCCGCGGCCCCAGCCGCTCTGGAAGTTGTGGTTATATTCGTGCATATTGCCCCACGCGCCCGAGTTTGTGAACGATTTGTAGTTGAGCGACGAAGACATCCAGCCCGACGGACAGTTTACGGAGCCCTGTCCGGGGAAGGCAACCGCCGCGCCTGCCGCAACGAACGGGTCGTACAAAAATACTATGCCCTGAGTTGATACCTTTGTGGAAACAAGCGCGATTTTATCCCAAAGCTCGGCGGCTTTGGTTAAATCGTCATAGCTGAAATTTTTGGCGTAGGTTTTGGGTCCGGAATGTAAAACTCCGTTATCCCATACCTCTAAATCGAAATAGGGCGCGGAGGATTTGGCGTTTTCCTCAAACTCCTTTTCGGTAGTGTAGCCGTAAATATAGTGCGGATAGCGCACCCCGCCCGAAATCGTAACCGAAAAATTAACGCCCTCGTGCACAACGTATATGGGACCGCCCAAAAACGAGCCTATGTAAGCAGTGTAAACTCCGTTCTCGAGCGTAGCGTTGGTTTTGGTTATGTTTAACGTATTCATAATTACGGGCATACGGTTCATTGCATTTTTCGACGCCCATATATTGTTGGCTTTTCCGTTATACAGCGCCTGACCGATATGTATAGTTATTCCGTTTGTGGCGTTCATATCCTCTTCGGACATTTCTATTTTGATAACCTCGCCCGCGGGCGCGTAAACGCCGGTTACGTTATAGTATCTGCCGTAGCTTCTGGGTGAGAACGTAAGCTTTTTTATTATTCCCGCCTCGCTGTCGTCAACGTCGCCGAGGTACATACCTACGGAAGCGGTATGCTTGTATAGCCTTCTACCGGTATCTACCCCGTTAAGCAACAGCCTTCCGTCCTTAGCAATACTGTCGTAAGTGTTTTTAGGATAACCGTCATTACCTATGCGGGTATTTACCGAGCAAAGCTGCCAGCTTTCGGAAATAAGCTCGTTTCTTTTGGAAACGTTGGCATCGCCTAAAACAGATTTCAGCGTATAGCCGTACTTAGGATATTCGGGCAAACCGCCGTTTTCCATTGTTGAGGGAATATTGCGCTCTACCGTGCCGAGATATTCGGAATAATACATCACCTTGGGAGTTTTGGTGGTGTTTTTCCATGCCACAGCATTTGTACCCGTGCCGACTATCGCGCCTATGCCGAGAATTGCGGCTATAAGCAAAATTGCGGCAAGCGCAATTATAGCGACTATTTTTATTTTTTTTGTGATTTCGAATTTGCCTATCTTCATCAAACAAAGCTCCTTATAATGTTTTTTGTATAAAGTCGCTTTATACAAGGGGCGCATAAAGTTATGCGCCCGATATCGTCCGTATTATATCATATTATTAAATTTAAACAAACAATTTTACGCAGTTTATTTAAATATACGCAGTGAAAAAATCAGACCTGTTCCGTCATTTTTTGATAAATTGCAATAATTTTTTCCCAATCGGTAACCGTTTTGTTGTTTTTAAGCAAGGAAATGCATTGCAAAAATTCCGACCTTCTCGACCCGTTTTCTTCAATAAGCTTTTGTTTATCGACTAAAAGCTTTTTCCAATTCTTTTTAATCGCTTTTTCGGTCTGTATGTCCATTTCGGCGCAAAAATCTTCAAAAAAAGCTTCGACAGCCCAAACAAAATCGTTATAAGGCAACTCAAAACAGCCGTGCGGGGCCGTCCAAATACTTTTTCCGTTATTTAGAGCGTAATCGCTTTGCCAGACGATTTTGATTTTATTTTCGCATCTGAAACAACCGATATCGGGTCCGCCGAGCAAATGTGCGGAATCGAACGACCTTTGGGAATACCACTCGTAAAGCGGAAAAAATTCTTCGGAATAAAATTTTTCGTAAATTTCGTCTGCCTCGTCACCGTAGCTATCAAGCCACTTTTCCGCCCTCAATGCAAAATTTTCGACATTATCGTAAAGCTTTTCGGGTATCGGCTCGCCAACATATCGAAAGGTTTTGAAAAAATCCTCTAAAAAGCGGGCTAAATAATAATCGTTATATTTTTTGCAATGGTGAAAACGTTTACGCGCCTCTTTACCGTATTCGTAAATTGTTTGCCCGCCGACGCTAATCCACAGCAAGCCGTCGGTCAGACCGAACCAGCCGAGGCTGTAACCGCCCTTTTTACCGAACGGCTTGATTTTATTTAATTTCTGTAATTTAAAATTTATTTTAAAGCTACCCATAAAGCATTAAAGCGCGACTATAAGTCGCGCTTAGACGATTTGCCGCCTTAAAAGGTCTGGTGAATTGTGCGCGAAATAACGTCGTTCTGCTGCTCGCGCGTGAGCTTGTTGAAATTGACGGCATAGCCCGAAACCCTTATTGTAAGCTGGGGATATTTTTCGGGGTGAGCCTGCGCGTCGAGAAGGGTTTCTCTGTTAAATACGTTGACGTTTAAATGATAGCCGCCGTCCGCAACGTATGCGTCAAGCAGGTTTACTAAATTTTTTTCCTGATTTGTCATTTTTTACTCCTTTTTTATTGTAATTTAAAACGCAGAGATGCGAGAAAGACAAGGAGCGCGAGCATTTTCGAAGCGACATGTACAATGCGTACACGAGCAAAAAAAGCGGAGCGCGACACAGTATTGCGACGTATATATGCGTTTTAATCGTTTTTGCCGAGGGATTCGGGGGTTATCGAGAAGGTATTGGAAATACCGTCGCGGGCGTACTCGTAGGGCAGCTTTGCAACCGATTCCAGCGAAGCAAGCGCGCCGCAGCAATCTCTGCCGTGCATAGGATTTGCGCCGGGGGCGAGCGGTTCGCCCGCACGTCTTCCGTCGGGGGTGTTGCCCGTGTTCTTTCCGTATACGACGTTGCTTGTAATTGTAAGGATAGACATTGTGGGCACGCTGTTGCGGTAGGTGTAGTGGCTTTTGATTTTTTCCATAAAGGTTTTAACCAGCCAAACGGCAAGCTCGTCCACCCTGTCGTCGTTGTTGCCGTACTTGGGATAGTCGCCCTCTATTTTAAAGTCGACGACTATGCCCTCCCCGTTCCTTACGGGGTAGACGTTTGCGTATTTGATAGCCGAAAGCGAGTCCGCCGCGCATGAAAGCCCTGCAACGCCCGTGGCGAAGAACCTTCTTACCTCGGTATCGTGAAGAGCCATTTCAAGCGCTTCATAGCTGTATTTATCGTGCATATAGTGAATTAAGTTGAGCACGTTTACATACAGTCCCGCAAGCCAGCCCATCATATTCTCGTACTTCTGCTTAACCTCCTCGAAGTCGAGCTTTCCGTCGCCGAGGACGGGCGCAAACTCGGGCGAAACCTGCAACGCCTTGCCCGTAGCCTTGTCCACAATGCACTCGTCCTTGCCGCCGTTGATTGCGTACAGAAGGCATTTTGCAAGGTTGGCGCGCGCGCCGAAGAACTGCATATCCTTACCGACGCGCATACCGCTTACGCAGCACGCTATGCAATAATCGTCGCCCATTTCGGGACGCATTAAGTCGTCGCTTTCGTACTGGATTGCCGAGGTTTGAATGGAAAGCTTTGCGCAGAACGCCTTGAAGCCTTCGGGCAGGCTTTTGCTCCACAATACGGTAAGGTTGGGCTCGGGCGCGGGGCCGAGGTTTTGGAGGGTGTGCAGAATTCTGAACGAGGTTTTTGTTACAAGCGTTCTTCCGTCCACGCCCATGCCGCCGATTGATTCGGTAACCCATGTGGGGTCGCCGGAAAACAGCTCGTTATACTCCTTTATGCGCATAAACTTGATAATGCGCAGCTTCATAACGAAATGGTCTATAAGCTCCTGCGCGTCTTTTTCGGTGAGCGCGCCGCTTGCGATATCGCGCTGAATATAAATATCGAGGAAGGTGGAATTTCTGCCAATCGACATAGCCGCGCCATTCTGGTCCTTGACCGCGGCAAGATAGCCGAAATAAAGCGCCTGAATTGCCTCCTGCGCGGTTTGCGCGGGCTTGGATATGTCGCGACCGTAAATTTCCGCAAGCTTTTTAAGGGCTTTAAGCGCTTTAATCTGCTCGGAAAGCTCTTCTCTGTCGCGGATTTTATCGGGAACCATATCCCCGTCCATCAACAGCTTGTCCTTTTCCTTTTGCTCAATCAAAAAGTCCACGCCGTAAAGCGCTACTCTGCGGTAGTCGCCTATTATTCTGCCTCTGCCGTAGGTATCGGGCAGACCCGTAAGAATGTGAGCGCGGCGGGCGCGGCGCATTTCGGGAGTATACGCGTCGTAAACGCCGTCATTGTGCGTTTTGCGGTATTTTGTAAAAATTTCCTTTACGCTGTCGTCTATATGATAGCCGTACATTTCAAGCGCGTCCGAGGACATTCTTATGCCGCCGAAGGGCTGCAACGCGCGCTTGAAGGGCGCGTCCGTCTGCAAGCCGACTATTTTTTCCAGAGCTTTATCAATGTAGCCCGCGCCGTGGGAGGTAAGCGAGGAAACGATTTTGGTATCCGCGTCGAGCACGCCGCCAGCCTTGCGCTCCTTATCGGAAAGCTCGCAAATTTCCTTCCACAGCTTTTTGGTTGCGCTTGTGGGCGGAGCAAGAAATTCGTCCCCGCCGTCATAGGGCGCATAGTTGCGCTGAATAAAGTCCCTTACGTTTACCTCTGCGCACCATTTGCCCGCAGAAAAGCCTTCCCAAGCCTTAAATTGCATATTTTAAACCTCTTTATAAGTTAAATTTATATTTTCAGTATTTTACGGGCGTTTTCTATCCGCTCCTTTGACGGCGGCAAAACGCCTTTAAGCGGGTATTGCATACCCAGCCTTTCGTACTTGACCTCGCCCATTGTGTGATAGGGCAGAAGCTCTACCCGCTCTACCGTGCTTAAACCGTCAATAAACCGCTTTAATTTATGCAGATATTCGTCGTTATCGGTTATATCGGGAACGAGAACGTGCCTTATCCACATTTTTTTACCGTTTTTTGATAAATACCTTGCAAAAGCGAGAGTATTTTCGTTTGAAAAGCCCGTCAAAGCCTTATGCTCGTCTTCGTCTATATGCTTTATATCCAAAAGCACCAAATCGGTATACCTCAAAACGCTTAAATGCTTTTCAACGCTTTGCGGATTGTCTTTATCGAATGTAACACCCGAAGTATCGAGCGCGGTGTGAATGCCCTCCGCCTTTAAAAGACGGAAAAGCTCGGCGATAAATTCGGCTTGCAGAAGCGGTTCCCCGCCCGAAACGGTAACACCGCCGCTTTTAATATAGCTTTTGTATTTTAAAATCTCTTTAAACACGTCTGCGGCAGTATATTTTTTGCCCGCGCCAAAGCGCCATGTATCGGGGTTATGGCAGTACTTGCAGCGCATAGGACAGCCCTGCATAAAAACGACGAAGCGTATTCCCGGACCGTCTACCGTGCCGAAGCTTTCAAAAGAATGAATAAACCCTTCCATTTGCCACCGTTTAAGAAAATAAAAAAGCTATTCTGCATTAAGCAAAAATAGCCCAGACGAACGACAAAAGTTATTCCGCGGGGCTTCCTTGCGTCGATTCGCGTTTTCGTCAGTTGCCGAGCGGTCTTGCTTTTCGGAGTTTTATTATAACAGCCGCCGCGGTTTTTGTCAACGGTAAAGCACAAAATATTGTGCTGAAAATTTTTAACAAAACACAACATATTGTGTGAAAAGTTTTTTCGGACGCTAAATAGCAAGGGTACGGCAACAGCGCTTACGCCTTAAATAAGCAATAAAAGCAGGCTTGCAAACTGCAACGCGGTGCCCGCAACGTCAAACAAATGCCATACGGAATGAAAATACTTTATTTTTTTGCCGAGGGCGTAAAAGATTATGCCGAGAGTGTACGCAAGCCCGCCCGCAAGCAGTAGAGCGAACTCCGCAACGGTAAGCTTTTGCCACAGCTCGCCGAAGGCGATTAGAATAAGCCAGCCCATTATGCAGTAAAACGCCATCGAGATACCCTTTATCACCTTATTGTGCATTGCGATTGCGTTGCCCGTTATGCCGAGAACGGCAAGCGCCCATTCGATTACGATAATAATTATGCCCAAGGTGGAAAGCCCGAGGGCAATTACGCAGAAGGGCGTATAGGTGCCGGCAATAAGAAGAAATATTGTGCAGTGGTCGAATATGCGAAAGACCCTTTTGCCGCCGCCGCGCGGGAGAAAATGATAGAGCGCGCTCATGGTATAAAGCACGATTACGCTGACGCCGAACGCCGCCACTGAAGCCATATACCCCGCGTTAGGGTAGGCGAAAATAAGTAAGGTTATCAGCGCGGCGAGCCCGAGCGCGCCGCCGACTATGTGGGATACGGCGTTGAAAATTTCTTCGCCCTTGGTGTATTCGGGCGCGGGCCTGTTCTGCCGCGCCGCGGGATAAACTGCAGCTTTTTGCATTGTTGCGTACCGCCTTTAATAATTTGCCTTATAATTATATACGGCTTGAGGCAAAGGTAAACCTACACCTGCGCTTACGCGCTCTACATATATTTTTTACGGCTCTACACCCCCTGAAAATGCTCTCTACCGTGAGTAGAATGCAAAAAGCCCCTATAAGTGTATCTGTTATAGGGATTTTCCTTGTGGTCAAAGAAATAGCGCACTATCTTCGCTTGCGAAGTATAGTGCGCTATGCTTTATACAAGATTATAAAGATAAATTGAAATTTATCGTACTTGTTTTGCCATTACATAATTAGTCAAAGCAATTCCTTTTCTTAAAACTTGTTGCTCTTTGACCACATTAAAACCTCTTTGTTCAAAGAAAGGTTTAGCCGTTATAGATGCGTGAGTAATAATTTTATCTACCTTAACAGCGCGTTCTAACTCGTTACAGATTGCTGTTGCAATTCCACGTCGCTGATAGTCCCCGTGAACAAACAGCCTATCAAGATAACCCGATTTATCAATATCACCAAACCCGACTATAATATTATTTTCAACCGCAACAACAGTATAATGCTCGGAAAGTGATTTATTCCACACCTCTAAATCTATTTTGTCAGTAGCCCAAACATTTAACTGCTCTTGCGAATAATCTTTGGCGTTTATAGTATGAACGGTATGATAAAACAGTTTTACTAAATCCTCGCAGTCTTTCGGCGTATATTGTCTGATAATCATTTAGTCCTCTAAATTACTGTTTATCGTACAATCATTATAGCATAACACAATAAAAAAGCAAGGACTGATTATCGTCCTTGCTTTAATCCCTATGAAATACACCGCTATAGGGGCTTTTTGATAATTTTTATTGAATTGCGACCGCATTTTACCGCATTTTACCGCTTGTCGGAGCGGAAAACAAGTCCGCCGTCTGCCACGGTTACGGTGACGGTTTCGTTGGGAAGAATATGTCCCGCAAGAATTTCGTCGGAAAGTCTGTCCTCTATACGCTTTTGAACAACCCTTTTAAGCGGGCGGGCGCCGAACATATCATTGTAGCCCTCGTCCAAAATTTTGTCCATAGCCTCGTCTGAAATGACAAGGCTGATATTTTTGTTTTTAAGTCTTTCCGAAAGCGCGTCTATAATCTTGTAGCAGATTTTACCCGCCTCTTCCTTGCTGAGCTTGCGGAAGATGATAATTTCGTCAAGACGGTTCAAAAATTCGGGCTTAAACTGCTCTTTAAGCGCTTCGTTTATGTCCTCCTTCATTTTTTCGTAGCCCGTATCCGCCTCGTCGCCTGCAGAAAAACCGAAATTGGACATCTTTTTTATGCGGCTTGCGCCGACGTTGGAGGTCATAATTATTATGGTATTTTTGAAGTTGATTACCCTGCCCTTGCTGTCGGTCAGTCTGCCGTCGTCCAGAATTTGCAGAAGCACGTTGAAAACGTCGGGGTGGGCCTTTTCCACCTCGTCGAATAGCACGACGGAATAGGGCTTGCGGCGCACCTTTTCGGTAAGCTGTCCGCCGTTGTTGTCGTCATAGCCGATATAGCCCGGAGGCGCGCCGATAAGCTTGGAAACGGAATGCTTTTCCATAAACTCCGACATATCCAGCCTTATCATTAATTTTTCGTCGCCGAACATGGTTTCCGCAAGCGCCTTGGCAAGGTCGGTTTTACCTACGCCCGTAGGTCCAACGAATATGAACGAGCCTATCGGCTTGTCGGGTTCGTTAAGTCCCGCGCGGGCGCGGCGTATTGCCTTGGAAACTGCCGAAACAGCCTCGTCCTGTCCTATTATGCGCTTGTGAAGGTTCTCTTCCAGATGCAGAAGCTTTTCACTTTCCTGCTCGGTCAGCTTGATTACGGGCACGCCCGTCCAGCCGCTGACTATATCCGCGATTTCGTTGCCGCCGATATTGGGCGCGGTGGTCTGCTTTTCTCCCTTCCATTCGGAGGTCAGCTTTTTGATTTTTTCCTGAATTTCGTTAATTTCTACGACAAGCTTCTGAGCCTGAGTATAATTTTCACCCTTGGCCGCCTTATTCTTTTCAAGGTTCAAGCGCTTTAACTTTTCTTCGAGCTCCTTCACCTCGTCGGGGCTGTTCATTGCATTTAAGCGCGCGCGCGAGGCCGCCTCGTCTATAAGGTCGATTGCCTTGTCTGGCAAAAATCTGTCGGTGATATATCTGTCGGAAAGGGTTGCTGCGGCAATAATCGCCTCATCGGTTATTACGACCTTGTGGTGGGCTTCGTACTTGTCGCGCAGACCTCTTAAAATTTCTACGGTGTCCTCAACGCTCGGCTCGTCAACCTGAACGGGAGTGAAGCGGCGTTCGAGGGCGGAATCCTTTTCGATATATTTTCTGTATTCCTCGAGAGTGGTCGCGCCGACCGTTTGCAGCTCGCCGCGGGCAAGCATGGGCTTTAAAATATTTGCCGCGTCCATATTGCCCTCGGAGGTGGCTCCCGCGCCGACAATCTGGTGAATTTCGTCTATGAAAAGTATTACATTGCCGTTGCGCTTTATTGCGTCGATTGCGTTTTTAAGCCTTTCCTCGAAGTCGCCGCGGTACTTTGCGCCCGCAACCATACCCGCAAGGTCAAGCGAAAACACAAGCTTGTTTTTGAGCAGGTCGGGCACCTCGTTTTTGACTATTGCCTGAGCAAGACCCTCCACAACCGCGCTTTTGCCTACGCCCGGCTCGCCTATAAGCACGGGGTTGTTTTTAGTGCGGCGGGAAAGCACCTGTATAATTTTGTCGATTTCCTTTTTGCGGCCGATAACGGGGTCTATTTTGCCCTCGCGCGCCTTTTGGGTGAGGTCGGAGCCGTATTGAAGCACGGACTTATCCAGCGGGCTTGCGGTACGGCTTTCCTTGGGCTTTTTCGCCGAGGACGCGCCCGAGGAATGAGCGGAAGAAAAAAGACTTTCCGCAAAGCCCTTGAAGGGGTCCTCGTTTTCCTCCTCCTGAAACAGCTCGGAAACGCCGCCGTTTATAACAAGGTCGAGCTTGCCCGCAAGCACCGCGATATTTATGCCCAGCGCATAGAGTATGCGCATTGCAAGGCAATCGTTTGAGGACATAACGGCAAGCAGCATATGCTCGGTACCGGCAAGAGAGTCCTCGCCGTTGATGTCTATTGAAAGCTCTAACGCGCGCTCTATCATGTGCTTTGTGCGCGGGGTATAGCCCGTTATATTGGAGCGCTTATCGATGGAGCGCTGGAAATATTCGCGGTAGGACGCTTCCGACACGTCGCAAGATACAAGCACCTTGCACGCAGTACAGTCGGGGCAGTTGAGCATTGCAAAAACTATGTGCTCGCTGCCGATATAGCTGCTGCCGTAGATTTTTGCCGCCTCCTCCGCGACTGAAATTACCTGCTGTAAATTATCTGTAAATTTATTGAAATTCATACCGTTTTTTTTAATTACCCCCGTAATATGGTTGAGTTTTGCTTAAAAGGCTTAGCCTATAAGCTTCTTTAAATATTTACCCACCGCCTCGGCACGGTACATATCCCGCTCCACTGCGGAAAGCTGTCTTTGCGCCGCCGCGGTTATGTTTGAAGGGCGCATTTTTACCACCAAATCGTCGATAAGCGATACGTCGGCAAGGCTTATCCAGCCGAGGCAAGCGCCCAGCTTTACGTTTGCGGCAAGCTTGATAAGCTCGCTTGTGGAAAGCTTTACGCAATTGGTGAGTATTCCATATGAGCGCAGACAGTTATCCCGCAAATCGAGCGAGGACGCGCCGCCCTTTAAAACGTTGCGCTCGTTTTCCTCTAATGCGCAGACCTTTCTTACCACGTCCTCCACGGAGGAGAGAATTTCCTCCTCGGAAACGCCGAGGGTGACCTCGTTGCTGATTTGGTACATATAGCCCTCTGCCTCGCTGCCCTCGCCGTAGATGCCGCGCACGGTAAGGCCGAGGCGGGATATGCTGCGTATCATTTTTGGCATGACGCCGTTGATTGTAAGCGCCGGCAAAAAGAACATTACCGAAGCGCGCAAGCCCGTGCCGAGGTTTGTCGGACACGCCGTAAGATAGCCGAACTGCTCGTCAAAGGCGAACTTCATGGACGCGGAAATTCTTGCGTCTATCTGCGACATAGCCTCGTATGCGGGGCGTAGCTCTAACCCCTTGACTATGCACTGCTCGCGCAAATGGTCCTCCTCGTTCAGCATTATGGATATGCTTTTGTCGCTGTTGATAAGCGCGGCGGAATAGCGCCTGTTTTCTATCAGCTTAGGGCTTATAAGGTGGTTTTCCTTTAACGAGAGCGCCTCCTCCTCGGACACGGCGTCCATGTAATAGAGCCTGAACTCGTCGGGACTGTTGAAGCCGTCCACACGGGAAAGCCCGCTTGAAACAAGGCGGATAATTTCCTTTGCCTGCTTTTCGTCCTTTAAATGCGAGGGGAACGGATAGCCCTCTAAATTTCTTGCAAGGCGGACGCGCGTGGATACGACCGTCTTTGATAGGTTATCAGCTGTCATTTCCGCCTCCGTACAATGCTTTGGTGATTTCGTCTATGCGCTTGTTGAGTCTGCCCGCCTCGGCATACTGCTTGTTGCGTAGCGCAACCTCGAGCTGCTCCTGCAAGGCTTTAAGTCTGCGGTAAAGACCGTGGTCGTCGTTGTTGGCGCCGACCCTGCCGACATGACGGGTTTTGCCGTGTATTCTGTCTATCGCGGGCAAAAGCTCTTCCTTAAAAACGTCGTAGCAGCTGGCACAGCCCAAAAGTCCCGTGCGCTCGTAATCATTGTAGGTTGTGCCGCAGACGGGGCAGGCCTTGCGCCGTTTTACCGGCGAACCGAACAGCAACGCGTTTATATCCCCGACCGTATTAAGCGAGTTAAGCCCGCCGAAAAGCTTTATATAACAGCTTTTGCAGAGGTGGGTTTCGAACAGCTCTCCGTTTATATCCTCGACGCGGTTATACGTCGCCGTGTTTTTTTTGCAGTGCTGACAAAGCATCTATTACTACCTTTATAAACCTGCCGCTTACTCGGCATTGGTGAGAAATTTTTTTGTTCACTTTAATTATACAACAAATCGGACGCGGATAAACAAAAAAACCTGCGGCTTATATTAAATTTTTTGTTATTTTTTTATCGAATTAATATTGCTTAAATGCTTTATGCGTGATATAATAGCTTAGGCTGTTAAAAAAGCTGAATGTAAATTTTAAAAATATTTTGGAGGAACAGTAATGCAATATTCAAAAGACATTGAAAATATGATTTGCGTTGCCAAGGGCGTTTCCGGAAGATTCGAGCACGGACCCGCTCCCATTCCCGAGGAAGGGCAGTGGATTCAGGCAAAGGAAATCAAGGACATCAAGGGTCTGACGCACGGTATCGGCTGGTGCGCGCCTCAGCAGGGCGCCTGCAAGCTTACCCTTAACGTTAAGGACGGAATTATTCAGGAGGCGCTTGTCGAAACCATAGGCTGCTCAGGCATGACCCACTCCGCCGCTATGGCTGCGGAAATTCTGCCCCACAAGACGATTTTGGAGGCCTTGAACACAGACCTTGTGTGCGACGCGATTAACACCGCCATGCGCGAGCTGTTCCTGCAAATCGTATACGGCAGAACGCAGTCCGCGTTCTCCGAGGACGGACTTCCCATCGGCGCGGGTCTGGAAGATTTGGGCAAGGGACTTCGCTCGCAGGTGGGCACAATGTACGGCACGGCTTTGAAGGGCGCAAGATACCTTGAAATGGCAGAAGGCTACGTAATTGCGCTTGCGCTTGACAAAAACAATGAAATTTGCGGCTACAAATTCGTTGCTTTGGGCAAAATGACCGACTTTATTAAGAAAGGTCTTTCACCCAACGAGGCATACGAAAAAGCTATCGGCACCTACGGCAGATACTCCTACGAGAGCGGCGCCGTAAAGCATATTGACCCCAGAACGGACAAGGAGGTTAAGGACTAATGGCGCTTTTTGAAAGCTATGAAAGAAGAGAAAAGAAAATTCTCTCCGTTTTGAAGGAATACGGCATTAAATCAATCGAGGAATGCCGCGACATTACCCTTAAAAAGGGAATAGACGTAGACAAAATAGTACGCGGCACGCAGCCTATCTGCTTTGAAAACGCGGTATGGGCGTACACCGTAGGCGCGGCAATCGCAATAAAAAGCGGCTGCAAAAAGGCAAGCGACGCGGCCGTTAAAATCGGCGTAGGCTTGCAGAGCTTCTGCATTCCCGGCTCGGTTGCGGAAAACAGAAAGGTCGGCGAAGGTCACGGAAACCTCGGCTCTATGCTGCTGTCGGAAGAAACGGACTGCTTCTGCTTCCTCGCGGGTCACGAATCGTTTGCGGCGGCAGAGGGCGCGATTAAAATTGCGGAAAACGCAAACAAGGTGCGCACTAAGCCTTTGAGAGTTATCCTTAACGGTTTGGGTAAGGATGCGGCTTATATAATTTCGAGAATTAACGGCTTCACCTATTGCAGAACGCAGTTTGACCCCTACACCGAAACGGTAAAGGTTGTTGACAGCGTTGCATTCTCGGACGGCGCAAGAGCAAAGGTTAAATGCTACGGCGCGGACAACGTGCCCGAGGGCGTTGCGATTATGAAGTTGGAGCATGTTTCCGTTTCGATTACGGGTAACTCCACCAACCCCACACGCTTCCAGCACCCCGTTGCAGGCACCTATAAAAAATGGTGCGTTGAAAACGGCGTTAAGTACTTTTCGGTTGCGTCCGGCGGCGGCACGGGCAGAACACTGCACCCCGACAATATGGCGGCCGGTCCTTCCAGCTACGGTATGACCGACACGATGGGACGTATGCATTCGGACGCGCAGTTTGCAGGCTCCTCCTCCGTTCCCGCTCACGTTGAAATGATGGGACTTATCGGTATGGGCAACAACCCTATGGTCGGCGCAACGGTTGCAGTCGCAGTAGCCGTTCAGGAAGCAATGACGAAATAATTTTACAATATATAGTATAAAAGCAAGGGCTTCTGTATTTTACAGAAGCCCTTTTATTCAGCCACAATTAAAATGAATAGAACCCAAAAGTTTCTCTTTTTAATATTTTTATTTCATACTCTTCTCCTTAATTATAAAATGCTTCCCAATAAGAAGTCGGAATACCAACGTATTCACCGTCTTTTATAAATTGATGCAATAAATATAATCTATCTCCTTCAAAGTAATTTTCAGGCAAAAAGCATGCATGAAATTCATAAATATCTTTATATCTTAATTCAATCGTATGAATGAATTCATGTATATAAGTTTCTATAGTTGTCAAGCCTCTGGAATTTCCGTCCCCAACTGCACCATTGCCGTTATAATTTATCGTTTCTTCAATAACAAGCTGATTGGGAAAATTTTTAAAAAGTTTGCTCTCCAAATGTATTGAGCCATGAACCGGACCGGCAATGCCTGCGGTACTCATAGCGTGCAACAACGAATTGTAATCATCGAAACTATGCGTTGTTAACGTACATTCATATTCGTCTACAATATCCTTAATCTCCGCTATATCGTCTCCAAATATGTTATACGCAAAAAGACCGGTACTGAGTACTCCGCAATCAAACGTATCTTCATCTTTAATTGTTTCGCGTGTGAAATAAGTATCCACTTCGAATATAACTCTGCCTTCAAACCATTTGTTAAGATAATAAGATATTTTAGACGGAATTACAGAACAGAGCTTACGCTCCACTCCACGCATTTTATAATCCAATAATACGGGTTTTTTAGAAATACTGACTATGTACCCTTCTTCGTCTATTTCTTCAATTCTTTTAGAATCTAACGTCAAATTAATTTCGTCAATCATGACCATCAAAATTTTATAAGTCTTTTTCTCTTCGCCAATTTTTTCCCATCTTGCGTACAACGTATCCGTTTCAAGATTTAAAGTTTGCAACCCGAGCATAAGCTTTCCGCTCTCATGCACAACCTTTAATTTATATCCGCTGTCCGCATACCATCCGCGGAATATATAGTCCGCTCTTTGCGGGATTTCAAATACTGATTCATTTAATTTGTTTCTGTTTACTGTTATCTCGGCTTTTAATGGCGTTGCCGTTCCGTAATCGTATTTAAAAGTTCTTTCTATCGGCTCGAAATAAACAACATATTCCTGACTTTTTTCCAATGTGTAAGTCAGCTTATGCGTCGTATCCATTGTCATATCCGACCAACCGCTGAATACGTATCCTTCGGCGGCAACTGCCTCAACCGACTCAGACCACTCGCCCTTTTCTATTATCTGAACTGTATTGCCGATTATACTTCCCTTACCGCTCGCCACTGTATATTTCAATTCATAGCCGAATTTCGCTTTTATTGTTATATCCGACGTTACGTTTCTTTCTTGTCTTTCCTCTGTTTCAACTCCATCAGCCCAACTTAAAAACTTTTGATTTTCATCAAAAAAAGTTTCCACGGCTATTATCTTTTCACAATCTTCTCCGTACTTTACTTCAAAGTCAATATATACTCCGCCATATTTTTTACCGTCAGCTGTGGTTACCCTCATCATTCCACCTTTATTGCGCTCGTACCTGACAATAAAAGTTTTTTTATCAAATATCGCGGTTATCGTATCATTTGCTTTTATATTTCCATCCTGCCGTTCGGCGGTTTTTAATCCGTCAGACCATCTTACAAACTCATAGCCTTCTTCAGGTACGGCGATTACTTTCTCCGCGTTTTCATTCCTTTTAATTGTTTGATGAGTTTCGCCCTCTATATAGCCGCCTGCGCTTGCTTTATAAATCAATGTATATTCTTTTGGTGCGGGAATTACGGGCGTTATCGCTTTAAACTCCGCAGCAAAGCGCATATCCGAATTCACGTTTTTATCCTGCCGTGTAGCTTCGGTTCCCCCGTCTGACCATTGAACGAATTCATAACCGTCATAAGGCACGGCAACTACTGTTAATCCGTCTTTGCCGCTTTCTACAGTCTGTTCCGCTTGACCGTCTATATAACCGCCTTCGCCTGCTATATAGATTAAATTGTAATATATCGGCTGATGTTTAATACTACAACCACACAACAAGGCTATAGAACCAAATATCGAGCCGACAACAATAATTATTAAAAAATTTCTAAGTTTCTCCATATTTTTATAATAACACACGCATGATAATTTGTACACGGATATTGCAATACGGCTTGAAATTTGCTATAATTACCGTAGAAATAAAGACAGGAGATAAAATTATGGCTGAAGTAGGCTTTACCATTCAGAACAACGTACTGAAAAAATACAAGGGCAATGCAGTAAACCTTGAAATTCCCGAGGGTGTGGAAACTATAGGACAGGACGCCTTTTGGGGTTGCAAGCAAATAAAGCGGGTAAAGCTGCCGAGCACCGTTAAGGTTATCGCTCAGGAGGCATTCCGCCACTGCGAACAGCTTGAGGAAATAAACATACCCGACGGAGTTACGACAATAGGAATTATGGCGTTTGCCTTCTGCTACAAGCTGAAGGACGTGCACCTTCCCGACAGCATTACGTCTATAGGCGAACAAGCCTTTGCCGTATGCCAAAGCTTTGAGAAAATAACCGTGCCCGAAAAGGTAAAAAATCTGCCCGCCTACTGCTTCCACGGCTGTAATAGCCTTGAAGAAATTAATTTGCCGAAGGGACTTAAAAGCATCGGGGAGAGCGCATTTCTCGAATGCAGGCTACAGCATATAGAAATACCCGAAAAGGTAACTGCAATAGGCGAAAATACTTTTTACGGCTGCGAGCAGCTTACAAGCGTTACTCTGCCCGAGGGGCTTACCACCATTGGCGACTCCGCTTTTGAGGCTTGTAAAAGTCTTGCCGACATAAAATTGCCTCAAGCTCTGACTAAATTGGGCGACCGCGTATTTGATAGGTGCGAAGCGCTGAAAAGCATAAGTCTGCCCGCGGGTCTTACAAAGCTTGGCTACGGTGTATTCAACTATTGCGGCAGTCTTGAAAATCTGACAATAGCAGACGGCAATACCAGATTCAATTATGCAGACGGATTGATTATTTCCGCAGACGGCACAACCGTAGAGGCTTGCATGCCCTATAAAAAGGGTGTTTGCGAAATTCCCAAGGGAGTTAAAAATATTGCGTGGTACGCATTCGAGGACTGCGAGCAAATAACCGACCTGATTATGCCCGAAACGGTAACAAACATAGGCGTATTTGCTTTTGACGGCTGTAAAAAGCTTGCCAACGTAAAACTGTCTTCTAAAATTAAAAAGCTTAATTGCAATGTTTTCAGCGGATGCAAAAGCCTGCAATATATAGAACTGCCCGAAAAGCTTACCACTATCGGCACAAGCGCCTTCGAGCAGTGCGGACTTAAAGAAATAACCATTCCCGAAACAGTTAAAACCTTAAAGGGCTATGCGTTTGACCAATGCAGAATGAATAAGGTGACTATTTACAGCAACGTGAAAATTAATATGCGGTCGCTGGGCAGAGCCACCTTCGAGCTGTATGCGAAAAATACTACGTTTGACAAAATATGCAAGGGCTATCAGCTATGCGCCGTACTTGGGTATGCGGAAATGTATTACGCGGGCGAAGAGCTGCAAGCTGAAATTACAGAAGGCTATAAAAAATTTATTGCGGAAAATGCCGACAAGGTTACAGCAAGCATGCTTAAAAAGCCCGCCGTGGCAGACTTTGTTTTGGCGTTGCAGTGTTTGAACGAGAGCGAAACGGCAAGCATCGTACAGAAAATTAAAAAGCTGGATAATGCAGAGCTTAACGCAGTGCTTGCAAAGCATAAGCTGTAAAAATTAAAAAACGCGCGCCCCCGCATTATATTCTGCGGGGGCGCTTTTATATACGCTTATTGAGCTATACGGCTAATTTGGCACTATTTTTTATGAATTGTCAAAGCTCTCGCGTAGGATATGCGGATACCGCACAAGCTTATCGGAGTTTAAATTTTCCTTATGCATATCCACTGCGGTTATACGGTGATTTTGATAGGTGGTGTAATAATATACGCCCGTATCCGCATTGCAGCAGCAGGTATAAACAGTTATCTCGTACTTGCCGTTTTCAAGTCTGTTTGCGCCGCGCGGCTGTTCTACACTGCCCAAAATATGAAAGAACTGGTTTACGCTTTCCTCCTCCGAGCTGCCGCAAACGGAGTTAAGCTTGTTGAACGCCGCCCTTACAAACCTTGACTGCGACGATAAATCCCCCGGTAGTCCCATTGCGCCGAGTCCCTTTGTATACAGCTGTAAATTCAGCTTATCGGAAAAGCTGTTTTGGGGCTGTTCCGCCGACAAACCGATATAATTGTTGAGATTGAACACATGCATATCAAAGGTCGGATTATTTGCAAGCACGCCGACGGGGTTATCGTAGATTTTTAAGCCGTCGGAAACAAGCTCAACGGTGACGCATTTGCTTTTGTCTGCCAAAAGCCAGTGCAATTCTGCAACGGGCAGGCCTTTGCCGTAGGGGCGGTCGGTTACATTTATTGCTTTAAGCGCCAACACAGCCTCGTTCACGCGCGCGCACGTACATAATATATATAATATAAGCTCGTACTGAGCTATGTTTTTTGCGCCTTCTGCGGGCTTGTTGTACTTTGCATTGCCCGCAAAGTTAAGCCCCGCCATGCAAAGCCCCTTTTCGTTTATACCCTCGTAATACAGCGGCAGCTTATCCGGCACATACGCCGTGCCGATAATTGCAAAATGGCTTGTAAGCACCTGACCGCAGCTTAACTCAAAAGAAAAATTGCGCGGAGTTATTACTACCTCTTCCTTATAGGAATACTCTAAATCGAGCGTTCTGCCGAAATAAAAAGCTTTAGTTTTAAAGGTTATCGAAGTGCACACAGCATTGTCCTCCGATTTAATTATTGAAATACTGCAGAATTTTAAACGCAAAATTTTTTATATAATTCAGACAGGGCGGCGCAAATGCGCCGCCCTGTCCTTAGGGTAGGTTAAAACGCGGTTTAACGCGCGTTTTGGGTGTGGTAACGCCCTCGCCGCAATTGCCCTTTCGGGCAATGCGGCAATGGCTGAGAATTCCGGTACGGATAAGCTTTTTAATGCGTAGCCGCACCGGCAGTGTGGTACTTGGTTAAAAAGCTTATTCTTCTTCAGTGTCTGCGGCTGCGTCGCCTTCGTCGTCGGTTACGGCTGCTTCCATATAATCAAGCGAGTCGTAAGGGTCGCTGAAGCCGCCCTCGTCATATCCGCCGACAAGCTTGGGCTTGCGCTTAGCCGCAACGATATATGCGATTATAATCATTATGAACAGCACGCCGAGCGCCGCCGCAAGGCCTATAAGCCAAGGTGTGGAAAGCTTGCCCGTGCCGCCGCCGATAAGCGCCCTTACGGACATTGCCACATCGGGGTTGTCGATAACGTATTCCGCGCTGTCAACCGTAAGGGTAACGGTGTAGTTACCTACGTCCCTGAGCAACTGACCTTCGCCCACTACGTTTACCGTAAAGGTAAGGTTTTTGCCGTCTGCATTAACCGTGAACACGCCGCCGCTGACCGTTTTAAGCGCAATTGAAACGGGGTCGCTGTTGTTAAAGCCGCTTATAACCGCGGTGGGAAGGTGCGCGCTGCCGTTTTCCTCAAAGGTGGTCTGGTTCCATGTAACAACAAGCTTTCTGGGTGCGGTAATAGTTACCGTGCCGTTGGGGTTCTTGATTACATAGTTGGCGCTGGTTGACGCAACGGAAAGCGCATAGACGCCTACGTCCGTTAACACATTGCCGGAGCCCGCGACAGTAACCGTAAAAGTTATTGTTTTGCCGTCCAAATCGAAATTATAGCTGCCGCCCTCTGCAGAGGTAAGAACAAGCTCGAAGGTTTTGCCGCCCGCAAAGCCGCTTATAACCGCGGTGGGCAGGTGCTGCTGTCCGTCATATACAATGCTTGTGTTGTTCCATACAATCTCGAGCTCGGTAGGAGCCTTGATTGAAATCGTCTGAACGGGAACGTCGATTTTATAATTTTCATCGTCCACGCTTACCACAAGCTGGTGGCCGCCCGTGCCGGTCAAGTCGCCCTGCACGCCGACTGTGATATTGATTGTTTTGCCGTCCGCTTCAACCTTAAAGGTCTTACCCGCCGCGCTGTCAAGCTCAAGCTCGGCAACGGTGCCGTCCTTAAAGCCGCTTACGGTAGCCTTGGGAAGGTGCAACGTGCCGTCCGCAACAAAGTCGGTGACGTCCCAGACTACGTTAAGCTCCTTCTGCTTGATTTCGAACTTGCCGATGTTGGTGTTTTCCTGATTGTTTTCCGTCTTGTAGAATACTACATAGCCGCCGTAAATGGGCTCGTATGCGGATTTGAATTCGAAGTAAGGCGTGTAGCTGCCGACCTCGGTATCAGCCGTGGCGTCGTTGGCATTGTCAACCCTTAAACGAATAGTCATAACCTGCAGGAAGGTATCTCTGTCAAGTCCGTCAACCTCTATATAGCCGCCGTCGTACAGCTCTTCCGCAAGCTTGCTTAACTCGTCCTCGGTTTCGGGCACGTTGCCGAATTCAACGGTGTAGGGCTTTTTGAAGGTTATTGTTACCGATTTTTCGGTATCGTCCGTTACCTCCACAGTCCACTGTCCGCGGTACTCGTTATGGTTAAGCGCAGTTATGCGGTAGTTGATTACATATCTGCCCGCCGCCGTTATTGAAGGCTTTGCGCTTGTAAACGCATTCTCCTGTTCGGGAGTGGGAACAACGCCCGTTGCATCGTGTGCCTGACTGTATTCAAACGTTGCAAGCACTACGTTGCCCTGCAGCACTACAAACTTGTATTTGCCGCCTTCAATAGCGTCGAGCGTAATTTCCTTATCTCCGCTGAGATAGAACTGGTCGCCCGTGCCCGTTACGGTTATGCTTGCAGGTACAATATTGAAGTCGCAGGTTTCGTTTGTAAATTTATAGTTTGCGTTGGTTGACGAAGCGGTTGCGACATAGTCGCCTGCCTCGGTGGGAAGTCCCATTATTGCGGCGCCGTCGTCCTTTTTAGCTATGCTAACGGTCATAACAAGCTTGTCGCCGTCAATGCTGAGGAAGCTTGCCGTGGGCGCGTGACCCTTTCCGTTATATACATAGCTGTCGGTAGCCCAGCTAACGGCAACCGTCTTTTGAAGCACGTGCAACGCGCCTGCAACGAAGGTGATTTCGTAGTTTGCGGAGGTGTAGCCGCTTACTGTGATAACGTAGTCGCCTACGTTGCCGCCCTTTGCATAGTCGTAGCTGTAAACCGCCGCGCCTTTAAGGTTTGCAACCGTTTCGCCGTTTACAAAGCCGACGGGCTCGTCTATGCCGTCGTTTGCGGGGCTGTCGCCGTAGAATATAGACTTATCATTTGCCGTTATCGTAAGCGACGCCTTTTTAACGTTAATCTCTACCGTAGCCGAAGCGCCGATATAGTTGGTGCTGTCGTTTACGAATATGGTAACGGTAAGCTTGCCGCCTGCGGGTACGTTTGTAAACGTTCTGTTTGAAGAATACTCTATAACCGCGCCGGTTTCGCCCTTGGTAAGCGTTGCGCCGTCAACCGTGTGCGATAAGCCGTCGTAGGTGTAGTCCGTTACGATTGCAGAGGTGTCTATAACCGTCTGCGCCTTGGTTATGGTAAGCGTAGCGGTCAATGCGGTTACGCCGTTATAGTTTACGGAATCCGCAACGTTGAAGCTTACGGAAACGGTATACTCGCCTGCATTTATAACGCCCGTATCGGTTACCTTGCTACCGTCTGCCTTGTTGGTGTAAACGTATTCCTTTACTGTTACTCCTGTGGGAAGCGTTGCGCCGTCAATGGTCAGCGTATGCGCAGAGCCGTCGTATTCGACAGTGTCGCCGTCGAACGTTACGCCCGTCATATCGTAGCTTGCCTTCTTGACCGTAAGCGTTGCCGTTTTGGATGCTACGAGGTTGTAGTTGTTTGTATCCGCAACGGTGAACTTGACGGTTACCTTATATACGCCTGCGGAAATTACGCTTGAACCGGAAAGCGTGGTGCCGTCAGAGGTATCGATATATTCGTAGCCCTGTACGGTTACGCCTGCGGGAAGCATACTTGTATCGACAGTTATGCTCTTATCGGCGCCGTCGTATTCGCATTCCAAATCTTCGAAGTCAACGCCGGACATATCGACGTCTGCCTTGCTTACCGTTATGGTCAGGGTTATTTCCGCCGCATAGAAGTCGTCCGTTTCCTCTGCGGTAATTTTAAGCACCAGCTCGCCGTTTGCGGGAACGTCGGTAAACTTCGCGTCCGCGCCGTTGATTGTATACTTAATCGTCGGGTTCTGCGTGCTTGTGGTGGTTGCGCCGCTGTTTATAACCTGCTCGCTACCGGTATAGGTAAATTCGGTTGCGCCGTTATAATAAATCTGCGTTGCGTGCTTGGATACGCCCGTTATAAGGCTGAAATCCGTGCATTCAGCCGACTTATCCGCGCCGTTGTAGGTAACGTATATTACCTTCTGCGCGCCTGCGGTCAGCTTGGTTTCGCCGTCGGGCAAGGAAAGCGAGAAGTCGTCAGCGGCAACCGTGAAGTCGGTACCGTCGTTGCGGTAAGCCGTTACGGTTACATTTTCCTTAACCTTTGCAAGGTCGGTATCGGTGTAGATTGTAAAGCCTGCGTTTACCGTGGCGGATACTCTTACTACCTCTACCTCCGTTACTGTCGGAGCAAACGAAGCGGGAAGCACGTTGCCGTTTTCGGTATAGCTTACGTTTACAAGTCCGCCGACCTCGAAATTCGAGCCCGAAAGAGCAAGCGTATAGCCGTTGGGATTATCGTCGGTTGCAAGTCCTATTTCAACGGACTTGCCGTTATTGTAGTACGCCGTTACGACAAGCGAAACTTTTCCGTCCGCCAGCAGTTGCTTAAAGCCGTCCAAATCGGTGGAGGTGAAGATTTTCGCGTCCTTCTGGTCGTACACCGCTTTAATAGAGGTTATTGCGGCAACAGTTACGTCGATTTCGAACGTAGCGGTAATGCTTGTGCCGTCTACGGTTACCGTAATCGTAGCCTTGCCGTCCGCCGTAAGATTCGACCAATCGCCCGTAAGCGTATAGGTGAACGCCTCGGTAGCGGTTTTGCCGTCGTTGTTGGTGCCCGTAACCTTGAGGGAAACGGTGCCGTCCGCAATAAGCTTTTTAAGCGTTTCGATATTATCGGGAGTGCTGTAAATATTTACGTTCTTCTGGTCGAACTCGGGAGTAATGCTTGCAAGCTCGGTTTTGGTAACGTTGAGTACGTGGGTTTCGTCCTTATGGTTTTCGAAGCCTACGCCTATCTTGCAGCGGCCTTCCGTAAGCGTTGTTGCGTCGTTAAGCAAATACAGCGTATAGCCTTCCGTTATGGTTTCGGTCGTAACGCTTGCGCCGTCCGTATAGGTTGCGGTAATTGTTATACCGATTTTGCCGTCCGCAATAAGCTTTTTAACGTCCTCGATAGTGTACGAGGTATAAAGCACTGTATCCTTCTGGTCGAATTCTGCAACGATGCCCGTAAGAATTTTCAGCTCTGCAACGAACGTGATTTTTCTTGTAACGGTATTATAGTTTACCGTATCGGTCGGGGTGAACACATACTCGATATCGATATTGTCCGCCTGCATTTTATAGCTTTCGTCAACCCACTTATAGGTGCCCGCGGTATCCGTAGCCTTGAATACAAGCTGCGAGAAGGTGATAAGTCTGCCGGATAACGCCTTAATAATCGAAGGGTTAAGCGTGGGGTCGATTTTGTTAACCGTAAGCGTTTTGGTTATTGCGGGGATATCCTTATGGTTTTTGTCAACCGTGAAGGATACGGTAACCTTGTACTCGCCCGCATTTACAATATCGTCTGCGGTGCAGTCGGTCAAAGCGCCGTCCTCGCCTACAATTTGATACTTATAGCTTACGCCAAGCGCGACAACCTCTTCGGGAATGTTGGTTGCGACAAGCTTGCCCGCAAGCTTATTGCCGTAATCGTAATCAACCGCAACGTCATTGAAGGTAATACCGTCAACGCCGTCGTAGTCGATTTTTGAGATTGTAAGGGTAACGTCGCTAAATGTCAGCGCGTTGTAGTTTACGATATACCTGTTATCGGTGAAGGTAACCTTTACGCCGACAGTATAGCTGCCCGCGTCAACCATGCCGCTTACGCCGTCTGCAAGGCTTGCGCCGTCATAGGTGTATTCAAGCGTGATGCCGCTCGAAGGCAGACCCGTTACGACTATTGCGTGCTCGTTGCCGTCGTAGTCAACGGTTGTGTCAGCAAACGTTACGCCCGTAAGGTCGAAGTCGACCAAATTGACGGTAAGTCCGTTTATAATCTTTTCCTTTGCGGTTGCAACGGTGTCGTCCTTATAGCTTACGGTCACATAGGTGTTGCCCGCCCAAAGCACGGTTTCACCCTCTACCGCGTACTTTATTTCGTAATCGGTAACGTCGGTTACGCGGCTGCCGTCGTTGTAAACGGCAATTACCCTTATGCTTGTTCTGTCAAACGCGGTAAGCGCGTCGTAGGTGGTTTTTATGCCTACGGAGCTGTCCGCCGCCTCTACCTCAAGACCGACAAGCTCTACCTTGTAGTACTTGACAGAGGGCAGCACGGCAGACTTGCCGTTTGCGGAAATTACGGTAATGTCGTAGTCCGCAGTGGCGTTGAGTATGGGCTTTACGCCCTCGCCCCAGCTGCCTTTAAGGGTGTATTCGGTAATTTCGCCGTCGGCGGGCTTGCCGCTGTCAAGCGTAGCGCGCACCGTAATATACTGTTTAAGCTTGTCAAGCGTGGTCGAGGTGTAAATCGTGGGAATGTTTACACCTTCCTTCCACTCTACGGTAATGCCCGCAATGCCGGGGATTTCGCCGTACAGCTGAATTGTGTTAGTAACGGAATTGAAGTTGACCGCATCGTCGCCCGTGGGAACAAATTCCCAAACGTAAGCCTTAAGCTCGGTAGTAAGCACGGGCTTAACTCCGTCAACAAGCTGCCACGTTACGCCGCCCGTAACCGTAACAGCGCCGAACGTTGCGGAAACGACCCTAAGGTCGGGCAAATCGCCGCCCGCATAAAGGTGGTCGGTATCGGGGTTGTAGGTGTCGTAGGTGACGTGTACAACGGGCGTAGCCTTTTCGATTGTGAAGGTTCTGGAAATTTCCGCAAAGCTTTCGTAATTATCGAAGGACGCGTCAAGCGTGACCCTAATTACATAGCTGCCCGCATTTTTGGGCAGGTTTGCACTTGCGGGGTAGGTTGTGCCGTCTGCGCTTTCGTATACGATTGTGGGAACAACGGTAGCCTTATCGCTTTCCGCAACGCCCGTAAATACGGCGGTAACGCCCTGAACGTTGCCGTTGTAAACAAACCTTTTGTCAAGTCCGTCAAATTCTACGCCTAAGGTTGCTTTTTTGATTGTGAAGCTGACGGTTACAACGCCCGTATAGTTGCCTATACCCGTAATCGTTACGTCAACCTGCGTGCCCGCGGTATAAGCCTCTGTGCTGTATGCAACGGTGTAATCCCTGTCCTTTGCAAGCGAGGTTGCCGCGCCGTCGTCGCCCAGCACCACCGCCACTGCGGGAACGGGCTTGTGCGCCTCGCCATTGTAGACGTACTCGCCGTCGATGTTGGAAACGTTGGTATCCGCAATTGCCTTGGGGGTGATTGTAAGCACTGCGTCCATATCCGCGGGCGCGGTGTAGTTGCCGCTTGCGCTTACAAACTTGACGGTTACGTTATAGCTGCCCGCCTTTGTTTCTCCCGTGAAGGGGTTGGACGTGCCCGCATAGTAGTAAACGGGCGTAATATCGTCGGGAAGGGCGTTTTCGGCAGTGATTTCTATGGTTTGGTTTTTGCCGTTGAATTCAACCGACAAATCCTCGAACGTGACGCCGGAAATAACCGCAGCGGTAATTTCGTAAGTGTAGTCCGCGTTGGTTATTACATATTTATAGTTGGAATAGGGCTCGGTTGAAGGGAAGTTGTCAAACGCGGGCTTATATACGCCCATTGCCGAGGGAACTCCGCTTACCTCTGCACCGTTTTTGGTATAGGTTATGCTGATAAGCGCAGCCAAAGCCTCGGTTGTTACCGCGGTTTCGTCGCCCGCCTGAACGCCGCCCATTACTTCGAGCGTTGCGCCGTGGGGGTTGCCGTCATACTGAGGGTTGCCCGCATTCCACGTTAAATTAAGTGTTGCCTTTTCTATAGAGAAGGATTTTGTAATTTCGCCCGTGTAGTTGCCCTTACCCGTAACGGTTATAACAACGGTTGCGCCCGCCTTGCCCGCCGTGCCTGCGGTTACCTTGTACGCAACGGTGTAGTCGGTATCGGCAACAAGGTTGGTTGCGGTTGCGTCCGTGCCAAGCATTACCTTTAAAACGGGCACGGGATTGCTCCACGCACTGCCCGCATAGACGTAGGTGGAATTAACGCCGCTTAAATCGTTAAGCATTATGGTTTTGGGCGTGATTGTAAGGGTTGCGGTTTTATCGGGGATAGCGTTATGGTTGGTATCGCCCTTGAATTTTGCCGTAACCGTGTAAGTGCCGACAGCCTTAACGTTCTCCGCGGCAACAGGGTTGCCCTCGCTGTCGGCAAACGTGTATGTTGCGGTAACGCCCGCAGGCATACCCGAAGCGGTTATAGCCGAAGCAAGCGACTGCCCTATAAACTCCGCCGAAACATTGTTGAACGTAAGCGAAGTAAGGTCGTCGTAGTCAACCGCGGTAATTTTAAGGGTAACGTCCGCAAGGGTTACGGGGTTATAGTTGGTTATAAGCTCGTTATCGGTAAACGTAAGCGAAACCGAAACGGTATAATCGCCCACGTTAACCCTGCCGCTGCCTACTGCGCCCGCATATGCGTAAACCGCTGTCATTTTGTCGGGGTCGAACGTTCCGCCTACGGTTATAGCGTGGTTTTCACCGTCGTAAGGCACGGTGCTGTTTTCAAACGTAAGTCCCGTAAAGTTAATTTTGTTTACCGTAACCGACGCGGTTTTGCTGTCGGTATTCTCGTTGCCGTTTTCGGCGTTGTAAACGTACTTAACGGTAACGTAACCGTCGCTTGCCCAAAGCTTACTGCGCGTGCTGTCAACATACTCTACCGTATAATCGGCAGAGGATATAACCTTTGTGGAATTATCGTTAAAGGTTGCCGTAACCACCAAATCGGTCGTATCGAACGCTTCGTACGCGTTGTAAACGTTTTTGTATGAGGTGTTAAGCGTAATGCCCGTCATTTCAACGGCGATAACAGGTATCCCCTCGATATCGCACGTTACCGCGGCAACGCCTTCCGCAAGCATATCCGCGTCCTGATAGCTTGCCACAACGCTTGTTGTGCCGTATTGCAGTTTGCCGTTCAGCTTGTCGGTTGCGTTATAATCAATATTATAATATATAGGCAACGTGTAAGCGTTTCCGTCCTCTTTTTTACCCGAAATGGTTACAAAACTGCTTATTATAGCTTTGATATTTGCAATCGGGGTTGAGGAATATATCGGTAAAGCCGTGCCCGCTTTAAGCGCGCTTTTGTATTCGTCCGCGTCAAAGGTTGCGGTCAGCGTTTTCAAAAGCGGTTTTTTAACGTTCAGCGTTATGGTGCCCGTTTTCTGTTTATAGTTGTACTGGTCCGCGCCGGAGGGCAGGAACGTCCAGTTGTACAGCGTAGCCTCGTGGTCAAGCGTCTGGTCGCTGTCCAAAGTTACCGCGCCGTTTACCGACGTGGTGCAGGTCAGCGGAGGCAACGCTCCGCCCGTATAAAGCTGAGCGGTTTCGGTCCTCCTTACGTCGGACAGAACGGTTTCGGCTTTGGCTATTTCAAACTCTATCGTCTGGTCCTGCAATCGCAGGTCGGACGAGCCTTGCGGTGTGTAACCGTCCGGCAAATCCAGAATTTCCCAGTATATTACGGGCTGGTCGGGGTCGGTCGGGTGTATCGGTACCCCTGTGTCGGGGTCGGTCGTACTACCGTCCCATTTGTTTGCTTGATTTTTTATTGTGAACGTAACCTTGTATTTGCCCGCGTTGGTAGCATAAAACACGCCGTCCGTAACCGAGTATTCGCCCGCGGTCAATGTTGACGTAGTTGGATTGCCTTTGTTATCTGTTTTTGTTAATTCAACCTTGCTGATTTCGCTTTTCGTCAGGTCGATATATTGCAGGCTTGCAATTGCCGTACCGCTGTACGTTTTTGCGGTTTCGGTTTCAATCTCTTCGGGTACGTCAATGCCCCTTGCCGCTGAAGCGGCAGATTCGAGATTTAAGTGAAGCGCGGGGCGGACAGCAGCGACGGACGAAACAGCGGGCCAAGTCCTGTCGCCCGAGGCCGACAGTGCGCGAGCACTGCCAGCGAAGTAGTCATCGCCGGAGCGCAGCCAGGAAGAGTCGGAACTGCTGAAACCGTCGTTAGTACCGCCGAAGCATTTACGCTGTGCCTGTGAAGGATACCAAACACCGCCTACCGTGGACTTTGAAGTGCCTGCGTTATTCTGGTAGCCGGTTTCTGTTAAGGAAGGAAGCCATACATAGTCGTCCGCCCAGTCGGTGTACTGAATTTTGTACTTGCCTGCGCCGTTGTAAACCTGACCGTCGCCGTATCCGTCACCGTCGCTGTCGGTGGTTCTGCCGTACGCACGGCGGAAGTCGCCGTTGCCTGCATTGTAGTAGTTGAACGTTGAAGCGACCGCGCCGTTTCCGCTTACGCCGTTGGCGATAACGTAAGGGTCGTCCCAGCTGTCGTTACCCAACGAATAGTCGAGGTTGCCGAATACCGACCAGCTTTGGTCCTCCTGCCAGCTTACCTCGCGCGGGGTTGCAAGGAATTCGGTTAAACTGCCTTTGAACTTCTGCGGGTTGTTGCCGGAGTTGTCGTAAGCCGTTTCCTTATTATTAATAGTGAATTTTGCAAAAGGGTTGTCGTAACTCTTTTGGTTTTCCACCCACTGAACGCTTGCGTCCGAGGTTATATCCGTCTTTACACTGCTTGCCGAAGCGCCCGCAACCGTGGTATAGCGCGAGCCTGCGTTTAACGTTTCCGAACGGATATAGCTTTGACCGTACAGGTTGGACTGCTTTGTCATGTTGGTGGTAGTGTACTTAGTGTACCAGTAGTCCGACCAACGGCTGGTGCCAAGCGGGTTGGCAAGCCAAAGCGTGGCAATCGGTTCGCCCGTTTTTGTGTAGGACAGATATGTTACCGTCCATTCAAGCCCGCCGAACTCCACAACTATGTCTTTACCGCCGTTTTTTAAACGGATTTGGTTTGACGTGAGCTGGTGGTTATAATGGTTTGCCGCCGTTTCGTTGATTGCCTTAGTGCCGTAAGAGTCGTTTTTACTGCTGTCAAGGTTTAAACGCGTTTTGATGTTTTCAAGCGCGTCTTTCGGTTTTGTCGCCGCCGTGTAGTCACTGCCGGCAAGCTGATTGAACAGCTTTGTAAGCTCTGCCGAGTTGAAGCGGTTGCGCGTGTCATTCCAGATTTCACCTATTTGTGAATAAGTAACACCGCTCTGCATTGCGTTTGTATTAACAGACGGCAAAAGCGCGCCTATCGCGCACGCCAAGCTTAATATAAACGTTGCGAATAAAGTGCCGATTTTTGTCGCTTTTTGGCTTAAAACAGCGCATAAACGGCTGTTTTTTGCCTGTCCCTTCTTGTGTATTGTCATACCAAAAACCCTACCTTTTTTTATAACAATTTCAATTTTTTTTATGCACAGATAGTTCGCCTATTAATATGATAGGCGAACTTTTGTAAACGTATACTATCACTATTTGTTAGAATTGTCAACGAATTTTAAAAATTTTTTCATTTATCCATATTATTTTATGATAATTTGTCCGAAAATAGCTCTTTTTTGTGGTTTTGCGAATTTCGTTCGACAAACTTCGACAAAAAAAGTTCGCCTATCATATTAATAGGCGAACTTTTTTTTGCTTTTACGCGATTTATTTTTGTTTGAATTTAACATAAAATTTTTTTATCGAACAGCGTCGTATAATGGGGTATAATGCTGTTTTTTGTTGCTTTTTGTAGTTTTTGGCACAAAAAAATGCCCAACCGCTTGCATGCAAGCTGATGAACCAAATGCGACGGATTGTTTCAGCCGAAGCCGTTGGCACAAGGTTGGACAGGTTTCGCCATTGCTTTATAAGCGCAGGCAGGACGGAGGCCCCCTTCATTCTCAAATCTTTTCTGTTCAAAGGTCCTTGAACCTTTTGAATACCGGAAAACTTGCCTTGTCTTTTGTACGCAAGCGAGTGAAGCGCGGGGCGGACAGCAGCGACGGACGAAACAGTCGTATTGTTATTGTTGCCCGAGGCTGTCAGAAAGTTTGCATTGCTCGCGTTGTTATTGTTGCCGGAGCGCAGCCAGGAAGATATAAAGCTTCCGCCCTATATAAAGGACGGCTTGGCGCCTGCAAGAATACGGGTTTTTTTGTTTTTTTTAAGCGAAATTGGAGTTTTTAAAAAAGCCGTGTATTACCTGCAAGCGCCTTGCCGTGCTTTAACTTGGTAAGTTGGTTTGTTGGCAAGCGAGTGAAGCGCGGGGCGGACAGCAGCGACGGACGAAACAGTAGAACCGTTGTTATTGCCCGAGGCTGCCAGAGCATTTGCATTGTTGGCGTTATTGTTGTTGCCGGAGCGCAGCCAGGTCCGTATAAGCAGAGCCTCCACCCTAAAAGTTACGGTGCGACTTTTATTGTGTAAAGCCGTGCCGAGCTTTTTTGTATTAAGTTGTTTGGCAAGCGAGTGAAGCGCGGGGCGGACAGCAGCGACGGACGAAACAGTGGTCCAAGTATTGTTGCCCGAGGCCGTCAGTGCGTTAGCATTGTTAGCGTTGTTGTTATTGCCGGAGCGCAGCCAGCCCCTTGGAATAGAGCCTCCACCCTAAAAGTTACGGTGCGGCTTTTTTTGTGTAAAGCCATGCCGAGCTTTTTTGAAGTGAGTGAATATTGTTTTGATTTGAATTTGCGTTTTGCGTTTACATTTTGCGTTTTGTGCTCCTTACCCAGCCGTTTAGCAGTTTTTCGGTTTCGGCTATGTGCTTTGCAAGCACCGCGGTTTGCCGAATTGTGATTGCCTGCTTTTTTCTTGCGGTTTCCGCATAAAAGTCGATTAGCTTTATGCACACCGCCGCGCACTTCTGAAAGGTTATGCGCAGGGCTTCGTCACGCTCGAAATTGGCGCGGTAAAGGTTTTCGACAAGCTCTACCGAGGCGTTCTGCAATCGGCTGATTATACTCCAACGGTATTTTTTCGGCGATTTTTCGGTGATTACAAAAATGTATTCGCTTAATTTTTTCGCGTGCGTGAATACCGCCATTTCTTTATCGCGCGGGTTGTCGAAGTCGCTGATATGGTACGATTTGCGCGTTGCCGCGGCAGGGTCGGTAATGCCGACTGCCTCGGGCGAGTTAAGCTCTTGCAGGATTTCTTTTTCAAGCTGGTCCAGCGAGAGCTGTTCTTCTTGCTGCATGTGCTCTCCTTGTGAATTTTATAATTTTGAGTTGTTTTTATTTATTTTTTGGCGCTGTTGCGGGCTTTGTTGCGGGCTTTGTTACAGGCTTTGTTACTGCGCCACCGAAAGCGGCATACGCGCTTAATTTTTTTAAAATTTCTTTTTCAAGACGGTAGCCGCGGGAATGCTTTAAATGGCCGTGGAACGCCGCTAATGACTGCTGAACCCGCTCGGAGGTGATAAGCCCTTCTATCGCCGCCTTTTTAAGCAGCTTTGCACGCCACCGCAGGCGGCGTTTGGTTTGCTTTTTAACGGTTTTTACGACCTTGCCCGCGGGCGTGACGTAATAGCGGAAGCCAAGATAGGTAACGCCGTTTTTAAGCGGGAAAATCTGGGTTTTGGAATTGAATTCCAGCCCGAGGCGATGCACAAGCACGGTGAGCTGTTCAAGCGTTTTCTGCAAAAATTCTTTACTTTCGTGGACAATGACGAAATCGTCCATATATCGGGAATAAATTTTAACGCGCAGCTTCTCCTTGACAAAGCGGTCTACCTCGTTAAGATAAAAAAGTCCGAAAACCTGACTTGTCTGGTTGCCGATGGGAATGCCTCTGCCCGTTTTGTCAGGCTCGGAACCGATAGGGCGGATGCCGTAACGGTCAAGGTAGGCAATGTCGGTATGGTAGCTGTCTATAATCATGGTCAGCAACGCTTTTATGCGGGCATCGCGGATTTGGGAGCAAAAAATTTCTTTAAGCCGCGCGTGCGGTATTGTGGGAAAATATTTTAAAATATCGCATTTTAAAAAATAGCCGTTTGCGCCGTGGGTGCGGATAAAGCCGCGGAGCATATCCTCGAACCGCCTTAATGCAAAGTGGCTGCCCTTGCCCTTCTGGCAGACGGCGTTATCGATTACCGTGCGCTTTGTGAAGTACGGCGCAAGAACGTCGTCGCACAAAACGTGCTGGACCACTCTGTCGGAGTAATGAAGCGTCTGGATTTCGCGCCGCTTAGGCTCGAACACGGTAAAATGGTTATAGCCGCGCAGCTTGAAGGTGCCGTCCTGCAATTTTTTGTAAACGTTGTACAGATTGCCGAGCATAGCGTTCTCGAACCGTACAAGCGGTTTTTTGTCACGCTTGGCAAGCCGCCCGCGCATGTGCGCCTGATACAGCGCTTCATAGGTGAAAACCTCTTCGAATTTCTGGTCTATCATAAGCATTTTCAAGGCGCGAAAATTTACTCTGCCATTATATATTAGAGTAAAGAAAAAATGGGCCTTAAACAGCTATAATTATAGGTCGTTTTTCCGTCCTTGAACAATTAGTATTTGTTATGATTTTTTTGTTGCTTTTAGTTGGTTTTAGTAGATTTTTGACTACTTTTTGTCGAACATTTTGTCGAATTTTATCGAATATTTAAGTATGTTTTATGCGGTTTATTATGTGTTTTTTGGAAATTTGTCGAAAAAACAACAAAAAGCGGCGGAGCGCGTTTTTGCACGCTCCGCCGCTTTTTTATTAATTTTAAACGCCGAATTTAATTATTTTGCGCCGTACGCGCAAGCGATAATTTCGACGCATTTGTCTATACCGAGGGCGCCGCTGTCCAGCGCGATATTATAGTTTGCCGCAACGCCCCAATCGGTTTCGGTATAATATTTATAGTACGCGCTTCTGCGTTTGTCCTTGTCCTTAAGGCGCTTTTCGGGCTTGTCGGCGCGCTCGCCGTAAAGCTTTACTATGCGCTCTGCACGCGATTTATCGTCCGCGTGGATAAACACTGTAAGCAGGTCGCACCTGTCCTTTAAAATATAGTCGGCACAGCGACCTACTATCACGCAAGCACCCTTGTCCGCTAAGGATAGTATGATTTTCCTCTGCTCCACCCAGATTAAATCCTCGTTATTAAGGGCGCCTGCGGCGTGGGTTGTGCTGAGCGCCCTGCCAAGCCATGTGCGGTGCATAGAGTATTCGCCCGTGGCTTCGATATACTCCTCGGAAAGTCCGCTGCTTTGCGCGACCTGTCCGATAATTTCGCGGTCGTAGCACGGAATGCCGAGCTTATCCGCAACTGCCTTGCCGATAGCCCTGCCGCCGCTGCCGAACTGTCGGCTTATGGTAATAATTTTGTTCATTTTTGCCTCGCTTTACGATATTATACTGCAATGTACCGAGCTTGTCAATGCCGAATTTTTACGCCTTTACTTGCAAAATAACAGTTAAATCACAGCCATAATTACCGAATACGCGTCGGGGACTGATTTCATTTTATCAATACTTATTTATTTTCGAATATAGCCTTTAAGCGCTTTATATCGAGCTTGGGCTTGTGATATTCGTCTAAAAGCCCGTTAACCTCCTGCTGGACGTCTGTAAGCTGTGTAAAGCAATAGCCCTGAAACTCCCTTTCGTAAACGCCCTTTAAAAGATTTTCAAGACGGGCATAAAACTCTTCGTCGTTTTCGGCGCCGCTGTTATAGCCCCAATTGCCGTTTCCTTCATCCTTGTGCATTGCAATGCCGCCGAACTCGCTGAATATTACGGGCTGACCGCAGTATTCGCAGCCCTCCGCCATAAGCTTTCTGCCCTGAGGATACAGCGAATTATAATTTTCCGCATAATATTTTTCTGCGAATTCCGAGCTGTCGAAGGCGTAGTCGTGAATGGACAGTATATCCGTAACGTCGAGGTTTTCCCAGCCGTCGTTTGTGGAAACAAGCCTTGAAGGGTCGATTGCTTTTGTAAGATAATACAGCGAACGGCCGTAGTCCTGCTGGCTGTTGTCGTTAAGAATTTTTCTCACGCCCCAGCTTTCGTTTAGGGGAACATAGCAGATTACGCTTGTGAAATTTCTTGCAACGGAGATAAGCTCCTGCCACTCGCGGGACTGCATATAAATTTCGTCGGAATTGAAATTGTATGCGGAAGGCATTTCGCACCAACACAAATAGCCCATTTCGTCCGCAAGATAGTAGAAATACGGGTCCTCCACCTTCTGGTGCTTTCTTGCGCCGTTAAAGCCCATTGCCTTGGAAAGCTCTATATCCTTCCTTATTTCGTCAACGGAAGGCGGCGTAAGCCCGCTTTCCTGCCAGTAGCCCTGGTCAAGAATAAGCCTTTGATAAAGCCTGCGGTTGTTAAGGCAGATATTGCCGAACTCGTCAACGGAAATTTTGCGCATACCGAAGCGCGTGTGCGCCGTATCGACGGGCTTGCCCTTCGAATAGAGAACAAAATCGACATAGAAAAGATTTGGCTTTTCTGGCGTCCAATAGTGGCATTCGTCAACGAAGTCAAGCTCCATAAGACTTACGTTGTAGCGCGTATACTTGCCGTCCGTGGAAATGCGCTGGGTTTTGATTATTTCGTCCTTGTATTTTACGGTAATAGAAAGCTCGTCCGCCACTGCGTAAAGCGTGGTGATTTCACCGCCGAAGGAGCAGGTGTCAATATCCGGCGTGAGGGTGTATTGCGAAATTGCGTCCTTGCCGAAAAATTCAAGCCAGACGCTTTGCCATATGCCCGTGTTTGCCCAATACCAGCAGCCGAAGGGCTTGCCCGTCCAGCTTTGCTTGCCGCGCGGCACGGTGGGCTCGTCGGGGTCGTAACAGCGCACCACGATTACGTTTTTACCGCTTGCGGAAAGGCAGTCGGTTACGTCCGCACTGAACGGTGCAAAGCCACCCTTATGGTTGACAGCGTGCACGCCGTTAACCCATACGTCCGTTTCGTAATCGCATGCATTAAAGCACAGCAGCGCGCGTTTGCCCTTGTATTTTTTGTCCACCTCGAAGCTGCGGCGATACCACACTATGGGGTGCGAGGTCTTGTCGTTGATTCCGCTTGCCTCGTACTGATAGGTAAAGGGCACGTTTATTTTTTTGCCGAATGCGGCTTTGCCCGCATAATAACGGGCCCTTACGCCCTTGTTTCCGTCGTCAAAGGCGAACTCCCATTCGCCGTTGAGCGGCAGCCACTCGTCGCGTCTGAATTGAGGTCTGGGGTATTCGGTTCTTTGGAATTTCATAATATTTTTCCTTTACGGTTTTTTTAATTGAGCGGCACATATGCCGCGTTTACGGTTGTTTTAAACAAGCTTAAAGCGGTATTCGATAACTTCGCGGTAAGGCTTTTCGGGCGATACTATGCCGCAGCTTTCAGGCGACTGATGCACGCCGTCGGGGTGGTATTGACATTCCAGACATGCGGCAAGGTACTGCTCGTCATAGCGTCCCTTATATACCTCAACCGAGCTGTCCGCATAGTTGTCGGTATACAGCACCACACACGGGTATGTAGTGCGTATTTCAAGGCGAATGCCGCTTTTATCAGATTGCAGCGCGCAAGCCGTTTTATCGAGCCCGCCTTCCTTTAAAAAGAACGGGTGGTCGTAGCCCTTTGTATACTGCTGAACGCTGTCGGCGGCGATATGCTCGCCGATTTTATGGGGAGTGCGGAAATCAAACTCCTCAGGTACGGGAATAAGCTCCTCTACAATAAGTCTTTCGTTAAGTCTGCCGATGTGCGAAGCGTTTAAATACAGCGTTTGCGAGAGCACGCTTTCGCTAAGACCTCCGCCCATGTTCAGATAGACGTGGTTGGTAAGATTGAGCAAGGTTTTTTGCGACGGGGCGCCCTCGAAAATTATATCAAAGCGGTTTTGACCCCCGTATATGCGGTAAATAACGTTAATTTTGACCTCTCCGAAGTATCCGCCCTCGCCGTGCGGCGACAGATATGCAAACACTACGTCTACGCCGTTTTCCGTTTCCTTAATCTCGTATTCAAAGCTCTGCGCGTGCAGTCCCGTGGCTCCGCCGTGAAGATTGTCCTCTCCGCAGTTGTTTTTTTCGAGCACGGCGGTATTGCCGTCTACGGTAAACCTCGCGCCGTTTATTCTGCCGGAGGTTCTGCCGATTGTTTTGCCGTGATAGCCGCTCTTATATACCTCTTCGTCAACGGGGCAAAGCGTAACCGTCTGCCGCTGTCCGTTTTTGTCGGGGACGATAATTTCGCGTATGCCCGCGCCGAGCGACGTCAGCCTTAAAAGCATTCCCGCATCGTTTTCCACACTGATAAGCGTATAGCCGTCCTTTTGCGCTTTTGTAATATTCATTAAAATAATTCCTTTTTGAATTCCAGCCTGTCCGCTTCGGAAATTTTTCTTACCGCTTTGCAAGGGTTGCCGTAAGCAAGACTGTGCGGGGGAATTTTGCCCGTCACTACCGAGCCCGCGCCGATAACACAGCCGTCGCCTATTTCCGCGCCCGCAAGCACGGTTACGTTGCCCGCTATCCATACGTTACTGCCTATGGTTATGGGCGCGCCGTACTCCTTGTCGGTATAATAGCCCTTGTCGCTTAAATAAGGGTTTCTGTCCTCGAAGCAAAGCGGGTGCTTGGGGGTAAGCAATGAAACGTTGGGACCTACAAAAACATTATCGCCGATTGTTACGGGGCAGACGTCTAACACCGTCAAATTAAAATTTGCATAAAAGCCTTTGCCGACATGCGTGAATACGCCGTAATCGAAATATACGGGCCCTTGCAGATACGCGCCCTCGCCGCGGTCGGGAAGAAGTCCGTCAAGAATATTTTTGCGCGCTTCCGCCTCCTCTTCAAAGGTATCGTTATACTGTTTGCAAAGTCTGTGCGCCGTTTGCCTCAGCTTTAATAATTCTGCGTCGTTGGGGTCGTAAATTTTACCCGCGAGCATTTTTTGTTTTTCGGTCATAGTTATTTTTTGTTATAGCCCTCGGGGTTCATTTGCTGCCAGCGCCAAAGCGAGGCGCACATTTCGTCAATGCCGAGCTCTGCATGCCAGCCGAGCTCGCGCTCCGCCTTGGAAGCGTCCGCATAGCACGCGGCAATATCGCCCGCGCGGCGGGGCTTGATGACGTAGGGCAGCTGACGGCCGCAAGCCTTTTCAAACGCGTGCACCACGTCAAGCACGCTGCAGCCTATGCCCGTACCCAAATTGTAGGTATAAACTCCGCTGTTGGCTATCTTTTCTATAGCGGCAACGTGACCCTTAGCAAGGTCGACAACGTGAATGTAATCTCTCACCCCCGTTCCGTCGGGCGTGGGATAGTCGTTGCCGAATACGCCTATTTCCTTCAGCTCGCCTATGGCTACCTTGGCGATATAAGGTGTCAGGTTGTTGGGAATGCCCTTAGGGTCCTCGCCGATAAGCCCGCTTTCGTGCGCGCCGACGGGGTTGAAGTATCTTAAAAGCACAACCGACCAATCGTTATCCGCCTTGTACACGTCGCCGAGCATTATTTCCTGAAAATACTTGCTTGTGCCGTAGGGGTTTGTGGTGCCGCCCGTCTTGCAGTCCTCCGTCAAGGGCAGAACCTCTGGGTCGCCGTAGACGGTTGCCGAGGAGGAAAAGACTATCCTCTTACAGCCGTGCGCGCGCATAGCCTGCAAAAGCACCAGCGTGCCGCCGAGATTGTTGTCGTAATACTCTACGGGCTTTGCACAGCTTTCTCCGACCGCTTTAAGACCGGCAAAATGAATAACCCAGTCAATCTTATTTTCGGCAAAAATTTTATTCATGGCATAGGCGTTGCGTATGTCAACGTTATAAAAGTCAAGCCTTTTGCCCGTTATTTGCACAACGCGGTTTAAGCTTTCCTTAGAGGAATTGCTGAGGTTGTCAACCACAATAACCTCATGACCGCCGTTCAACAGCTCTACGCATGTATGCGAGCCGATATAGCCCGCGCCGCCCGTTACAAGAATTTTCATTTTTTACTCCTTAAAGCATTTTTATCTGCTTATTTTATTAAAAACTGCTTTTTACAGCTTTTGAACAGTTATTCCGTCGGAAATTTCCGCCTCGTAGCAGGTCGCCTTGTAGCCCGTATCCTTTTCGTAACGCGCAAGAACGTATTTTTTGAAGTCCTCGACCGCTTCGGTTTTGACAATGGATATAGTACAGCCGCCGAAGCCGCCGCCCGTCATGCGCGAGCCCGCACACGCGGGGTGACCTTGCGCCGCCGAGGCAAGCGCGTCAAGCTCCTTACCCGTTACCTCGTACAGATACCTGAGCGAGTTGTGCGATTCGTTTAAAAGTCTGCCCAAGGTGACCATATCGCCCGCCGCCATAGCGTTTTGCGCAAGCTTAACCCTTTCGCACTCCTCTACAACGTGTTTAACGCGATACCTAATCTTATTGTGCAACAAAGAAGCGCATCTGTCAAACTGTTTAAGCGTTAAATCGGCAAGACAGGTAATTCCCGCAATGTCCTTCAAGGCTTCAAGCCCTGCGTCCGTTTCCGCACGGCGCTCGTTATATCTGCTTTCCACAAGGTTGTGCGGCTTGTTGCAGTTGATTATTACCAGAGAATACGCGCCCATTTTTACGGGAACGTATTCGCATTTAAGCGTTTTACAGTCAAGCAGCATTGCGTTGCCGCTTTTGCCGCACGCCGAGGCGTACTGGTCCATAATTCCGCAGTTTACCCCCGCAAACTCGCGCTCTGCCTTCTGCGCAAGCAGGGCGATTTCCACGGGGTCGATTTCCTCGCCCGCAACCGCGGCAAGCGCGGCTATTGTGGAAACCTCTATCGCGGCGGAGGATGACAGCCCGCTGCCGAAGGGCACGGTACAGTCATGAAGCATATCGCAGCCGACAATTTTTTTGCCCGACTGCTGCCACATAAGCGCACTACCCGCCTGATAGTTGCCGTATTTAAGCGACTTGTACCGAAGCAGATTTTCGGTATCCAGACTGACCTTATCGGGCAGTGTGGTCCAGCTTAAATTTATATTTTTTGTGCCGTTGGGGCGCACATATACCGTGTTTTTAAGCGAAAGCGCGGCGGGAAAAACCTTGCCCCCGCAGTAATCTATATGCTCGCCGATGATGTTAACCCTTCCCGCGGCGGTAACCTTGTAAGCGTAAGCCTTTTCGTCTGTCATAAAGCGTAACCCAACCCCTCTAAAAATTCAACCGTCTGCTTTTTATCCTTGAATACCGCAGTATTTTCAAGAATTCTGTTGCAGATACTGCCTAATTCCTTACGCATAGCCGAATGCGCGCCCTGCTCCGGCGCACTGCAGTATATTGCGCGCGCCTCGTCAAAAACAAGCTTAAACGCCGCATATTCGGGGGGCAACGGCTTTCCGCCTTCAATCAGCCTTTCGATTTCAGCAAGCTCGCCCTCTAATCTGCCGGGGAGAATGAACAGCCCCTGCGCCTCGATAAGCCCTATGCTTTCCTTTTTGATTATATGAAATTCTGGGTGGGCGTGGAAAATTCCATCGGGGAATTTATCGCTTGTTATGTTACTGCGCAGAATTATACTCATTTCATAGCCGCGGTCTGTTTTGATTACCGTAGGGCTGATTGCGTTGTGCACGCCGTCCTTATCCTCGGGGATAATCCCCAGCGCTTTATCCTCGTATGCAACCCATTTTTTGCGGATTGCCTCGGATATATCCTCTATCGAAGCGCGGTTTGCGGAAACGACGCGGACGACCGTACCCGCCCATTCAAGCACCTCGATAACGGCGTCGGGGTGGTTTTTGCTTTTAAGAATAAACGCCGCTTTTGCCCTGTGCATAGGCAACACCTCGCCCCCGCCCTGATAGTGGTCATGCGCAAGCACGCTTCCGCCTATCCTCGGCAAAGGCGCGTTACAGCCTATAAAATAATGCGGATACAAATCCACAAAGTCCATAAGGCGCGTAAACGTTGCCCTGTCCGTATGCATAGGCGTATGAGCGTAGTTTACCGCAATTCCGTGCTGATAAAAATATCCGTAGGGCGAAAACTGCCAGAACCATTTTTGCCCGCCGAGCGTTAAATTAACCGTTCTGAGCGTGCGCTTGCTTCTGCCCGCAAAGCCCTCGTTCTCGTGGCAGATACTGCACTTGGGATAGCCGCCCACAACCAAGTTGCCCGCCGCCGCCCTTTTGGGGTCGCGGAATTCGGGCTTGGCTTTGTTTATCGTTATAATCAATCCGTCCTGCTCAAAACGCGGATTTTTGTCCAGCTTTGCTTTTTTGACATAATCTGCCTTTACGCAATAATCGTAAAACCACTGCGTTGCCGCCGACGCGCCGTTGTTGCGGTAAATTTCGTAAAATATATCCTCCGTCTGCTTGGGGTTAAGCATAAGCTCGCCCATAACGGCGTCGCAGTAATATTCGCCCTCTTCCTCGCCGAACAGTCCCGTCGCAACGCAGGCTTGCACAAATTCCGCAAGAAGCTTATCGGGCGAGGCTTCGGAATTATTTTTGCATTCCGTTCCCTCTGCATAGCTGTTAAGCCCGAGCAGTCTGAAAATTCCGTTTTTGGCAAAATCTGCGTTTCTTTCGTCAAGACAAAGATTATCCGCCGCATAATCGACAAGCTTATCTATACTCGCATACACGTTTTTCATGTAAAAGCTCCCTTAATTATCCTACATTTATAGTAATATACGCAACGTAAGGTTACAAGCATTCAATTTACACGTTATGGACATTTTTTTACTTTTACTGTCATTCGCATATTGACAAAGCCGTATTTTGGCGATACAATGAAAATACCTATGCAGATTAAACATGAGATACGCTATTACGGCAAAAACGAAAAGGTCTGGGTCGGAAAATACCGCAATTCGCAAAACCTTACCCACTGGCACACCGACTGCGAGCTTGTTTGCGCGGAAAGAGGCGCGTTTGAAATTATGTGCGATAAAAGCGTTTACCGTCTGGAATGCGGACAAGCGTTTTTTATTGACAGCGAGCAGCTGCATTTTATCCGTGCCGAACAGCCGGACAATATACTGATAACGATATTTTTTACCTATGACATAATAAAGCCGTTTGCTGGCAGAAGGCTGCTTGCCTCGCCCTTGCTTGAGTGCGGGCACGGCGTGGAAGCGCTGTATTCCTCGCTGAAAGCGGACTTACTTGAAGGGAATGACCTTTACGAGGCGGACACCGCGCTTACCGTTGCAAAATTTGTACTGAACATATTCAGAAACGGAGAAACCGTTGCGCGAGCAAAGCCCAAGCAGACGACAGAACGCTTTAAACAGCTTTTGGACGTTATGAGCGAAAATTACGAGTTTTTCAGCTTTGAAAGCGCCGCCGATTTTATGGGTATGAACGCCGCATATTTTTCGAGGTTTTTCCATAACACTGCGGGCGTACCCTTCTCGCGGTACCTAAATTATATAAGAATAAGCAAGGCCGTCAGCATGCTTAACTCAGGCGAGTCCGCCGCAATAACCGAAATTGCAAGCAAGTGCGGCTTTTCCACCATAAGAAATTTTAACAGAGTTTTTAAAGCGGTTACGGGCTTTTCCCCTAAGAATATCCCGCGCGACTATGTGATTGACGAGGCTTTTTTAAGCAGAAACAGTCACGAGGGCAACCCCACGCTTACCGAGTGCGAGCTTGTGGAATGCTCTTCAATGCCCCCGAGAAGCTGAAACACCCTCCGCCGCTACCGAAATCCTTAAATTTTTTACCGAAAAGACACAGCAACGTAAGAAAATAAGGGAGCGCCTTTACATTTATTTGCTAAAGGTGCTCCCTTATTTAAAATTTTCCGCATTGACCGCGGAAATTCCGTTTCATTTATACAATAGCTTAAGCCTTCCGTCATTATCGAAGCTTACACCGCAAAAGCAGTATCTTCTGTCGCCCGAGGGCTTATCGTAATAGGTATGCGCGTGGAAGGCGCAAAGCGTTTCTCCCCTTTCGTTTTTGAAAAACGAATTGTGCCCCGGCCCCGACAGCTCGCCCTCTATATAGCTCATTATCGGGTTATCCCCGCATTTTATGTAGGGTCCGAGCGGCTTTTGCGCAACCGCATAGCCTACAGAATAAAACCTGCTGTCAAAGCAGTTTGCCGAATAGGTAAGATAATATTTTCCGTTATGCTTCAAAACCGAGGGACCCTCGTTCCACAAAAACGCGGTTTTTTCGCCCCTGCTTTCAAAGTCCTCAATCAACCCGACAGTCGGCGCGGGAAGCGAATGCGTTTCCCACTCCTGCGAGGGCTCGGCGACAAGCACCGGCTCGCTTACCGGCCTTGTTAAATCGGAGGAAAGCTCCGCCGCAAATATCTGACTTGTGTGTATGCCGTTGATTATGTTTGTTGAACAATCCTTCACAAAAAACAGATAGGCTTTTCCGTCGTCGTCGATAAAGCAGCTTGCGTCGATTGTGGCCGTTCCGATATCGAACATTGCCGAGCCCGCGACAGCGTCCGTGAAACCACCTTCGGGGCTGTCGGAAACCGCAACGCCCGTACGCAGAACGCCGTCCCTTCTGTCGCGCGCGGTAAGGTGCATAACAAACCTGCCGTCCGCTCTTTTAACCACCTCTGGCGCCCAAAAGCATTCGTAGCCGAAGCTGTGCTCCCCACGATAACAAATGCCGGCATACTGCAAAGCCTTTGGACAAGAGCCCTTCCAGACGCTTATGCCGTTGTTGTCGTGCGTGGCGTACATATAATACGTTCCGTTGTCGTAAAGAACAAACGGGTCGCCTATGCCTGTTATGTTTGTAGCCGTATACTTCATAAAACCGTACACTTTCCAAAGTGATTTTTTTGCATTTTACTTGAACGTTCAAGTAAAATTTCCGCAGGGCAACAAGCACTGCTTACGGATATCTTAACGCTTAGCTTACGGTTTGTCAAGATTGTTAAATGAAATTGCAAAAATATGGAAATTAAAAAATGCGCATAAAAACGCCGTTACCGTCCACAATAATTTGCAGACGGAGGATTTATATGCAATTTGACGAAACCAAGACTTATAAAAATCTTGCAAGAAGCTTTGCCGGCGAAAGTCAGGCGGGAATGCGCTATCAGCTTATTGCCCGCGCGGCTACACAGCAGGGCTACATTGCCCTTGCGGAAGCGGTTAAGGTGCTTGCAAAGAATGAAACTGTGCATGCGAGAAGGTTTATGGAAGAGCTTCAAAAGCGCGGACAGTGCCTTGACAATATCAACCTCGATGCAGGTTACCCCTATCACGGCGGCGACATTGCGGAGAGCTTGAAGTTTGCGGCGGACGACGAGCACGAGGAGCATACCGTAATTTACCCCGCGTTTGCAAAGGACGCAGAGGATGAAGGCTTTAAGGATATTGCATCCCTTTTCAAATTGGTTGCGAAGGTTGAAGTGCATCATGAAATGATTTTCAGATACCTTCACGAAGCGTTCTCCAAGGGAGTGCTGTACAGCAACGAGTCGCCTATACTGTATATTTGCGGCGAGTGCGGATATATGCACACCTCTACAAAGGCGTGGGACAAATGCCCGCTTTGCCAGTCAAGTCAGGGCGAAGTTTTGTTGCATATCCCGTTTGAAAAGGAGAAATTATGAGAAAGACCAACGAAAACACTGAAAAGAACACTGCAAGAAACACTCAGAGCGACAGCAAGAACGTAAAGAACTGCGGCGGTAAGGGTTGTGGCAAAAAGAACACGAAGAACTGCAAATAAGTTCAGGGACAGCTTTGACCCCAACGGAAGCTACACAGGCACGCCGATAGACGGCGGTATGCCCGTACAGGACGTAGACGATTTATAATCCGTTTGCGCTTGAATAAGGCATATTACGGGGGCAATTGTCCTTATACTATGTAAATTCCGACTTAATCGCAAAAGGGCGGCGCGGAAGCATTTAATGCTTCCGCGCCGCTTTTTATAAAGTCTTAAACCTTTTTAAAGTATTCCGTCGATAAATTCTTCCGCGTCGAAGGCTTCCAAATCCTCCATTTTTTCGCCGACGCCCGTGAACACGACAGGTATTTGCAATTCGCCGCAAAGCGAAATTACAAATCCGCCCTTTGCCGAGCTGTCAAGCTTGGTAAGCACAATTCCGTCAAGCTCTACCGCCTCGTCGAAAATTTCCGCCTGAGAAATTGCGTTGTTGCCCGTAGTTGCGTCAAGAATAAGGAATTTATAAAAATTCGAATTCGGGCACTCCCTTTCCACCACGCGCGACATCTTTTTAAGCTCTTCCATAAGATGCGCCTTGACGTGAAGTCTGCCCGCAGTGTCTATAATTACAACGTCCGTACCCTTTGCCTTTGCCGAGGTAAGCGCATCGAAAACAACCGCGGAGGGGTCGCTGCCCTCCTCGTGCTTGACTATGCGCACCTTTGCCCTTTCCGCCCAGACGGTAAGCTGGTCTGCCGCCGCCGCGCGGAAGGTATCCGCCGCCGCCACGGTAACTGTTTTGCCCTGCCTTAAAAAGTAGCTTGCAAGCTTGCCGACGGTGGTTGTTTTGCCAACGCCGTTAACGCCGACAAGCATAATTACGGCGGGATATTCTATCTGCGGAATTTCCGCCTCTGTCAGCTTTTCCTCCAGAACGTCTTTAAGCAAATCGGTTATAAACTGCTTGTCGCGCAGCTTTTCCTGCTTTGCCTCCGCACGGATTTCATCAACGATTTCCTCTGCTGTATTTACGGAAATATCCGCGCCTATTAAAATTTCTTCAAGCTCCTCGTAAAACTCGTTGCCTATTTTGTTTTTTGAAAACAGCTTTGAAAGCGCGGACGAGAGGTTATCCCTCGTCTTTTTTAATGCGTTTTTTAATTTAGAAAATAATCCCATAGAAAAACCTTATTACTGTATGGTATCGCCGCCGAGCCTTTCCGCAACCTCGGAAAGCTTGACAGAAACCACCTTGGAAACGCCCTTCTCCTCCATAGTAACGCCGAAAAGTATATCTGCGTTTTCCATAGTTGGCTTACGGTGGGTTATGACTATAAACTGCGTATCCTGAGCGAACTTCTTTAAATATTTTGCATATCTTGCAACGTTCGCCTCGTCCAGCGCCGCCTCGATTTCGTCAAGCACGCAGAATGGCATGGGGCGCATATCGATAATTGCAAACAGAATTGCAATCGCCGTCAGCGCGCGCTCTCCGCCCGACAACAGCGAAATTTTGGTAAGCTTTTTACCGGGGGGACAGGCTATAATATCCACGCCCGCATTTAAAGGGTCGTCGCAGTCGGTGTAATCGAGCTGCAATTCCGCTCTGCCGCCGCCGAAAAGCTCTTTAAAGGTGCGCTTGAAGTTTTCATTTATAAGATTGAAGCCATCATCGAAAATCTTCTGCATTTCCGCGCGGATATCGTCAAGCGCGGCTGTAAGGTCTGCAAGCCCCTTTTCCATATCCTCTTTATCGGCGCACATTTTTTCATAACGCGCGCTGACCTCGTCATACTCCTCTACCGCGTTGGGGTTTACCGCACCCATTACCGAAATTTTGCGCTTGCAGTTTGCGATATTGGCGGGCGCAAGAGCGGGGTCGAAGTCATCTGTTTTATATTGCAGACAGCCCTCGTAATCAAGCTGATACTCGTCCTCTATCCTTTGGCGCAGCCCCTCCAAATCGCTGTCGATTTTGGCAAGCGCCAAATCGAGATTATGAGTTTTGGTTATAAGCTGTTCGCGCTCCTCCGCGCTGTTGTATCTTTCAAGGTCGATTTGCTTAATGCGCTCGTTAAGGGTGTTTTTGGAAGCGGTTACTCCGCCTATCTGGCGGCGCAAATCGTTTACAACAGCCTGCTCCTCCTCGATGAGCGCGGTGCGCTCTGCCTGAGCCTTGAACTCGTCAATCTCGCGCTGAATTGCGGGAATTGTTGCGTTTGTCCTTTCAATCTTGTCCAAAAGCCCCGCTTTTTCTCGCTGTAATCTTTCGGTGTTTTCACGGCTTGCCGATACCGCGCTTTCAAGCGAGGCAATATCGACCAGCATACCGTTCATTTTTTCGTTCTTTTCGTTGCGCTCCTCGGTCAGCTTGTCAAATTCCGCGCTCATGTCGTCCATTTGCGAGGAAGCCGCGTCCGACTGCGAGGTAAGCTCGCTTGCGCCCGCGGATACGCCCGTATATTCGCTGTCAAGCCCCTTTAAGCGTTCGCGTATGGCAGAAACCGACTGACCGTACGCCGCATACTCGCTTTCCGCCGAGGTAACCGCCTGCAAAAGCGCGGTCTGCTTTTCGGTAATGGAAGCAAGCTCTAACCTTGCGTCCTGCAATTTTTTGTTCAGGACGGCAAGCTCGGCATCGGCTTCCGCCTTGACCGCGTCCAGCTCGGCGCGCTTGCCGTCGGCGCGGTGCAAAAACAGCTTTTTTGCTTCAAGACTTTCTTCAAGCTCTTTAATTCTTCTTTCATTGGCAAGCAAATTGCCCGCGGATTCGCGCTTGCTTCCGCCCGTCATAGAGCCGCTTGTCGCGATTACGTCGCCTTCGAGCGTAACGATTTTAAAGGCGCGGGGATAACGGCGGGCGATTTGCGTGGCGTTCTGGATATTGTCCACAATCAAGGTATTGCCCAAAAGATTGTGAATTACGTTTTCGTACTGCCTGTCGAATTTTACAAGGTCGATTGCAAAGCCCAAAGCGCCATTGTCGCGCACGGCTATTTTAATCTGCTCGTTTTCATAGCGCGGTTTAAGCGCTTCTATCGGCAAAAACGTAACCTGTCCCATACGGTTGCGCTTTAAAAATTCAATTAATTCGCGAGCATCGTCGCGGGTGCCCGTTATAATATTCTGCATTGCCCCGCCGAAGGCCGTTTCGATAGCAACCTCGTATTCCTTATCGCAAGAAATAACGTCGGCGATAAGTCCCTTGATTTTTGCAGACAAGGTCAAATCCTGCGAGGCGCGGCTCATTAAATTTTTGACGGAATAGCCGTAGCCCTCGAACCGCTCTCTTATGGCGCGATAGGTTGCAAGGCTCTCCCCTATGCTTGTAAGCTGTGCCTGCGTATCGTAAATCTGATTGACTAAAAAGCGGATTTTTTCCTCGCTCTTTTTAACATTTTCTTCGGCTTCGGCGAGCAGTCCGTCCTCGTTGCCGAGCATATCCGCAAGCGCGTTTCCGCGCTCTATGCACTGCTCGTAAGCGCTTTTGCTTTCGTCGCGGCGGGCACGGATACGCCCCATATCCTCTTCAATCTGCGCAAGGCGCTCGCCTAACAGCTGCTTTTGTGCGGAAAGCGAGCCCATATTCTGGCGCATTTCGGATAAATCCTTGAACGCGTCGAGAACCTTTTTGCGGTGCTCGCCCGTCATATACTCGTAATCGGCTATTTTTTTGGACAGCTCTGCAATTTCCGCGCGGAGCGTTTCGGAATTTTCCCTCGCTTCCGTAATCCTTTTGGTGTTTATGCCGGAAAGCTGCTCTAATCTTCTTATATCGCGGTCAATCTCGTCTATACGCTGTGCGGAATATTTAAGCTCGTTCCGCGCCGCTTCAAGCTTGTCCAAAGCTGATTGCGCGCGCTGGGTGTACAGCTTGGATTCTCCGCTTTTGTTGGCTATGCCTACCTCGAAGCGGCGAATGCGGTCGTTTAAGTCCTGTAAGGTTACGTCCGCCTCGTCCAGCCCCGTGCGGCAGGCCTTGTATTCGTTGACAAGCTGCTCCATAAGCTTTTCCAGCTCGGCAATGCGCGCGTCTATCTTTGCTTTTTTGTCGTTGATTTTTTGCTTTTCGCCCTCGGCGCCGTCGTGGCGGAATATGTAAAGGTTGGTTTCGTTAAGACGCTGCTCGGCGTATATCTCGCGGTGCTTAAGCGCGTTTTCCGCCGCCTTTTTCAAGGGAGCAAGCTGACGCTCTACCTCCTGCATACGCTGTGCAAACACAAACAGATTGTCGCGTGCGGCGTTCATCTTTCTTTCAGCGTCCGCCTTTCTGTCCTTGAATACGACGATGCCCGTCGCCTCCTCGAAAATCGAGCGTCTGTCCTCCGGCTTGGCGTTCATAATCTGGTCGATTCTGCCCTGACCGATAATAGAATAGCCTTCCTTTGCCGCGCCCGCGCCGTGCAAAAGTCCCGTAAGGATTTTCATACGCGAGGGCTGGCGGTTAAGCTGATACTCGCTTTCGCCGTTGCGGTAAAGCCGTCTTGTCATTTCCACCTCGTCGCAGTCTATATCAAAGACGCGGTTGGTGTTGTCGAAGGTCAGCGTTACCTCGCAAAAGGACATCTGCCGTCTTTTATCGGTGCCGCTGAAAATGACGTCAAGCATCTGCGAGCCGCGCATCATTTTAGCCGACTGCTCGCCGAGAACCCAGCGGATAGCGTCTGCAACGTTGCTTTTGCCGCAGCCGTTGGGGCCGACAATACACGTTACGCCCTCGCCGAGCGTTATGGTGGTTTTATCCGCAAAGGATTTAAAACCGACAAGCTGTATACTTTTGAATGTAACCATAGAAAATTTCCTGTTTTAAGCAAAAAGCGCGGTTTTCGCCGCAGCCGTCAGCTTATTGCAAACGATAATTTATTGCAAGCCCTTTAAATATTCCATTGCAGACCTTGCGGCGGCTTGCTCCGCCTGCTGCTTTACCTCTGCAACGCCCTCGAAGCTTCTGCCCGAAACCGTAACGGCGGCAACGTAAATATGCTTTTGCTGCGTGCCCGTATCCTCGCACACATATCTCGGACAGCTTTCCCCGCGGGACTGCAAAAATTCCTGCAATTGCCCCTTGTAATTTTCCGTCTGCGATTTAGGGGAAAAATCGAGCGTGGAAAACACGAATTTACGCGCCGCGTCTATTCCCCCGTCAAGATAGATTGCCGCAACAACCGCCTCGTAAACGGACGGCACGGCTTTTTTGTTGTGACTGTCGTAGGGACTGCGTATAAGTGCCTTGTCCAGCCCGAGCCTTACGGAAACGGGCGCAAGCGCGCTGTCGGCGACTATCAGCTTACGCCTTTCGGTAAGACTGCCCTCGCTTGAATTTTCGTCGTAAATTTTTTCGGATACGAGAAATTCGAGTATCGCGTCCCCGAAAAATTCCAGCGTCTGGTTGTTTTCCGACTTGTCCGCAGAAGGCAGTGTAAGCGCGCGCTCCAAAAGCCTTTTGTTTTTGAAGGCGTAGCCCAGACGGCGTTCGGTTTCCGCTAAGCTCATTCCCCGCTCTCCGTTACAATCGAATCGAGGTCAACGCTTTCAAGCGATTTTTCGACTGCGGGCACAAGTCCGCCGCGGTAGATATGCGCCGCGTTGGCTATTGCCGCCGCAATTGTCTGCGGCTTTGAAGAGCCGTGGCTTTTGACGACTACCTTTTTAAGCCCCAGCAAAAGCGCGCCGCCGACCTTTTCGAAGTCGAGCTGTCCGCGCATATTTTTAATTGCCTTCTTCAAAAACAGATAGCCGATTTTAGAGCGCAGTGTTGCGGAAAATTCCTTTTTCATGACCCCGAGGACAAGCTTGCCGCAGCCCTCGATTGATTTAAGCGCGATATTGCCCGTATAGCCGTCTGCAACGGCAACGTCGCAATCGCCGACCATAATATCTCTGCCTTCGATATTCCCAACGAAATTAACGCCTTCCATCTGCGACAGATATTTATACGTTTCCTGACGGAGTAAATCTCCCTTATGCTCCTCCGTGCCGTTGTTTAAAAGCCCGACCTTTGGGTTCTGCATTCCGAAGCCGACCTTGGCATACGCCGAAGCGAGCAGGGCGAACTGGCAAAGCATTATCGGCTTGCATTCGGTATTGGCGCCGCAATCGCACAGCAAGGTTACGCCGCCACGGGAATTGGGTATTGCGGGGCACAGCGCCGCGCGCTTTACGCCGCGTATTCTGCCCAAAAGTATCTGCCCGCCCGCAATAGCCGCACCCGTGGAGCCGGCAGTTACAAACGCGCATATATCCTCTTCCTTCCTCAGCATAGCGTACGCTTTCATCATCGAGCTGTCGCCGCGGCGGACTGCTTCCACGGGGTTGTCGTTCATACCTATCACGTCCGCGCAATCGACTATTTCAACACGGGCTTTATCGCATTTAAGCTTATCCAGCTCTGCCTGAATTTCCCGCTGTCTGCCCGTAAGAACAATATGCAGGTCGCTGTCCCTTTCAATAGCCAAAGCCGCGCCCTGCACTATCGCCGCGGGGGCGTTGTCGCCGCCCATTGCGTCAACCAAAATCTTAATCATATACTTCCTGATAAAACAAAAAAATTCAAGCCTTTATGATTTTATCATAAACGGCAAGGACTGTTTTAATTCCTTAACGTTTCTATTTTATCATAAAGGCTTGAAAAACACAATAATTTGAGGTCGGTTTTTTTATTTGCCCTATATTTTGCCCAAAGCCCGCTTTTTCAGCCCTCTCCCGCGGAATTTTCTTCCGCGATACCGTCCGGCTTTGCCTCGTAGGTAATACGTTTTACGGGCTTGTATTTATCCTTGCGCAAAAGCACGCTTTTGGTTACGCCCGCGCGCATAATTTCAAGATAGCCCTCGCTTATAAGCCCATCCTTGCCCGAGCGCGCCTTGTCGGGGTCGTCGGTCGCCTCCTCGGGGGCGGGGATATTGCCCGTAACCGACGATTTAAGCGAATATTTTGCGCCGTCGCTTTTGCCGTAAATATCGAAGGTGACGCTTCCGTTTGTGGTATTGGCACGGATATATATGGGAGTTTTGCCGTTGTTTTTAATTTTTAAATCGAAAGCCTTACCGCTGACCATGGCATCGCGCGAGGGCGGCACATACCCGACGGCAAGCGTGTGAGGATGGAATTCCTCTATTTTAAGCCCGCTTAAAAGCGCGGCGTTGTACAGCGTTGTGGAAACCTGACAAACTCCGCCGCCGACCCCCTCGGTAAACTCGCCGTTTTCTATTATTTTAGCCGTCAAAAAGCCCCTTTCCTTTACCCTTGCCCCCACAATATCAT
>WSNM01000007.1 GCA_013316055.1 Clostridia bacterium | reverse complement strand
CAGTTGCGCTCGGCGGCTTTTCTCGTCATAATATATTTATTTTAGTCCTTTTTGCTTGCAAGCTTTTTATAGCCTTCAAGCCTTTCTCTTGCGCTTTCCTCGGTCTGTCTGAACAATTCGCTTGCAACGTCCTCGCCCTGAGTTTTAACAAGGGAAGCGTAGCGCGTTTCACCCGCAAGGAATGCCTGATAGTCGCCCGTAGGCTCTTTGCTGTCAAGCGTAAATACCTCGCCGTCGGGGTTGTATCTGTACAGCTGCCAGTAACCGCAGTCAACAGCCGCCTTTTCTTCAAGCTGGCTCTTGGTCATATTAATGCCGTGGTTAATGCAAGGCGCATAGCAGATAATAAGCGAAGGACCGTGGTAAGCCTCTGCCTCGGTCAGCGCCTTCAAAAGCTGAGCGGGATTAGCGCCCATTGCGCACTGTGCAACGTATACATAGCCGTAAGACTTGGCAATCATGCCCAAATCCTTTTTCTTGATTCTCTTGCCTGCGGAAGCAAACTTGGCAACCGCGCCGATGTTCGTCGCCTTGCTCGCCTGTCCGCCCGTGTTGGAGTAAACCTCGGTATCGAGTACAAGCACGTTTACGTCCTCGCCGCTTGCAAGCACGTGGTCAAGACCGCCGTAGCCGATATCGTAAGCCCAACCGTCGCCGCCGAATATCCAGATTGATTTTTTAGCAAGGCAATCCTTGTCGGCAAGAATTTCTTTAACAAGCGCGTCGCATTCGCAACCGCAGTTATTGCACTGTTCAAGCAGGCTTACAAGCTCTGCACTTGCCTTTTTGGAAGCTTCTCTGTCCTCGAATGCCGCAAGATAGCTGTCGCACGCCGCTTTTGCTTCCGCATTGCCGTTCCACATTTCCGCAAGCTTTTCAACCTTGCCCTTAACGGCGGTTCTTCTTGCGCTGTATGCAAGGTTCATACCGTAGCCGAATTCCGCATTGTCCTCAAACAGCGAGTTTGCCCATGCGGGGCCGCGTCCGTTTTTGTTTGTGGTGTAGGGGCAGGTGGGGGAGGAGCCGCCGTATATCGAAGAGCAGCCCGTTGCGTTTGCAACAACCATGTCCTCGCCGAACAGCTGGGTTATAACCTTGACGTAAGGCGTTTCTCCGCAGCCTGCGCACGCGCCCGAGAACTCGAACAGCGGGGTAGCGAATTGACAGCCCTTAACGGTCGCCTTAGAGAATTTAGAGGTGTCAACCTCGGGCAGTTCAACCGCAAACTCCCAGTTTTTGTCCTCGCCCTTTGCAAGCGATTCTGCAATGGGTACCATTTTTATAGCTCCGCCGTCCTTTACGGGGCAGACGGTAGCGCACACTCCGCAGCCCATACAGTCAAGGGGCGAAACCTGCATTCTGTACTCGTAGCCCGCAAGTCCGATAGCCGCCTTGGTTTTAAGCGTCTTGGGCTTTTCTGCGCCGCTTGCAATAACCGCGGGGCGCAGGCACGCGTGCGGGCACACAAACGAGCAGTTTCCGCACTGGATACATTTTGCAAGGTCGATTTCGGGTACAAGCACCGCAACGCCGCGCTTTTCGTACTTGGTCGTGCCGGTGGGTACGTGTCCGTCCGCGTTGAACTGCGAAGATTTAAGCTTGTCGCCTTCGAGGTAGAGGATAGGCTTGATAATTTCCTGATAGTATTCGTTGGAAGAGCCCTTAACCATCTTCGCGCCCTTGGTTGCCTTTGCCCAGCTTTCGGGAACGTTGATTTTGATAAGGTTGTCGCCCGCCGCCGCGTCTATTGCGTTGTAGTTCATCTGAACGACCGCATCGCCCTTTCTGCCGAACGATTTTTTAGCCATGTACTTCATATACTCGATAGCCTTGTCGTAGGGCATAATTTGCGGGTTAACGCGGAAGAACGCCGACTGCAGAATGGTGTTGGTTCTGCCGCGCAGTCCCAAATCCGCCGCAATCTTGATAGCGTCAATAACGTAAAGATTTATGTGCTTTTTAGCGATATCCTGCTTAACCTTTGCGGGCAAAAAGCTTTCAAGCGCTTCAACCGTGGTTGCAGAGGTGTTTATAAGGAAGGTACCGCCGTCCTTAATGTCGCCCGTCATATTGTAGCGGGTAACGTAGGAGGGGTTAGAGCACTGAACGAAGTCTGCGCTGTCAATCAAATATTCCGACTGAATGGGCGTGTCGCCGAAACGGAGGTGAGATACGGTTATACCGCCCGATTTCTTGGAATCGTAGAAGAAGTACGCCTGCGCGTGCTTGTCCGTATGGTCGCCGATAATTTTAATTGAGTTTTTGTTTGCGCCTACCGTACCGTCGGAGCCCAAACCGTAGAATTTACAGCTTGTGGAGCCTTCGGGCGCGGCGTCGAACTTCTGCGAGAAGTCCAAAGAGGTATTTGTAACGTCCTCGTAAATACCGATTGTAAAGTGGTTTTTGGGCGCTTTCTTTTCAAGGTTCTTGTAAACCGCAAGCACCATAGAGGGGGTGAACTCTTTCGAGCCCAAGCCGTATCTTCCGCCGTAAACCTTTACCTTGGTTAAGCCCTTTTCAAGCAGAGCCGAGCAAACGTCCAGATACAAGGGTTCGCCGAGGGAGCCGGGCTCCTTCGTTCTGTCAAGCACGGCAATCTTTTTAACCGTAGCGGGAAGAGCGGCAACAAACGCGTCCGCAACGAAGGGACGGTAAAGGCGTACCTTTACAAGACCGTACTTTTTACCCGTAGCGTTCAGCTTGTTAATGCTCTCTTCGATTGTTTCGCAGCCGGAGCCCATGCAGACGATAACCTTGTCCGCGTCGGGTGCTCCCACATAGTCGAACAGGTGGTATTTTCTTCCGCATTTAGCAGAAACAATGTCCATCATTTTCTGGACGATTGCGGGGGTAGCCTCGTAATAGCTGTTCGCCGTTTCTCTGTTCTGGAAGTAGGTGTCGCCGTTCTGCGCGGTACCCTTCTGAATGGGGTGCTCGGGGTTCAGCGAGCGGGACTTGAAGTCTGCAATGTCGCCCGCAATTTCCGCCTCGTCGCAGATAGCGCGGATTTCCGCGTAATTGTCGGTTTCGTCCCAAACGTCTATTTTGGCAACCTCGTGGCTGGTTCTGAAGCCGTCGAAGAAGTTGATAAAGGGCACCTTCGATTTCAGCGTGGACAAATGCGCAACAAGCGCCAAATCCATAACCTCCTGAACGGAGCCGTCGCAAAGCATTGCAAAGCCCGTCTGGCGGCATGCCATAACGTCGGCATGGTCGCCGAAAATGTTAAGCGAATGAGCCGCCAGCGCGCGCGCCGAAACGTGCATAACCATGGGCAGCAGCTCGCCCGAAATTTTATACATATTGGGAATCATCAGCAACAGACCCTGAGAAGCGGTGTAGGTGCTTGTCAGTGCGCCCGCACTGAGCGAGCCGTGCACAGCGCCCGCCGCGCCGCCCTCGGACTGCATTTCTGCAATTCTTACCTTCTGACCCCACATGTTGGTTCTGCCCGCGGTAGCCCATTCGTCCGCAACCTCCGCCATAGGGGAAGAGGGGGTAATGGGGTAAATTGCGGCTACCTCAGAGAAGGCGTACGCAACATGGCTTGCGGCGGTATTACCGTCGATAGTCAATTTTTTCATTAAAAACCTCCGATTTTTAAATACAAGTTTTATCTTTTTAGTGCTTTAACACACATACACTATTATAACGCGCGCGCGCGGGCTTGTCAATAGCGGTTTTCGATTTTTGTTGCAAAATCACGCGTAATTATGCAAAAAACGCCTCGTTTTTAAAATTTTTACCGTACTTTCACCATTATTTACCTCTATTTTGTTGTTAAAAGCCGCGGCTTTTGCTATAATTTTAACGAATTGCAAAAATAATTTAAGGTTACAGATGTCCGAAGAATATATAATCGATTGCAAAAACGTAAAATTTACCTATTCGGGAGCGGTCAGCCCCGCCGTAAACAACGTCAGCTTAAAAATAAAGCGCGGCGAGTTTGTTTCGGTTATAGGCCATAACGGAAGCGGAAAATCCACGCTCGCCCGCCTTTTGAACGGGCTGCTTGAAGCGGAAGACGGCAAAATTTCCGTTTTGGGTATGGACGTTGCAGAGGGTAAAAATTACCTTGAAATAAGGAAGCATATTGGGATAGTTTTTCAGAACCCAGACAACCAGACGGTTGCGTCTATCGTTGAGGACGATATTGCCTTCGGCCCCGAAAATATCGGTATCGAACGCGAGGAAATAGGCAGAAGGATAGAATGGGCGCTTTCCGCAGTCGGTATGGAAAAATACCGCAACGCAACCCCCACGCGCCTTTCGGGCGGGCAAAAGCAGCGCATAGCCGTTGCGGGAGTGCTTGCAATAAAGCCGGACGTTTTAATTTTGGACGAGGCAACGGCAATGCTCGACCCCAAGGGCAGAAGAGAGGTTATAGAGGTCGTCAGTCGTCTTAATAAGGACGAGGGTATGACGGTAATTCTGATTACCCACTTTATGGAAGAGGCGCTTTTGGCGGACAGAGCAATCGTAATGAACAAGGGCGAAATAGTGCTTGAAGGCACGCCGGAGGCTATTTTCGAAAACGGTGAGCTGTTGGAAACGTACAATCTGTCCTTGCCGGAAATCAGCATAATTTCCGACAAGCTACGCGCCTGCGGCATGGAAATTGCAAACGTTCTGCGCCCCGAAGCGCTTGCCGAGGAAATAGTAAAAAATATGCAAAACAATGGCATATATGCGGGGCAATCCTCAAAATTCAACCCTATTGCGGTTGAAAGTGCGCACGAATGGGATATTGATATAAGCAATTTGACTTTTACCTATTCCAAAAAATCCCCGTTTGCGGCGAAGGCGTTAAGGGGCGTCAATCTGCATATCGGCGAGGGCGAATTTTTCGGTATTATAGGCCACACGGGCAGCGGAAAATCTACGCTTATTCAGCATCTTAACGCGCTTATCCGTCTGCCGCAAACGTTAAAGCACTATCGTAAGCCCAAGGCAAAAAAGGGGCAGCCCGCGCCCGTTATTCCCGCCATATCCGTGGGGCAATTCGATTTGACAAGCAAAAAATGCGACTTCAAGGCTCTGCGTGCAAGCGTTGGAATGGTGTTTCAGTATCCCGAATATCAGCTGTTTGCGGAAACGGTGTTTGCAGACGTTGCGTTCGGGCTTAAAAACTTCAATAAAAAAATAACCGCCGAAGAAACCGAGCAAGCCGTTAAAAGCAGTCTGGAAATGGTCGGACTTAACTATGAAGAGGTTAAGGATAAGTCGCCCTTCGATTTGTCGGGCGGACAAAAGCGCCGCGTTGCAATCGCGGGCGTAATAGTTACAAAGCCGCATATCCTTGTGCTGGACGAGCCCGCGGCGGGTCTTGACCCCAAGGGCAAGTGCGAAATTATGGAGCTGTTGCACAAAATCCACAGAGAGTGGTGCAGAACGGTTATCATAGTTTCCCACGATATGGACGAGGTTGCGGAAAACTGTACAAGGGCGGCGGTCATTTCCGAGGGCGCGGTATTCGCATGCGAAAGTCCCGCTATGCTCTTTAAACGCGCGGACGAGCTTACCGCGTTGGGGCTTGATATTCCGCTCACCGCAAAAATCTCCCGCGAGCTTGCAAAATCGGGAATTATAATAGACAGCGACTGCACGGTGAACGGCTTTTGCGAAGGCGTTGCCGAGGTGTATAAGGGAGGCGCGAATGCTTAACGACGTTACCTTCGGGCAATACTATCCCGCGCAGTCCTTCGTCCATAAAATGGACCCCAGAACGAAAATTCTTGCGCTTATCGCGTTTATCGTTCTGCTGTTTGTTTCCTCAAATTTCTATTCGCTTCTGGCGTGCGTGCTTGTAATAAGCATTGCGCTTGCCGCGGCGCGCGTACCTTTCGGCAGAGTTTTAAAATCGGTAAAGGGCATAATCTTCATAGTGGTTTTCACTGCGGTTTTAAATCTGTTTTTTCACGGCGGCGAAACGGTTTACGCGCAGTGGTGGATATTCAGAATCACACGAGAGGGCATAATAAACACCGTGTTTTTAACGTCAAGGCTGTTTTTTCTTGTAATGGCCTCGTCTGTTTTAACGCTTACCACAACGCCCGTCGCGCTTACCGACGGGATAGAAAGCTTGTTAAAGCCGCTCAAATATATAAGGTTCCCCGTGCACGAGCTTGCGCTGATAATGTCCATAGCGTTAAGGTTTATTCCCACGCTGATAGACGAAACAAACCGCATAATCGCCGCGCAGAAGGCGAGGGGCGCGGACTTTGAAAGCGGTAATCTTTTCAAGCGGATAAAGGCGATAATTCCCATTTTGATACCGCTTTTAATTTCGGCGTTCAGACGTGCGGACGAGCTGGGCGACGCAATGGACGCGCGTTGCTACTCCGGCTCCAAAAACAGAACAAAGTACAAAAAGCTTAAATTCGGCGGCCGCGACATCGTCGCTTTGTTGGTTTTCGCTTTGCTTATTGCGGGCGTTGTGCTATTGAATATTTACTGGGCGCAGATTTTTCCGCTTATCAACGATTATATAAGGCTCAGCTGATATGAGATACGCTATTTTGGTTGCCTATAACGGCGCGGGCTACGGCGGCTGGCAGATACAGAAAAATTCAATAACCGTTCAGGAAAAGCTTGAAGCCGCGGCAAAGGACTTGTTCGGCAAACGCGTTTGCATAACGGCGAGCGGAAGGACGGACAGCGGTGTTCACGCCGCGGGTCAGGTCTGCCATTTCGATGCGGAAACGTCAATTCCGCCCGAAAAAATCGCCGACGCGCTTAATATGCGTCTGCCGGAGGCTATAAGCGTTTTAAGCTCGGTTGCCGCGCCGGAAGCTTTTGACGCAAACCGCAGCGCAAAGAAAAAAACCTACTGTTACAGAATGTACCTTTCGCCCCGCCGCAACCCTTTAAAGGATAAAACCTCCGTATGGGTGAAGGGCGGCGCTGACATATCAAAACTCGAACATATTGCGGGGGCTTTTGTCGGACGGCACGATTTTAAGGCGTACTGCAAAAGCGGCTCTCAGGTAAAAACCACCGTGCGCGAGGTGTACTCCGTAGAGGTAAAAGCACGGTATTTTCGCGGGAGCTACGACGTGGAAATTTACGTTTGCGGAGGGGGCTTTCTGTATAATATGGTTCGCACAATCGCGGGCACAATGCTGTATTTCGCGCAGGGCTCTTTAAGCGAAAGCGATATTTTGCGCTCGCTTGAGGAATGCGACAGAGATGCAGTCGGCAAAACTATGCCCGCAGGCGGGCTTACGCTTGAAAGCGTTGATTACGGCTTCGATTTGTTTAAAAGCCCTTAATGCGCAGTCGGAATTTTCACTTTTATTTCACAAATAGTTTTTATTTTATACAACTTGTACATATATAATTATATGCTACAAGGGCCGTGCAAACGGCTTTCGGGGAGAAAATATGGATTTATCAAGGTATTTAATAGCCGCCTCATATTTCACAACAGACAAATACTGGTGGGTGTATATTCTCTCTATCGGTCTGTTTTTCGGCGTTGTGTTCGTTTTGCAGGCTATCGCGCTGTATACAATCGCCTCGCGTGCGGGCTACAAGCTTAAATGGCTTGCGTTTATACCCGTTGTCAGCACCTATTATATAGGCGTGTGCGCACAGAAGAATAAAGTTTTCAACAAGGTCGACACCCGAATAATCGGTCTTGTCGCGGCAATTTTAGAGCTGTTGCTGTTAGGCGGCAGCGCCGTATATTATTCCGCAGTCAGATGTCTTGCCGCCGCGGGCTGTCTTGATATAAAATTCAACGAAATGACCAACTTTATCGACGTCAGCGTAGTTGGAGTGCCCGACGGGCTTAATTGGGCGGTATGGTGCCTCGAATATCTTTACGACTATATTTTAAGCTGGTTTAACCTCGTGTTTATGGTTGCGCAGGTCCTGCTTTTGTCTGCATTCTTCCAGACATACGCCTCGCGCAGATATTTCATTTTCACGCTTGTCAGCGTAATAGTCCCCGTGCAGGGCATAATCTTCTTTGTTATCCGCAACAATAAGGGGCTAAGCTACCGCGAGTTTATGCGCGCCGAGCAGGAGCGCCGTTACAGAACCTATCAGCAGTACCAGCAGCAGAACCCCAACCCTTATAACCAGAACCCCTATTCGCACAATCCGCACGCGGGCAACCAGCCCTATGACGACGGACAGCCGCGGCCGACCCCGCCCGAGGACCCGTTTTCCGAATTCGGCGGTGGAGGCGGCAGTACAAATTCCGACCCCTTCGATAACTGAATAATTCTTAAAGCGCTTATTTATTAAGCGCTTTTCTATTGCGTTTTTTTCGGCGCGGTGATATACTTTTATAAAAAGTATATAAGCAAAATTTATAGCTTGGTGAATTATGACTGACTGCATAGCTGCAATATCCACGGCAAACGGCACGGGCGGCGTGGCGATAATAAGAATAAGCGGCGCCGCCGCGCTTGAAACGGCAAAAAAAATGTTTACTCCGTCCGCCGGAATTGCGGAATTTACGCCTAATTATATGTATGCGGGCACAATCTGCGGGGACGGCTTTACCGACTACGGCTTTATGGTCTACTTCAGGGCGCCCAAAACGTTTACGGGCGAGGACGTTGTCGAATTTCAGTGTCACGGCGGCGTAAGAATAGCCCGCGGCATTTTAAAAAGAGCGTTGGAGTGCGGCGCGCGCCTTGCCGAAAGGGGCGAGTTTACAAGGCGCGCCTTTCTCAACGGAAAGCTTTCACTTGCCTCGGCAGAGGGTATGGCGGACATGATAAATGCGGAAAGCCTTGCGCTGGTGCGCGCGGGCAGTATGTTGTATCGCGAAAGGCTTACGCGCGAGGTAAAGGAAATACAGAACACCTTAAAGGATATTCTTGCCTCAATCGCCGTAGAAATCGACTATCCCGAGGAGGATGCGGAGGGGATAGACGAAAGAAAAATTCTTTTGAATATTTCCGCGCTTAAAGAAAGGCTTTTGCGGTTAATTCAAACATATTCGGGGGGCAAACGCATAAAAAGCGGCGTTTCAGTTGCTATTTGCGGCGTCCCTAATACGGGCAAAAGCTCGCTTTTAAACGCGCTTTTGGGCTATGACAAGGCAATCGTTTCCGATACGGCGGGCACAACCCGCGACGCTGTCGAGGGAGATATAGAGCTGAACGGAATTAAATTCAGGCTTATAGACACCGCGGGCATACGCGAGCGCGCGGGCGCAATAGAGGGCATGGGTATAGAGCGTGCAAAAAGCGCAATCGCCTCCGCCGATATAATAATATCGGTTACCGACGACGGAAAATATATCGACCTCCCCAAGGAGGCAAGCGGCGAGGTGATTAAGGTGTTCAATAAATGCGACAAGCTTTGCCCGCACGGCGATTATACGCTTGCGGTGTCCGCTTCCACGGGCGAGGGGCTTGATTTGTTAAGGTATACGCTTGCGGAAAAGGGCGGCTGCGAGCAGACCCTTGACAAGGCTTATATCGTGGAAGAGCGCCATTATAACGCGCTTACCCGCGCGGCGGCGGCAATACAAAGCGCCGCGGACGGCATAGGCGTTTGCACGCTCGATTTGATTTCGGTCGATTTAAAGGACGTCTGGGACATTCTCGGCGAAATCACGGGCGAAACGGCGTCGGAGGAAATTATCAGCACCGTATTCGAAAAATTCTGCGTAGGTAAATAAAATGGTAAATCTTGAACTGTACCGCGTGTTTTACGCCGTTGCAAAATGCGGCAGTCTTACAAAGGCCGCGCAGGAGCTGTTTATTTCCCAGCCCGCCGTATCTCAGGCAATAAAGCAGCTTGAAAATCAGCTCGGCGTTTCTCTGTTCAACCGCACGCATAACGGAATGGAGCTTTCCGCGGCGGGCGGCAAGCTTATTTACAGACAGATAGGCGAGGCGCTCGCGCTTATTGACGACGCCGAAAACAGCCTTAAATCACTTAGCACAACCGCCACGGGTACGGTAAGAATAGGCGCAACCGATTCGATTTTTTCGCATGTGCTTGCGGATAAGCTTGCGCTGTTCAACCGCAAATATCCTGCGGTCAGGCTCGAGCTTATTTCCTCAACCTCGCCTGATACGCTAAGCCAGCTTAAGGACGGCAAGTGCGACGTGGCGTTCATAAACCTCCCGTTGGAGGATAAGGAGGTGCGCCTGTACGGCACCGTAAAGCATCTTACGGACGTATTTGTCGCGGGCGACAGCTATCAACGGCTTAAAGGTAAGGCAATACCCCTCAGCGCCCTGCACGAGCTTCCGCTTATTATGATTGAGCGCAATACCGTTTTCAGACACGCGCTTTCCAAATATGCTGCGGCGCTCGGCGTGCGGTTCGACCCCGTTATCGAGGTGGCAAATTGGGATTTGATGCTTAAGCTTGCAAAAAAGGGAATGGGCATAGGCTGTCTGCCGCGCGAGTACTGTCTTGAAGAGCTTGCGGACGGCGAGCTGTTCGAGCTTAACGTCGACCCGCCTCTCCCCGCAAGGGGCGTAGGTATTGCGCTTGCCAAAAACGTACAGCCGTCGTTTGCTGTAAAGGAATTTATTGCTATGTTCGACATAATTTAAAGTGAGTTTATATGAAATATACCGAGCTTAAAAACAGCATAAAGGAGGGCGCAAAGCCCGTATATCTTCTGGAAGGCGACGACGCGTACTTCCGCAGTAACGGCGAGGAGCAGCTTAAAGCCGCATTTTTGCAAATGCCGGAGCTGAATTATACCTCCTTCGACGGCGAAGCGCTTAAAGGCGCGGCAATTTCTCAGCTGGTTTCCGCCGTTAAAAGCTTCCCGTTTATGGCGGAAAAGCGCATTGTAAAGGTCAGCGAGTTCTATCCGACGGAAAGCGAGTTCGAAAATTATATAAAGCCGCTGTTTGCCGACTTTCCGCCCTCGTCCATTCTTATAATCAACAACACGGGCGCTAAAAAGGGTGTGGACTTAAAGCGCAAATCGCAGGTTGCCTATTTCGATTGCAGCCGCACCGACAGAGAAGCGGTTGCCAAGTGGGCGTATATAACCCTGCGCCGCGCAAACGTAAATACCCCCGTTTCCGTGTGCGAAAGCATAGCCGACTACTGTCTTTGCAATATGGCAAGGGTTTCGGTAGAGGTGCAAAAGCTTATCGCGTACAAGGGCGAGGGAACGCTTACGCAGGAGGAGGCGGACGCGCTCGTCTACAAGGACGCCGATTACAGGCTTTACGAGCTGACAAACACAGTTCCCGCAAAAAACTACACAAAATTCTGCCAAATCGCAGACGAGCTGTTAAAAAAGGGCGGCGACGAAATTTATATTTTAAACGGACTGTTTAATTATTTAAAAAATCTGTTGACGGTCTATGCCTCCGATTTATCCGTGCAGCAGCTTGCCGCACAGCTTAAAATGAAGGAGTTTGCCGTCAAAAAAAGCCGCGAGCAGGCGGCGGCGATAGGGCAAAAGCGTATAGAGCGGCTTATAACGTATATATACGGCAATATAGCGCAAATAAAGGGCGGACAGCTAACCCCCCAAAGCGCGTTGCAGAGTGTGCAAAATGCAATATTTTTCGGTATTTGAAGAAATTAAATACTGCTAAACGCTTTATTTTTTATATAAATAATTATATAATAGTAAAGAATAAAGCATTTTTCAGGGGTAGTGTGTATGTGGAACAGCTTGTGGGATAATTTAAAATATTTCTTCACCGACGGTATTGCGGGAAACTATGTTGCGATAATAATCGAATTTATTATGCTCGCCTTGGGCTTTTACTACCTTTACAGAGTTTTTAAAGCCAATAAGGCTGATAATTTTGTTTACATTTTCACAATAGTGATACTTGCGGTCGGGCTGGTATACGCCTTTACCCGCGCCGACAACGGCGGCAACGTTGCCTCGTCGTTTGTCGCTCTGGCGGTGATAGCGGGCATAACTCTGCTTATGTATACTATGTTCGGTACCGAAATCAAGCGTATGGCAACCGTTTCGCACAGCAGGCGCCGCCGCGGCGAGCATTTTTCCGCTTCGGGCGTGGAGCTTATTATAGAAGAAGCGGTGCGTGCCGTTCAAAATATGTCCAAAAAGAATATTGGCGCGCTGATTGTGCTTGCAAACGAAAACCTTCCCGAGGGAATTATAGAAAGCGGCACGGTCATAAACGCGGATATTAATGCGGAAATGATAGAAGCCGTGTTTTATCCCAAGGCTCCGTTGCATGACGGCGCAATGATTATAGAGGGCAACAGAATTTATGCGGCGGGTTGCTTTCTGCCGATAATTCAGAACGAAAATCTACCTCAGGAAATGGGCAGCCGCCACCGCGCGGCGCTCGGCGTTACAACCGTTGCAAACGTAACCGTTATAGTCGTTTCCGAGGAAACGGGCATAATCTCGATTGTCAAAAACGGCGCCGTAAGAAAGAAGTACGCGGACGCGGCAGACCTTAAAAACGCGCTTTCCGATTATTATTGGTCGGATTTGACTGCGGAGGGAAAATTATGAGAAAATTTCTTTACAATCTATTCGTTAAAAACTGGTATTTAAAGCTGCTTGCCATAGCGCTTGCCGCAGTAACGGTAATTTTAATAAATCTTTAAGCAATGAATACCGTTCGCATACCCGAAATTCTTCTGCCCGCAAAAGCTGATATGCAAAAATGGGCGGTTAACGCGTGCGACCAGTATACAAGCGATGCAGAATACTGGACAAAGGTAAAGGCGGAAACGGAGGGCAGCCCTTCAGCTTTTAAGCTTATATTTCCCGAAATTTACCTCAACGATAACCCGCAGCAAAGAATAGCCGACATAAACAATGCCATGCGCGAATATCTTTCGGGCGGGGTGTTCAAAGCTGTACGGGACGGATTTATTCTTGTAGAGCGCACAACCGCCTCCGGCACGCGCACAGGCATAGTTTTAAGCGTCGATTTAGAGGACTATTCCTTTAAAAACGGCGCGCACTCGCTTATCCGTTCAACCGAAGCGACAATTTTGGAAAGAATTCCCCCTCGTGTGGAAATACGCAAAAATGCTGAAATAGAGCTTCCGCACGCAATGCTTTTGTACGACGACAAGTCGTACGGCGTTTTACATACCGTCCGCCGCGGCGAGGTGCTTTACGATTTCGATTTGCTTTTTAACGGCGGGCACGTCAAGGGCACTTATATAACCAACCCTAAGGAGGTTATTTCCGCGCTCTATGCCTTGGTTGACGGCGATAACGCTTCAAGCGGCAACAGACTGCTGTTTGCCGTAGGCGACGGAAATCATTCGCTCGCAACAGCAAAAACGTGTTGGGAAGAGCTTAAAAAATCGCTTACGGAAGAGCAAATAAAAAATCACCCCGCAAGATACGCGCTTGCAGAGGCTGTTAATATCTACGACGGCGCATTGCGCTTCGAGCCCATTCACCGCCTTGTCAAAACCGATAAACCTCGGCTGTTTGCAGAGGGCTTAAAAACCTCTGGCGGGCAAAAAGCGTATACTGTAATAAACGGCGTTGCTCGGCAAATTGCCTTCGACGCCGATATTCCTAAGGGAATAAGGGAGCTTGATTGTTACATTGCGCAGTTTATTCGGGAGCACGGCGGCACGGTCGATTACGTCCACGGCGAGCAAGAGCTTAAAGCCCTCACGCTAAACGGCGGCGCGGGAGTGCTGTTGCCCGCAATAAAAAAGGAAGATTTTTTTAAAACGATTATCAGCGGCGGAGAATTGCCGAGGAAAACCTTCTCTATGGGAGAGGGCGACGAAAAACGCTTTTATATAGAAGCAAAGCTTATAAAATAAATTTTAAAAATGGCTAAGGTTTGTAAATTCGGCGGAACGTCTATGGCGGACGGCAACGTCATAAAAAACGTAAAGAATATAATAGACGCGGACAGTCAGCGCAAATTTATAGTTGTTTCCGCCCCCGGCAAAAGATATTCGGGCGATATAAAGGTAACCGATTCGTTGCTGAAATGCCACAGCGAGGTTATGTGCGGCGGCAACGTAAAAGCGGCGTTTGCGGCGGTGCGCGCAAGGTTTGTTTCGCTTGTCAGGGAGCTGAATATAGCTTTTGATATCAATTCCGTGCTTGACGAAACGGAAGCGCTTATCGAAAGCGAGCGCAGCGAGGATTTCACCGCCTCCCGCGGGGAATATTTAAGCGCGCGCATAATGGCGGCAGTCCTCGGCGCAAGCTTTATAGACGCAAAGGACGTAATTTTCTTTGACGAAAACGGCGCGCTTGACGGTAAAAAATCCTATAAGGCAGTGGCGGACGCGCTTAAAGACTGTAACCGCGCAGTCTTTCCCGGCTTTTACGGCTGCGGAGTTGACGGAAGGGTAAAAACCTTTTCCCGCGGCGGCTCGGATATTTCCGGCGCAATTGTCGCAAGGGCGGTTAACGCCTCTCTTTACGAAAACTGGACGGACGTTTCGGGCTTTCTTGCGTGCGACCCGAGAATAGTAGACAGCCCCAAACGCATTAAAACAATTTCCTATAAGGAGCTGCGCGAGCTCAGCTATATGGGCGCGAACGTTCTGCACGCGGATTCAATTTTTCCCGTGCGCAGCGCAAACATTCCCATACAAATAAAAAACACCTTCCGTCCCGAGGACGAGGGCACGTCTATTTTACCCATTTCACGTTATAAGCCCAGCGGCTCTGTCGTAACGGGTGTTGCGGGCAAAAAGAATTTTTCGATTATTTTTATTGAAAAATCGTTAATGAACTCAGAAATCGGCTTTATGGGCAAGGTGCTTGACGTGGTCGCCTCCGCGGGCGTTTCGGTAGAGCATGTGCCCTCTGGCATAGACACTATGTCGCTCGTGGTAGAAAGCGAGGGGCTTTGCGGCGACAAGCTTAACAAGCTTCTTGACGGAATTAAAAGTGCGGTCAACCCCGACACCGTCAGAGTTATCGAGGATATTGCGCTTATAGCAACAGTCGGACACGGTATGTCGTCCTCGGTCGGCACCTCTGCAAGGCTGTTCGGCGCGATAGCCGCCGCGGACATAAACGTGAAGGTTATCGACCAAGGGTCAAGCGAAATAAATATTATCGTCGGTGTGGATAATCAGTCCTACGAAAAATGCATAAGGGCCATTTATAAGGAATTTTTCGGCTGAAAGCAGTTACGGTTGTACTGATGAAAGGAAAAAGCAAGCTTAAAAAATCGCATTTAATAACCATTGTAGTCACGGCGGTTGCATGTATTGCCGCCGTGGCAATTATTATTACAAACGTGTTTATTCCCGTCAAATACCTGTCCGCCTATATCGGCTTTTCTCGCGATAAAAACGCGGCGGGCACGCTACGTATAAGCTTTATAGACGTCGGTTACGGCGACAGTACTCTTATCGAGCTGCCCGACGGCAAAACCGCGCTTATAGACGCGGGCGACGGCAGCCGCACGCATCAGCTTAAAATTTTAAAGCTGTTAAACAGGCGCGGCGTTGATACAATTGACTATCTTGTCTGCTCCTCGGTTTCGGCAAAGCGTTGCGGCGGAATAGCCGAGATTTTGAAGTATAAGCGCGTGAACAAGGTTTTTGCGCCCGACTGTTCGCTTACAAGACTGAACAACGGCTATAAAAGCTTTTGCGAGGAGCTTAAAAAGGCTGACGGAATAAAAACACAAGCTTGCGGCTATGGAGAAATCGCTTTCGCGGCAGATTACACGCTTTGCTTTTTATCGCCTTCGGCAAGCTCTTTAAGCGGCGGAGAGTACGCCGAGCTGAACAAAAACCCCACCGAGGATAACGTAGATAATTCCTCCGCGGTAATCTGGCTGGAATATGCGGGCGCGGGCTTCTTTCTTTCGGGTGACATAACCTCGGTAAAGGCGGACAAGCTGTATTCCGAATATAAGCTGAACGATTATTTTGAAATAAACGGGCGTAAAATCTGCTTTGACAGCTGTAAAATACTTAAAATGGGCGCAAACGGCTCCGCAAGGTCGGCAAGCGCGCTTTTGTACGATTTATTAAAGCCGGAAACGGCAATAATCTCCGTAGGGGAAAACGGCAGGGGCTGTCCCTCGGCAGAAGCGCTTGCGGGCGTACAAAAATATACGGGCGACAAGGTTTACACCACGCAGGACTGCGGCACGCTGACCGTCGAGGTCGGCAACGGCAGCTGTACGGTTTTTAAGGAGAAAAAATGAAATTCATTTCAGCGGGCGAATCCCACGGCAAGGCGCTTGCGGGGATAATAGAGGGCTTGCCCTCCAAGCTTAAAATTGACGTAGACGAAATCAACGCATACCTTGCTTTAAGGCAAAGCGGCTACGGGCGCGGCGGACGGCAGAAAATCGAGCGCGACACGGTTGAAATTTTAAGTGGTGTGCGCAATATGTACACGCTTGGCAGTCCGCTCGCTTTTTTGATAAAAAATAAAGATTACGAAAACTGGCGCGCTTATATGGCGCCCGAGGGCTGCGACGTTACGCAAAAGGCTCTTACAAGGGTACGGCCGGGGCATGCGGATTTAACGGGTATGCTCAAATACGGCACGGACGACGCCCGCAACATTCTCGAACGCGCAAGCGCGCGCGAAACTGCGGCAAGGGTTGTCGCGGGCACGATTGCGCGGCAGTATCTGCGCAGGCTCGGTATAGAGGCTTGCGGCTACGTCAAGAGCGTTTGCGGAATTTGCGACGATAAGTATTATGAATTCGAACAGCTTTCCGCGGCGAAGGGTCAGCCGCTGTTTATGCTGGATAACGCCTTGCAGGACAAGGCAGTTGCGCTTGTGGACGAGCTTAAAGCAAAGGGCGATACCGCCGGCGGCATTGTAGAGGTGCGCATAAAGGGACTGAAAAGCGGCTTTGGCAGCTGTATGCAGTATTCAACCAAGCTCGACGCAATTTTATGCTCCGCGCTTATGAGCGTACAGGCGGTCAAGGGCGTAGAGGTCGGGCTCGGCTTTTCTGCCGCCGCGCTTGCGGGCAGCAGCGTCCACGACGAAATTTTTTATGACGGAAAATATTACCGCAAAACCAATAATGCGGGCGGTATAGAGGGCGGTATGTCCAACGGAGAGGAGATAGTTCTCCGCGCCGCTGTCAAGCCCATTCCCACGCTTATGCGCGGGCTTAACACCATTGACACGGCAACTCAACAGCCTGCAAAGGCGGCGGGGGAGCGCAGCGATGTCTGCGCAATCTGCGCGGCGGAAATTATTCTGGAAAGCGTTGCCGCGTTCGCCCTTGCAGAGGTGGTTAGCTCGCGGCTGGGCGGCGATACTATGGACGAGGCGGAAAGCCGCTATAATTTACTCGGGTGATTATATGAAAGATTTAACGCTTTGCGCGGCGTCGGCAAAAAGTGTGATACATTGCGGCGCGGGCGCGTTCAACACCTTTGCCCCCGACCTAGCAAAAAGACAAATATACGTCGTCACCGACAGCAACGTTTTCGCAATCTACCGCCATTTGATGTGGCAGACCTTCGGTGACAATTTTCCCGTAACAATTCTCCCCGCGGGCGAGGGCAGTAAAACCTATAACAATCTTATAGCCATTTTAAAGGATATGCTAAGCGCGGGTATGAAGCGCAATTGCACCGTCGTTGCGTTCGGCGGCGGAGTTATAGGCGACATTGCGGGGCTTGCCGCCTCGCTTTATATGCGCGGAGTGCGCCTTGTGCAAATTCCCACAACGCTTTTGTCGCAGGTGGACAGCTCCGTCGGCGGCAAAACCGCAGTCGATATGGGCGGTGTAAAAAACGTTATAGGCACGTTTTACCAGCCGGAGGAGGTAATCGCCGACCCGATGTTTTTAAAAACGCTGACCGACAGAGAAATCCGCTGCGGACTTGGCGAAATTATAAAATACGGCGCGCTGAACAGCGAAATATTTACAAAGCTTAAAGCAAATTCAGCGCGGCTTACCGACTTGAATTTTCTTGAAGAAATCACTTACGACTGCATTGCGCACAAGGCAAGGGTCGTCTGCGAGGACGAGCGCGACCTGAACGGAGCGAGAAAATCGCTGAACCTCGGGCATACCACGGGGCACGCGTTAGAGCTTTTCTACCGCAAAAAGTCGCACGGCGAGTTTGTGCTAATCGGAATGTATTACGAGCTGTATATCGCCCAAAGGTCGGGCATATGCGGGGGGCAATACGCGCAGGAGCTGAAAAAGCTGATACTGTGCGTGCTTAAAAAAATACCCGTATACGAGAATATGGAAGCGGCGGCGGCGTTCGCCGTGTACGATAAAAAGAACGATGACGGCAGGCTTTCTTTAATCGTTCCGCAAAGCGAGGGCATAAGCACAGAAATCAAGCTTTCTTTGCAGGATTATACAAGGCTTTTGAAGGAGTGTGCGGCAACCTTATGAAAAGCCTTAAATTAGCAGTTGTCGGCAAGGACGTTTCCAAATCGCAAAGCCCGCAAATTCAGAATTTTATTGCGCGCAGGCTGGGCTACACGGTTGATTATCAAGGGCTGTCCGTTGCGGAGGAAGAGTTTTCCGCCGTTGCCCCCGCGCTTTTCGGGCGGCTGGACGGCTTTAACGTAACAATACCCTATAAGCTTGCAATTTTGCCGTACCTTGAAAAAACCGAGGGCGACGCGGTTGCCTTCGGCGCGGTCAATACTGTAAAATGCAGCACAAAATGCGGCTATAATACCGACGGGCTGGGCTTTGCGCTTATGCTTAAAAATGCCGGCGTGGACGTTAACGGCAAAGACGTGCTTGTGCTTGGCGCGGGCGGTGCGGGCAGAAGCGCGGTAAAAAAGCTTGTCGACGGCGGCGCGCGCGTCACGCTGTACAGCAGAACCGTTGACAAGGCAAAGGCCGTTGCAAACACGTTTAAAGGCGTGATATGTGCGGGGCAATTGCAAAATAAAGCCTATTATGCCGTTATAAACGCAACGGGCGTAGGTATGCACAACACGGTCGGAGAGTCGCCCGTCGACAAGGATTTGCTCGGACTGTGCGAGGTGGCAATAGACCTTATTTACGAGCCGCGTAAATCCCGCTTTTTACAGCTTGCGGAGGAGTGCGGCAAAAAAACGGTAAACGGGCTTGCAATGCTTTTCTATCAGGCATATTATGCGGCATGTATTTTTGCGGATATGCCCGCGGACGAAAGGACGGCAGAAAGGCTGTTTGAAGAATATAAAAGGGAAGTATTATGAAATTTTTATTTATAAACGGAGTCAACCTCAATATGACGGGCGAGCGCGAAAAGGGCGTATACGGCACGCAGACGCTTGACCAAATCAACGCGGAAATCTCACGGCATTTCAAAAGCGACGTCTGCGAGTTTTTTCAAAGCAATATAGAGGGAGAAATCTGCTCGAAAATTCAGGGCGCGGATAAGGAAGGCTTTGACGGCGTTATTTTAAACGCGGGCGCCTACACCCATTACAGCGTAGCCATACGCGACGCTATTTCCTGCGTAAAAGCGCCCGTTATCGAGGTGCATATGTCCAACGTGCACGCGCGCGAGGAATTCCGTCATATCTCCGTCATTTCCGCGGTGTGCAAGGGCGTTATTTGCGGGTTTGGAAAAAATTCCTATATTCTCGCGGCGGAAAGCTTAAAATTATGAACATTGCGCTTATAGGAATGCCGTTGGGCGGCAAAACCTCGGTTGCACGCGCGCTTTCAAGACTGACGGGTGCGGAATGCTATGACACCGACGGAAAAATATCTGAAAAGTACGGCGCAATCAGCGATATTTTTGCGCAGTACGGAGAGGAGGCTTTCCGCAATCTGGAAACGGAGGAGCTGAAAAAGGCCTGCGCGCTTAAAAACGTCATAATTTCCACGGGCGGCGGCTGTGTTCTGCGTAGCGAAAATATCACGCTTTTAAAAACCGGCGGAAAAATCGTATATCTGCGTGCGGAGCTTAAAACGCTTTTAAGCCGGATAAACGGCGATACCTCCCGCCCTCTTTTAAGCGGCGGCGCTGAGGACAAAATCAAAAAGCTGTTTGTAGACCGCACGCCCCTTTACGAGAGTGCGGCGGATATAATTATCGATACGGACGGACTTTCGCCCGAAGAAATTGCAAGGTTGATTGCGGAGTTAATAAAATGAAAACTGCTCTTATAACAGGCGGAACAAGGGGAATAGGCAAGGCAATCGCGCTTGCGTTTTTACAACGCGGTTACGAGGTTGTGCTCAATTACTGCAATAACGAAGCGGCCGCCATTACAGCTCAGGAAGAGTTCAATATGCAGGGCTATTGCCCCGTGCTTCTGCGCGCCGACGTTTCCGACGAGGAGCAGGTCAAAACAATGTTTAAGGACTTTTTTTCCATTTACGAAAAGTTGGACGTGCTTGTCAACAATGCGGGCGTTTCGCTTGTAAAGGTCATACAAGACACCTCCTTAAAGGATTGGAACAGAATATTCGACGTCAACGTAAAATCAACGTTTTTGTGCAGTCGCGCCGTAACCGATAAAATGGTGTTTGCCGGCGGCGGCGCAATAATAAATGTTTCTTCAATCTGGGGCGAGGTCGGCGCAAGCTGCGAGGTAGCCTATTCCGCCTCCAAGGGCGCGGTTATCGCTTTTACCAAAGCGCTCGCCAAGGAGCTTGCCCCCTCTAACGTGCGCGTCAATTGCGTTTCGCCGGGCGTTATAGATACCGAAATGAATTCCCACCTTTCCGCAAGTGAAATGGAGGAGCTGGAAAATTCCGTGCCTATGGGCAGAATAGGTCTGCCGTCGGAGGTAGCGGAAGCATGCGTAATGCTTGCGGAAAGCAGCTATATCACGGGAGAGGTGCTGTCTGTCGGCGGCGGCTTCGGGAAATAAAAACGCATATATATCGCATAGCATCGTTGCGTTGCGCTTTTTTGCTTGTGTACGTTTAGTACACTTCACGGCAAAAATGCTCGCCTTGCTCTGCTTGTATATTTCAGTTTTTGCAGTAAGCACAATTGCGTTTAATGACGTTTTTCGGGTTTTTAGCATATTTTTTCACAAAAAAAAGTAATTTTAAATTTTTTTTCGTATTATTTAAGCGTAGAGAAAACACGCGCGGGGAATAAAATGCAGTCTTTAAGGGAAAGAACCTATAAAATAGAGCAAGCCTTTCTTTCGCCGTTTGCGTGTATGTCAAAGGACACCCGCGGCAGAGCGCGCGAGGAACAGCCGTGCGAAATGCGCACAGACTTTCAGCGCGACCGCGACAGAATTATCTACTGCAAGGCGTTCCGCCGTCTTAAAAACAAAACGCAGGTTTTCTTTTCGCCGGAGGGCGACCATTATATAACCCGCCTTACCCACACGCTGGACGTGGCGCAGATTGCACGCTCAATTGCCCGCGCGCTTGCCTTGAACGAGGATTTGACGGAAGCGATTGCGTTGGGACACGACCTCGGTCACACGCCGTTCGGGCACAGCGGAGAGCGGATACTTGCAAAGCTGTCGCCGACGGGCTTTAAGCACAACGTTCAGTCCCTCCGCGTGGTGGACGTGCTGGAAAAGGACGGCAACGGGCTAAATCTCACCTTTGAGGTGCGCGACGGTATTTTAAACCACAGAAAGAGCGATAAGCCCGCCACGCTCGAAGGGCAGTGCGTTTCCGTGGCGGACAGAATTGCGTACATAAACCACGATTTGGACGACGCGGTAAGGGCGGGCATTTTAACGCTTGACGATATTCCGGAGGATATACGTTCGGCTTTGGGCTTAACCTCGCGGGAGAGAATTAATACCGCAATATCCTCCGTTTACCGCAATTCCTTCGGTAAAAATTTCGTAAAAATGGACAAGCTTACCGAGGAGGCAAGCGAGCGCTTGCGCGCATTTATGTTCGAAAGGGTATACCTTACCGACAGCGCGCGCGGCGAGGAGGAAAAGGCGGAAAGAATGCTGTCCGCAATGTTCTCGTATTTCACGGACAAGCCAAAGGCCTTGCCCGCAACCTATATAAAGCTTACGGAAAAATACGGCAAAGAGCAGGTTGTATGCGACTATCTTTCCTCTATGACGGACAGATACGCCGTGTACACGTTCAATAAATTATTCGTGCCCAAGGGCTGGACCTTTCAAAACGAGCAGTAAAATTTACAATGGCAACGGAATTACAGGGGTTTTTACAAACTCTGAAAGAAAAAACGAATATAGTGGAGGTTGCAAGCGGCTACGTTTCGCTTGAACGGCGCGGCGGAAGCTATTGGGCTTGCTGTCCGTTTCACCACGAAAAAACTCCGTCCTTTGCCATAAACGAAGCCGACCAGTACTATCACTGCTTCGGTTGCGGAGAATCGGGCGACGTAATCAAATTTGTCCAGAGCATGGAAAATATCGACTTTATGGACGCGGTAAAGCTGCTTGCCGATAAAGCCGGACTTACAATGCCGCAAACGGGCTTCGATAACCGTCAGACGGTAGAGCTTAAACGCAAAAAGGACGCAATTTTAAAAATTTTGAACGATTGCGCGCACTTTTATCTTAAAAACCTTAACTCAGGCAACGCCGACGAGCATATAAATTATATACTGAAAAGAAATATCCCCTCCGACATTGTCCGCAAATTCGGGCTGGGCGCAAGCCTAAATTTTTACGATTTGCCCAAATTTCTTTTATCGAAGGGCTATTCTCGGCAGGATATGCTGGACAGCGGAGCCATAAACGAGGCGGACGGCAGACTTTTGGACGCGCAGGGCGGCAGACTTATATATCCCATTATCAACGCCATGGACGAGGTTGTCGCCTTCGGCGGCAGAGTATTGAAAAAGACCGAATTCGCCAAATACAAAAACACCAAAGAAACGGTCGTATTCAACAAAAGCAAAACGCTTTACAACATAAACCTTTTAAAAAAGCTGAGAAAAACCCAGACTATAAGCGAGGTCATCGTTGTAGAGGGGTATATGGACACTATTTCCCTCTATCAGGCGGGCTTTAAAAACGTTGTCGCAAGCATGGGCACCTCGCTCACGCAGGAGCAGGCAAGGCTTTTAAAAAGGTATACGGATAACGTTTTAATCAGCTACGACGGCGACGGTGCGGGTCAAAAGGCCAATATGCGCGGGCTGGAAATTTTAAAGGAGGCGGGGCTTAACGTAAAGGTTGTGCCTTTGCCTGAGGGGCTTGACCCCGACGACGTAATAAAACAGCGCGGCGCGGACGGATACAGGGCTTGTCTTGCCTCGGCAATGCCGCTTATCGACTACAAGCTTAAAACTGCAAAGGGCAGTCTGGATATTACAAATAACGAGGACAGACAGAAATACGTTGCCGAGGCTATTAAAATTATAAAAACCGCGGACAGCGCGTCCGAGCAGGAGGACTTGCTTAAAGGACTGCGCGACCAGACGGGCATTTCCTACGAGTCCTTAAAGCGCGACCTCAATTCCGCGCCTAAGGCGCCGAGGCCCGCGGCGGAGCAGCGTCCCGAACGCAGGGACGACAGCTCGGTTCAGAAAAAGGCCTCGCGGTTTATAATAGCGGCGTTTCTTTTCGGCGCAAGGTTTGCGGCGGACGCGGATATTTCCGCAATACCGTTCAAGGACGGCGTGCACGAAATTATCGCTAAATACATACGCTCAAAACAGCTGCTTGAAGAGCGCGTGCGCCCTTCCGAGCTGTTCGAATTTTTCGAGGAGAATACCGAAGAATTTACCGAGCTGACTAAAATACTCGACTATTCCGACGGCAACGCGCTTGCGGGCGAGGTTGCGGAAAAATATTTTTACGACTGCATAAAATCGCTTAAGCTAAGCGAAATTGACGAAAGAGTGGAAACGGTTAAGCGCAGTGCAGAGGCTGAAACCGATTTGAATAAAAGAAAGCTGCTTGCGGCAGAGCTGCAAAAATTACTTATTCAAAAGAAAAAAATAAAAAGCGGAGAAGGGTTATGAATTTATCCGACCAGAAGTTAAACGAAATTTTAAAGCATATAATAGACACCTACGGCTCCAAGGGCTCTATAACCACAAACACGCTTTGCGATATTATGGAAAAATACGAAACCACTCCCGCGCAAATGGATTTTGTGTATAAGTCCATTGCGGAGGCGGGTATCCAGATTATCGACGAGGCAGAGCGCGACAAAGAGCTTTACGAGCAAGCCCTTTCCGATATAGGTCTTGACGACCCCGTAAAAATGTATTTGAAGGATATAGGCAGGGTGCCCCTTCTTTCCGCCGACGACGAGATAGAGCTTGCCCGCAGAATGCAGGAGGGCGACGAGGAAGCTAAAAAGAAGCTTTCCGAAGCAAATTTAAGGCTTGTCGTTTCCATTGCAAAGCGCTATGTCGGCCGCGGAATGCTCTTCCTCGATTTAATTCAGGAAGGCAACTTAGGACTTATGAAAGCCGTTGAAAAATTCGACTATCAGAAGGGCTTTAAATTCTCCACATATGCAACGTGGTGGATAAGGCAGGCAATTACCCGCGCCATAGCCGACCAGGCGCGTACAATCCGTATCCCCGTGCATATGGTCGAAACAATCAATAAATTGACCCGCGTTTCCCGCATACTTTTGCAGAAATACGGCAGAGAGCCGACCCCTGCGGAAATCGCCGCGGAAATGAATATCAGCGAGGAACGCGTGCGCGAAATTCAGCGTATCGCGCAGGACCCCGTTTCCCTTGAAACTCCTATCGGCGAGGAAGAGGACAGCCACCTCGGCGACTTTATCGAGGACGATAAAACGGTAACCCCGTCGGACAGCGTTTCCACCACAATGCTTAAAGAAACGCTTTTGTCCGTCTTGAACAGCCTTACCCCGCGCGAGGAAAAGGTTCTTCGTTTACGTTACGGCGTTGACGACGGCAGGCCCCGCACCCTCGAAGAGGTCGGCAGAGAGTTCAACGTCACCCGCGAACGTATCCGCCAGATAGAGGCAAAGGCGTTAAGAAAGCTGCGCCATCCCTCGCGCTCCAAGCATCTGAAAGACTTCCTCGATACCTGATAAATGAACAGAACTGAAAAGCTTTGTAGGTATCTCGACTGTTGCGAAAGTTTTGCGGACGTCGGCTGCGACCACGGCTATTGCACGCGGTATATGCTTGATAATAAGCTGTGCAAAACAGCCGTCATATCCGATATAAGCGCAAAATGTCTTGCAAAGGCCGAAAAACTGCTTTTTTCTTATATAAAAAGCGGCGCGGTTACCTCGGTTTGCTGTAACGGTCTTGAAAAAATAGACGAAAGCATTGAAGAAATTCTAATTGCCGGTATGGGCGGAGAGGAGCTTGTAAGCATACTTAAAGCCGCATATATACCGCGGTCATTCGTGCTTCAGCCCATGCGCAACGTGCGCGGCGTACGCGAGTTTTTGTTGAGCCGCGGCGCACAGCTGACCGTGGACGAGCCTTTTGAATGCGGCGGTAAATTCTATTATGTAATCAAGGGCAAAAGGGACGGCGCTTTCCGTCCGTACACTCAGGCGGAGCTCGACTTCGGTCAAAGCCTTAAAAGCGCCGAAGCAAAGGCATATATGCGGGCGGAGCTTGAAAAGAAGCGGCTTTATTTAAGCAGAAATTTAAGCGAAAAAGCCCGTGCGGACATACAAAAGCAAGCGGACTATATAAAGGGGGTGCTTGACGGTGAAATTGAATGACGTTTTGCAAATGCTGGAAGAGGTTGCGCCCGTGGCGCTCTCAGACGAGTTTTGCGCAAAATACAAAATGTACGATAACAGCGGCATAATAATCAATTGCGGAGCAGATATAAAGGGCGCGCTGTTTTCTCTCGATTTATCGGAAACCGCCGTACGGCAAGCCAAAGCATACGGCTGTAATTTAATAGTGACCCATCACCCCGCGATTTACGGCGGAATATCCCGCTTCGATTTAACGGCCGACCCGCAATCCAAAGCGCTTGCGGAATGTATAAGCTGCGGAATTTCTGTAATTTCCATGCACCTTAATTTCGACGCCGCCCCCAACGGTATTGACTATTACTTAATGCTCGGGCTGGGCGGCGAAAAATCGGATAAAATTCTCGCCCCGCTTGTCGGCGGCGGGTATGGCAGGGTGTACGGCGTTCGGCAACAAAAATTCGGCGAATACGTCAAAGCCGTCGGCACGGAGCTGAATACGGATAAAGCGCTTGCATACGGCGATACGCAAAGGACGGTAAGCCGCGTCGCCTCGTTCTGCGGGGCGGGCTGCGACGAAAGAGCGATTGAGTTTGCCGCGCAAAACGGCGCGGACGTGTTTGTTTCGTCGGACTTAAAGCACCACGAAATTGCCGCGCTTATCGCAAGGGGCTTAAACGTAATTCAGCTTACGCATTACTCTGCGGAAAGCTACGGCTTTTGCAAAATTTATCAAAAAATAAAAGACGAACTTAATATACCGTCGGCGTACTTTTGCGACGCCGGACTTCTGTAAGTTCCAAGGAGAATAATATGGCACAGATAGAACAGCTTTTGAAGTACCAGTCAGAGGACGAAAAGCTTTTGCGCTTAGAGCGTGAAACGGCTAACTCGGACGAAAGAAAAAACTATTCGCAGGCAAAGGCGTTTTTGACCAAGGCGCCCGAAAAGCTCGAAGGGTTAGAGGCAAAGGCGAACGAATTAACCAAGCTTTTGGAGCAGCTTAACAAGCAGTATTCGGATATTTACGAAACCCTGCAGGACTTTGAAAATCTGGACGAGCTTATCGACGGCGGCGCGGATATTTCCTTTTATAAAAAGAACGTTTTGCAGATAACCGAGCGCTTAAAGAGCATTAAGGCAGAGGTTGCCGCGCTTACAAAATCCATTAAGGACGCCGACGAAGAGTATCAGTCTATGAAGAAAAAGACAATCGCGGTGCAGAAGCAGTATGCCGAGTATGCCGAAACCTATAAAGCGTACAAGGAGAGCAAGCTTGCGGAAATGAACGCGATAAAAGCTCAGCTTGAAAAGCTTGCCGCGGGCATCGCTCCCGATGTTATGCAGCGCTATCTGTCAAAGCGCAACGAGCGGATATTCCCCATACTCTGCGCGGTAAGCAACGGCAGATGCTCCAAATGCGGGACCGAGCTGTCGCTCAGCGCAAAGGAAAAAATAGAATCGGGTCAGCCTACCGAATGCGACAACTGCCACAGATTTTTGTATAAAGAGCAGTAATATAGCGTAAAATGTAATTTAACCGCATATTTTGTGCAAATTGCACAAAATATGCGGTTTTTTGTTGACAAATTCAATTTTGCATAATATAATAGCAACACTCACTACCGAGTGCTTATTGAAATCGGCGGTAAAGCTGTAACAATAGGGAGAAAAAAGGTTCGTCCGACGGGTTTCCGTCGGACGTTACTTTATTAAAGCGGGGCGCCAAATAGCGCTCCGCTTTAATATTTAAAAAATTTATGCGCTTAAGGGGTAACTCTGTTTATATCTCTGGGGAACATGGTCGCGTTTCTCACGTTTTTAAAGCCCAGCAAATGCATTGTCAGCCTTTCAAGCCCAAGCCCAAGCCCGCCGTGAGGGGGCGCGCCGTACTTGTGCAGCATTAAATAGGTTTCGAACTCGTCCGGATTCATGCCCATTTTTTTCATTTTTTCAACCTGCATATGGTAATCGTGTATGCGCTGTCCGCCGCTTGTTATTTCAAGCCCGCGGAAAAGCAGGTCAAAGGAAAGGGTAACCTCGGGGTCCTCGGGGTCGTCCATGGTATAGAAGGGACGCTTTTTCGAAAGATAGTGCGTTACAAACAGAAAATCGGAATTGAACTGCTGCTTTGCCCACTTGCCCAAAAACGCCTCTTCCTCGGGCTCGAAGTCCTTCATATCCGTAATGTTTTTCAGCTTTTTAACGCAAAGCTCCTTTGCGTCCTTAAAGCGTATGCACGGGATAGAGGTTATTTCGGGAATGTCCACCTTCAACAGCTCCACCTCGGGCGCGTACTCGGTTTTCAGTAAATTCATAATGTACTTCAGTGCACCCGTTTCCATATTCATAATATCGGTAAAGCTCTCTATAAAGCCCATTTCAAGGTCCATAGAGGTGTACTCGTTCAAATGGCGGGAGGTATCGTGGTGCTCCGCACGGAAAACGGGCGCAATCTCGAAAACTCTTTCATAAACGGGCACAAGCGCCTGCTTGTAAAGCTGGGGGCTCTGCGCAAGGTAAACAGTTTTGCCGAAGTAATCGAGCTTGAAAACATTAGTGCCGCCCTCTGCGCCCGCAAAATTGATTTTGGGCGAGCGGATTTCGGTAAAGCCCTGACCTTGCAGATATTCGCGGAAGCCGCGCGCAATACCCTCCTGAATTTTGAAAATAGCACGCTCCTTGGGGTTGCGCAGCGTAACGGGGCGGTTGTCAAGGTTGACCGAAAGCTCGCAGTTAATCTGCTTTTTGGAAATAACCACGGGCGGAACAGCCGCGGGCGTGGATAAAATTTCTATATTGTGAATTTGCAGCTCGAAGCGCTCGCTGCCGTCGCGGGTCTCGCTTTTAACCACCTTTCCCGTAATTTTTGCCGAAGCCTGCTCGACAATGCTGTCGTCAAGGCGGAAGTCGGAAAATTCGGGCGAGTAAACGCACTGAATAAGCTCTCTCGCGGTGCGTAAAAGTATGAACGCGAAGTCCGACATTTCTCTTATGTTGTGTATAGCGCCCTTGACGGTTACAACCTTGTCAAGGTTTTGCTTGAATTCACAGTAGGGTGTAGAGGTTTTTGGCAGTATGCCTTGTATCTCTTCCATTATAAGCCTCGTAAAATGTTTATTAAAAAGATTTTAAGGCTTTTGCCCGCAAAAATCAAGCAAATTGAAAATGCCTGCCTATATTTATTTTTATCTGGCAAATATTTTATCGATTGTAAAAATTTTTTGGTTGCATTTTGGCAGCCCGCACAATATAATATACATAAGGTCTGCGGTGTGCGTGATATAAAAAATTCGTAATCCACAAAGTAACCAAAAGGGAGCGGGCCGTCGGCGGAAATAGGCAAGGTCTGGTTTTTAATCCGGAAAGTCCGAGGCTCCGTTGCCCCGCACCCACCTGCGAGAAGCGGGTTAATACTTTTTTATATCACGGCACAGGCGGATTTTTTTATTTCGGCTTTTTTTGCGCCCGCGTTTATCCGCGGGCGCTTGATTATGCTCGCAACGCACATTTTTGCGGTTTAATTTTTGTAAGCTATTTACAAAAAAAGTAAAAATTTCAATATCCCGCCTTGACAGTGAAAGAACAAAGTGATAATATTAACGTGTTAAATTTTGCACAAAAGTGCGCCCGCGCGCATTTTAAGCGGCAAACAACAAACAATAAAATTAATAATCGCAGTTAAGCATAGCGGATATTTCCATATCCGCCGCAGAGGACGGTAAGGTCCGTTCTCTGTAAAAGCCTTAACTGCCATTAATATTGTATGGAGGAAACAATGAAGAAAACCAAACACCTTTTGCTTGCGGTAACGTCCGCGGTTATGGCGCTTATAGTCGCCTTTGCCGTTGGCTGCGACTGTAAGAAAAAACACAAGGACCCCGAGGGCGACGGCGCAAAAGTCTTGCAGTCGATAGAGCTTGACACAAGCAATGCAAAGCTTCTGTATATCACGCCGAATAAATATTCGTCGTCCGCAAACGAGAATTATACCTCTGACGGTCTTGTTATAAAAGCCTCGTTCAGGTACGAAAGCGGCAAGACGGAGGTTGCAGACGTGCTTCCCTCGGACAGCGGCGTTTATATCGACAAAACCTCGATAAAATCAAACGAAAAAAACAATTATATTGCGGGCACCTACGAAATAAAGGTGCACTACACCTACGAGAACAACTCCTACAACAAGTCATACAATATTGTGGTAAAGGAAGAGGCGGCGGGTCTTGCGGTTAATTTCAAATCCGACGCAGTCACAAGCTATACGCTTACCAAGGACGCGCCCATCGTCGATTTGTCGGCGGCGGCAAGCTGGATAGAGGTGCGCAAGCCCGATAATTTCGGCGTTGTGGATATGAACTCCGCACCCATTTCCTCCGGCTACGACGTTAAGGTTATGCTCGGAAAAACCGAGGTTACGGGCGACGCATTAAAGCAGTGCGGCCCCGGCGCATACCAAATTTGGGCGTCCATGCCTTACGACGCTTCCAAGCCGGACGGGCATAAGGTTTCCGCTTTCGTTATAGTGTATATAAACGATACTCTTACTTCCGTAACCTTCAAAAGCGGCACCACCTCACAGACAATGGGCGCGGACGTAATGACGGAAACGTGGAAATTTAACGCTGTTTACGAAAGCGGAATCGAAAAGGAGCTAAGCATTGCGGACGTTACCGTTACGGGCGTAAATACCCGTAAAATAACAGCTGCGGGCAAGGCAAGCGTTTCTTACACAAGTTACGGCATAACCGTAAACACCGAGGTAAGCTACGTTATAAATAAGCCCGTCGGCGTTGTAGAGTATTCTGTTACCTATGCAAGCGACGGCACAAAGCTTGCCGCCGAGTGGGGTGAAAATATCGGCTCCGACGACGATTTGTCAATGTCCTCAAGCGTCAGCACCTTTAAGACGAGCGCCAAGCAGACCGAGGACGGCAGACAGTTCCTCAATTATTGCGAAATCAAGGACAGCAAGACGGTAACGCTTGTGTTCGGTAACGGCGTAAAAGCGGACAGCATAAATATAACCGCCTATGTTTTGCACAACAATACAACGGATACTCGTACGGCTCGCATTACCAAAGGCGGAAGCGTTTTAAGCAGTGTGGCTATAACTCCCGTCGGCGGTGTTGCCGCCCCCTATATATTGCGTCTGCAATTGCAAAACGCAAGCGCGGGAATTTACACGATTGACGGCGATACCAGCAAGGGTATCAATCTGTACGCAATAGAAATCACCTATACGGTTGATTACGGTGCATAAGCGGGGGAGGATGCAAGATAATGAAAAAGAGAAATTTAAAAAATATATTTTCTGCGTTTGCGGTAGTCGCCGTCACGGCGGGCATAGCGTGCGCCGTGCCCTTGGCGGGCTGCGGTAAAAGCTCCGCTCCGTCGGACAACGGTTCTACGGAAAACGGCAAAATAACGGTCATTGACACGGCTGTCGGACAGACGTATTCCCGCGCAAGCGACAGGGCGCCCATCTGGGTCGGCCCCGACGCTACCTCGGGCGACACAACCAATTGCGACGGCTCGTTCGAAAAGCCCTATCACATCAATACAATTCTGCATACCTCGGCAGAGGAAGACGCCTTTTTAGAGCCCGGCGACACGGTTTTATTCAAGCCCGGCACATATAAAAAGGGACTTATCTCCTCGGTGCACGTCCGCGCGAAGGGCAGCTTCAACAGCTATATCACCTTCCGCCCCGGCACGCACGAGGATAACGAAAATATCCCCGTCGATGCGGAAAAGGTTCTGCTCGATTTCAGCGGAATGGTGCTCGGCGATACCTACCGCGGCATTCAGCTGTACGGCAACTATCTTTACTGGTATAACATAGACATCTGCGGCGCAGGCGATAACGGTATGTTTGTCGCGGGCAAGTACAATACGGTAGAGTATTCCGAATTCTACAACAACCGCGATACCGGCTTGCAGCTCGGCCGCGAAGCGTCGAGTATGACCACTATTGATATGTGGCCCAGCTGGAATCTTATCAAAAACTGCTCCTCGCACAACAATTACGATAACGGCGGAACGCTCGGCGAGAATGCGGACGGCTTTGCCGCAAAGCTTACAATCGGTTACGGCAACGTGTTCGACGGCTGTATCGCTTACAGAAACGTAGACGACGGCTGGGACTTGTTCGCCTATGCGTCCAACGGCAATATCGGCACGGTGCTTATAACCAACTGTATCGCCTACGAAAACGGCTTCCTCGAATATACCCGCGACGAGTACAATGCGCAGTTTAACGAGGTGAAGGACAACGCCACGGGCGAGGTGGTCTATCCCTTAAAGGACTATAAGGCTAACCCCTACGACACGACAAGGGGGGACGGCAACGGCTTCAAGCTCGGCGGCTCCGTTATGGAGGGCGACGTCGTTTTAATGAACAGCATTGCTTACGGCAACAAGCTTCACGGCGTAACCGATAACTCCAACCCCGGCTTTCTTAAGCTTAAAAACGTAACCGCATTCGACAACAACGCTTATATCGATAGCGAGGGACTTGTATCCGGCAGCTACGCGGGCGACAAGCCTAATGCAAATTTCAACCTTGCGCGCCACAGCTACAGCTATAACAGCATAAGCAACTCGCTTTCCGCAAAATTAAACACAAACCTCGGCGCGGATACCTACCGCGGCTCTATGACGGACAGCGTATTCCTCGGCTATAAGCAGTCGGGCAGTGCAGAGCTGGATACAAACGCGGGTATAAACGGTTCAAAATTCACCGCGCCCGCCGCAGCTGATATATTCGAGCAGCTGCCCATAGACGGCACAACCTACAACCTCAGCGGTCTTGGCAAATCCAACCAGAACGCGCATAAGGTATTCCGCAATCCCGACGGCTCTGTCAACTTCGGCAAGCTGTTCAAGGTAAAGGACTCCGCATATGCAAGCTTAATTTCCGAAAGCGTTAAAATCGGCGCAGATTTAAGCAAGAGCAGCTGGGAGGAGTACGGCGAAGCGGGTCTGCACTTCTATACCGACAACTTTGTTTCCGGCAACGACGAAATTACCGCCGTGCTTAACAGAGCAAAGGACGCGCTTACCGTAAGCTGTAACGAGAACGCGGTATATCAGCCCTTCGACGTGGTTGACAAGATGCTTGACTGCGACGTGACTTGGACTTCGGAAAACGAGGATTATCTTATCCCCGGCACCGAATCGCACGGCTCCGCGCTGTCTAAGGCGACCTATATAACCATCGACGTCAACCGTCCCGCGACAAGCGCGGTCACCGTCAAGCTGCTTGCGACGATTTCCTATAAGGGGCAGACGACCGTCAAGGAATTTACTCTTAAAATAATGCCCGGCAAGCCCGTGCTCGGCGATGTTTCGGTACTGACGCAGGACGGCGAAATTATCGAAAACGGCGGCGTTATCGCCGACCAGTATTTCGTGTATGACGAGCCGACTGTTCAGGTTAGAAACGATATGTATCCCGACCATGTAAGATACATTGACCCGTCCTTATACGATGTCGAGCACATTTACGAATATCAGCCTGACGTAAATACTCCCAAGGTGGAGATTGCAGGCTTCACCCCGTCAACCGCGGGCATTTACACGATAACTAATATCGTAACCTTAAAGTCGGACAATACAAAAGCGCAGATGAGCTACCGTATTTATGTGGCTAATCCCGCGGCAAATGCAGACTTCGACGGCGCGGCAACGATTACCCTTCATCAGGACGGCTATACTATAGCTGGCACGCTCGGCAGCGCTACGGGCACGCTTTATACGGTAGCCTCCAAAACCGAGCTCAATCTTACCCCCGCGGATATAGCAACGGCGGCGGGCGTACAGAAGTACACTTACAGAGCGACCGACCTTAAAGTAAACTTTAATATGGAAAACAATTCCGCATACTATATTTATTACGCTTTGGCAAACGCCAACGGAGTTGTAACCTCGCAGGTTTATCAAGACCAAGTAAAATATGTTGAAATCAGCTCGGAGGCGGACTTCAACGCGCTTATCGGCGCGGGGCAGTTCGGCGACGGCGACAGCACAAAGACCATTTACTCGCTTACAAAAAATCTCGATTTCGGCGGTTCCACAAAGTTTGTCGCGGCAAAAAAGGCATTCAGCGCGGTATTCAACGGCAACGGCTATACAATTTCCAATATCAGCGTAACCGGTAAAACAAACGGCGGCGAAACCAGCGTGTTCTATCAGGTCAACGGCGGCACCGTCATGAACGTTAAATTTGAAAATACCAGACTTGAAAGCTCCGGCGACAAGGGCAACAACGTCGGCATAGTCGGCACCTGCCTCGGCGGATATTTCAGGGATATAGTAATTTCCAAGCATACGGCAAAGGGCTATCAGGCAACGGCGGGCTTAATCGGACTTGTCAGCGAAAACACAAAGCCCATTTATATCAGCCGCGTTTATATTGACGGACAATCGAATATCCTCGGCACAAGCACGAGAACAGCTGGTATTATAGGAAGAATTTACCACAACGACGGCGAGGCCAAGGGCGTTAAAACTTCAGAGGTGCACATTACCGACTGTCACGTCAGCGCGAATATCGAAGGCGGCGGCGACGGCGTAAGCGGAATAGTGGGCGAGTGCGATTCCAACGGCAACATTATTGAGCAGTCGGAATGCTATCTCGAAATTACAAACTGCCTTGTTGACGGCACGCTGTATGCAAAGGGCGGCAGCGGAAGCGGCAGAAGATGCGGCGGTATGCTCGGATATATGAAGAACCCCGGCGTTGTAAGAATTACCGGCTGTCTGTCGATAGGCACAATCTACTATGACGATACGGGTCTTACCAAGGGCGAAATGGGAGAAAGCATTAAAAACACATCGCCCGTGGTCGGCGGCTATGCCGCTAATGCGGACATCGTTGTTTATTACTGCGGCGCGCTGTTCGACGAGTACGAAACCAACTTCGGCGTAGAGGTTTATACCGAGTACAGTATAGTCAGGGCAGAAAACTACACCGCAATGGGCTATGCTTCGGAAATCTGGAATTACCACTATGCGGAAGGCTCGACCGATACGCTTACCGCGCCCTATCTCAGCCTTAAAACAGACTTTGTAAAGGCGTAATACAAAACAGCAGCAAATAAGCCCGCGCTTTTTTAAAAAGCGCGGGCTGTTGTTGTTATAAATTATTTAATAAAAAATTTCTGCAACGTAAAGTGTTTTTTTGCTTGCCAAGTCGTTTTGCGTGTGCTATAATCACATAGCAATTGAATCACGGCCCTGTGGTCAAGCGGTTAAGACGGAGCCCTCTCAAGGCTCAATCCCGGGTTCGATTCCCGGCAGGGTCACCAAAAGCGAATAAATCCGAACACCCCTGTTCGGGTTTATTTTTTTGCTCGTTTATGAATTCGCCAAGTTCGGAATTCTCTATATCTTCAAACGTAATCTTTTCTTCGCCGTCTTTGTAGTTGCAAGTGATAATAGCGTAATCGTCAAAAAGATAGATTGCGTTTACAAATCCGTCAATTAAGGTTTGTTTTCCTTTCTGCGTGGATAAATCTAACTTTCTGAATTTCGTCAAGCCGAAGTGTATCTGTTCTCTCGTAAGGACAGGTCTTTTGATTTGCTCTTGCGCTATTTCAATCTCTAATTCTTTCTTGCGGTTTTCCAAATCGGAAAGCCGTTTTTTCGTACTGTCAAGAACAATACCTTGCTGTATTGCATTGAGCATATTGTCGATACCGCTTTCCACGTCGGCTAATTGTTGTTGGAGTGCAGGTAAAATCGTACTGCTTTGCATTTGCAAATCATAGAGTTTGTACGACAACTGTTCCATTAAATCGTCGTCCATAATCTTCGCCACAACTGCCTTAATAACGGCGTTTTCGATTAAGTCTTTATTAACGGCTTTCTTGTCGCAGGTGTGCGTTTTCTTTGCGTTAGCGCATTTGTAGTAATGATAAACCGTGCCTTTCTTGCCCGTGCCACTATCGCCAATCATCATTGCTTTGCACTTACCGCAGAATAAATGAGTAGTCAAAAGATACTCATCTTCCGCTTTATGAATAGCGGGCGCACGGGTATTTACTTCTATGCGCTTTTGTACTTTCTCGAACAAGCCTTTGTCTATAATTGCAGGAATAGCGCCTTCAAGAACTATATCCTTGAAACGGTATTCGCCTATGTATTTGCGGTTGGAGAGCATACGGCGCACGTTGTTATAGCCGAGTGGTTTAGTGTATGGCTTCTTGCCGGGCTTCTTTTTCATACGCACGGTCATACCCACGCCGCGAGCGTTCATATCGGCTATGATTGTTTTAATCATTTCGCCGTCGGCAAATCTTTGGAATATTTCACGCACAAACGGGGCTTTGCTTTCGTCTATCTGCAAATGCTGTTCGTCATCAAGATAATAGCCGAGCGGAGTAATGCCGCCGTTCGACATAGCCTTTAACGCATTGTCCATCATTCCGCGCGTAACCTTTTCGGCAAGCTCGACGGAGTAGTACTCTGCATAGCCCTCCAAGACCGATTCCAAGATAATGCCTTCCGAACCTTCGGATATACTTTCTTTTGCGGACACAACCTTTACGCCGTTTTTGCGGAGTAGTGCTTTGTAGTGTGCGCTGTCGTAACGGTTACGGGAAAAGCGGTCTAACTTCCAAACGATAATACAGTCGAAAGCGTGTTTATAGCTGTCCTTAATCATTTGCTGAAATTCGGGACGGTTATCCGATTTAGCGGAAAGCGCACGGTCTATGTAAGACTTGATAACATCGATTCCAGCGTGTTCGGCAAATTCCATACACTCACGAAGCTGACCTTCGATAGACGCTTCCGTTTGATTGTCTGAACTGTACCTTGCATAAATGACTGCTCTCATTGTTTTTGTTCCTTTAATAGTTTAAGTACGGCTTCTTTAAGTTTAGCGTTAGCGGCAGAGGACGGATCGAAACACATCTCTATAAATTCCTGCATACGCTCGTCGTTCTCAAATGCTTTCGGCTGATAGTCATATAGCTTGCCTTGCGGCTCGTCGCACCGTCCGAAGATATAATCAAGCGAAACGTCGTAATAGTTCGCAAACCAAAGAAGCGTAGCGTTAGGGACATCGGAATGACCGTTCTCGTAACGGTTGATTGCCGATTGAGTAGTACCGAGTAAAGATGCTATTTTGACCTGCGATTGCTTTACGCTCTCTCTTAATTGCTTTAACCTTTTACCTATAATATTATCTTGCATATAAAACTCCTTGCATATCATTATAAACGATTATCGAATATAAGTCAACACTTTAATTGCATATTAAAAATTTTAATTTTGAGTCGATTGCTTTCATACAAAAAAGGCTCTTGAACAATTTGTCCAAGAGCCTATGACTACATATTGTTTAGAACGCTAAATTGAAATTTACAGTTCTATCGTTTCAATCTTAAAATCGCAATAATACTCGGCTTTTTTGCCTACAAATTTCAATACGCAATAATCGGGGTCGGTTACGCCTTGTTTGTAAAACAGCTTGTCGCCGAAACGCCAAATTGCGTCTTTGGTTGCTTGATCGGTACAAACCTGCATTTCGCCCGTAATCGATACGCCCTGATACTTGAATCTTCCGCGTTTGTAAAAATAGACGCACGCTTTATTGTTTGCTAAATATTGTTTGATTTTATTAGACGAAGTATTTGTACTGAAATAGATTTCGTTACCGTCTATTTTGCGAGGGGCAAGCATTGCCCTTATTACGGGAAAACCTTGCTCGTTGACAGAGGCAATAAAAGCCGTTTTTTGTTCCGATATAAATTGCAAAATTTGTGTTTTATCCATTGTTTTTTTCTCCGTTAAATTACTGTCTATCGTACAATCATTATAGCATACTTGACACTAAAAAACAAGCGGTTGATAGTAACAGTAATAATAGACACTCCAATTTCAGTTTCGACAAAACTTCCTATAAAAAGACAGTTCACTGCCCGTTTATGGGAAGTGAACGCATTGCGACAATATGTAGTTTATGATATAATTCATACTGTACCACTATATGTAACAAGTAGTGATGTATATGGTTTTGGGAGGTAAAGCCGCCTTGCCTTAGCTTACGATTATAGCGTAGGTTTTTTAAGTGTACGCAAAATTTGTGAGCCGTGATAGGCTTTTATAAGTGTACAATTTTTTCGGTATCTACCACATTTTGCGTGGACGAGATAAATAAAATACGGAGGTAAACACAATGATATTAAGACCGCCATAATACGGCAAGCAAACAGAAAGCAACTGCGGAGGAAACAACTTATCGTTGAGCATAAGTGTAGCTCACTACACTTATTCCGCTTTGCTGCATAAGTCCCGTTCGCTCTGCGAGGCTTTCGACCACACGGCAAAACAAAGATTTTAAGGAGGATTTTAAGTATAAGTTATTTAGTATGCCATATGGAAAAGTATAAACGGCAAGACGTTACGCCCGTTGAAAAAGAGAACGAAAGAGATGAAAACTATCAAGGCTCTAATCCACAAATAGACAGCAAGAGAACAAGCGGCAATTATCACTTAATATACCCACAGGGCAAGTACATAGATATGATAAACAAACGGCTTGCCACTCTCACTCTGAAAAGAAAAATCCGTTCGGACGCCATACTTATGAACTCGTTTGTTATAGGCTCGGACGGGGAGTTTTTCAAGGGTATGGGAACAATGAAACAGTACGCTTTCTTTGAAGATTGCACCCGCTTCTTTGCGGAAAAGTACGGATATGAAAATATGCTATCTGCGGTAGTCCACGTGGACGAAACAACACCGCATTTGCACTTGAACTTCGTGCCTATAAATAACGGACGGTTGAGCAGTAAAAGTCTTTTCGACAGACAAAAACTTGCGGAACTGCAAACCGAACTTTGGGAACAAGTCGGCAAAAAATACGGTTTACAACGTGGCAAAGAAAACAGTCAGGCAACGCATATTACAGCCGCCGAGCATAAGGCGAAAGTTATCGTACAATCTGCGGAACAAAAGCGTGATGAGATTGACAGACAGACCGAGCAAAAGCAAGCCGAGCTTGACGGACTAACCCAAACGGTTGAAGCGGTAACGCAAGCGACGGGTAAGCCGATACCTAAAAAGAAGAAACAAGCTGCGGACGAAATCACGGCTTTAAGAGCAAGGAACGCCGTACTCGAAGAAGAAGTTAAAAGAGCAAACAAAGACCGTACATACCTATTCAGAGAGTACACAAAAGAGAAACGCCGAGCGGACGAATATGAAAAGACCGTCCGAGAAGTTGCGGAAATCAAGGCGATACTGCCCGAAGGCTACGACCAACTGTTACAGGATGTGCAGTATGAAAAAGCAGACAGATACGAAAGAGAACGGCAACGCAATCTTGCCCGTATTCACGGACGATACAGCGACCACCAAATGTAAACTTAATAACCGCTTATAAGGAGGAAAACGCCAACAGTTAATGTCAAGAAGGAAAAAGAACACCACAGGGATACCCGACTTTGAAATCGATTCCCTTGCAAGAGCGTTACTGCCCGCTATCCAAGCCTACTTTGAAACCGAAGAAGGTCAAAAAGAGTTTGCGGCGTGGCAAGCCGAAAGGCAACAAAGACAACTGAATAAAAAATTGAATAAAGAAAAAGAATCCCGTTAAATCGTATAGGGATAGCCGTTGAAAGAGACGGAACAGGAAAACCGCCAGAGCGTGCGGTATATAAATTTTAGTTAATCGAAGAAAGATCTAGAAAGGTTGCGCCGAATATCATAAACCTAAATAACGGCAAAAGCCGATAGAGTGTTATGCTCTATCGGCTTTTTTAACTCACCTATTTGAATTTTATTAATGTTAAGGCTCCTGCATGTTTTCTCATTGCAACATATAAATTATCTTCTTCAATAATTTTTTGACCAGGATTTTTTGGACCGGGATCATAAACCACAACTTTAGAATCACCTATAGTATTCAATATTAGGTTAACATGTCCACAATCATAGAGTTCAGGATCATCATACAACATACCGTAGCTAAAACCACAAATAACCCAATAATTATCGTTTAATAATTTTTTTATTGTTTCAAAAAAGCTAAATTCGTCCATATAGTTAATTGGTAAATTTTTTACTTCTTTAACGCCATAAGAAGAAAGCATATATTTTAACTTTTCGTCATCGATTTTTATTCCATATTCATATTCACTATCAGAATAATTTTGGTTTGCTACTAATCTTTTATAGCCTTTAGGAACAGTAACACCTAGTTCATTAGCAATGGAAAATTGACTTATATTTAAAACATCAGATTTTTGATTTTTGAGTATCATTTCAATAAGTGCCGCGAAACAGAGATAATTTTCTGCCTGAACTTCAATCATTTATATCACCAGCTTCTTTCATATTGTTTATGCATTTTTCCAACAGCGGATGAGGATCTACCCAAGTTGAAGGCTTAATAGTTTTACCTTCTGCATTATAATGAGGTTTACCATCCGGCCAAAGTTTGGACATATTAGCATTATGCACAATATCGAATAATTCATCAGGTTTTATTCCCATTTCAACTAGCGTTCCTAAAGCAAAGTACATAACATCAATCATTGCGTCAGCTTGCTCTACAATTTCATCAGCCTCAATAAATTCATTTATTTCTTCCAACATCCAATGATAACGTTTTAAAGCACGTTCGCTATCCATAAATTTTGGACTATTGCTTACAGGATGATTGAATTTTTCTTGAAATTCACGCACCTTTTCCCATTCTTTGTTCATTAGTTTATATCTCCTTATTAATTAATTTTTTTGATACATTGATAAATATTTGTCTTATTTTTATATTCAAAGCCACAACACTTAGCACATCGCTCAATAATATTATCATTAGCAAGCTCGTGAATAAGAAATCGAGCAATCTTTTGCCTGTTTTGATAAATATCTTCTTTCGCATTTTCAGTTAACTCAAAGAAATATCTTAAATGTAAATTATTTGTTTTAAATAGGTTAGAACAATACTGCTTTGCGTTTTCTGCTGAAGCTAAAAACAGAGTCGCGCATTCTGATATATTATTAAAAGTTAATTCAAGCTCTCTATCAGACTGAATTCTCATTTTATCTAGAATTGCTTTACTGTTTGGCAATATGGTTTGATTAAAGGTGGACGCAACAGATTGCAATTGCGACCCTCTGGTTGTATTACAATCAATGATAATCCCTGTTATCCTAATTGTGGAAATATCAGTATTGTTAATACAGAGCAACTGTTGATCTTTAATATATTTTTCTAGAGAATCAGTTCCAATATATTGTTGATACAAGAATTCATACGGATTATCAGTCAGCCTATGTTGACCTCCACTATCTAATTCAACTTTACTTGTTTGAGAAATTAATATAGGGATATGTAAAATATTAGCAAGAGCTTCGCCTAAAAGAACATTACGGCCATAAGGTACAATAAGAAAGAAACCCTCATGAACAGAACTTATCTTGTTTCTTTCAAATTCACTCATAATATTATTTAATAGAACGCACATATAATTTGCCATAATCGCAAGTTTATCTTCTAAATGTACAAGAGATAAAGTATAAATATAATATTTAGTTGATATAATGTTACTTCTGTCAATGAATCTTGTTGGGCCTTTATGAATACAACTTGCTACCATATCCAAAAGATCATATGGCAAGCTTTCAGGAGACGGCAAATAATCTCTATCTAAATCATTAGCTTCTTTTATACCGAAGTACTCAAAAATTGTTTTAATTATAGCATTTTCGCCTTTAACAGCAACTTTTTCGGTATAATAATCAAACATTGGTGCTATTACAGTAATAAATGATATAAAAGCAGTCAAAAATGTAATAATGATGCTCAGTTCTTTAGGCATGTAGTCTTTAAAAAAGTCAATAAGTATGGAGATAATACCACCGATGGATATTATACCTAATACTATATTTCTAACTAAATTCTTTTTAAAAGATCGCCAAAATATTTTTTTAGCTTTTCTCATAACTATATTTGTAACCTTTATAATGTTTCTAGAAATTCTGCATCAGAATCGTAACAAGTACCACCTGAGTTTATTATATATGATTTTATTTTTTCATAATTTGGACTCTTTACGCATAATGCAATACTTTTAAGCCATTCACAATATTTTTCTTCTACTTGATACTTTTGATAAATAAACTTATTATAAAACTTTGATTGTTTGTCAACATATAGAGGACCTAAAACAAAATCTTTACAAATATTTATACAATCATCAATCAGAGATTTGTATTCTTCATACGCAACAAATGGAAGAATAGGTTTAATTAACACTACGGTAGGTATAGAGTAATTTTTTAATTTTTTTAATAAACTTATCCTGTCACTGTATGAAATAGCATTAGGCTCAAATTTATCTAATTCATTCTTTCGAGAGAAAGATATACTTAATTTTATTATTTTTTCTCCTGCATGGATTTTATTAAAGGTTTGTAACTTTAAAAGTTTTTCGTCACTCCAGTTACATTTTGTCGAAATACTAATAACTTTATAACCTTTCTGCTTTCCCAACATCTCTAACAGTGAGTCAAGATAATTCTCACTTTGATACGATATTTCGGAATCACAAATTGGATAAATAAATTTATTTAATTGTTGGAATGCTAATTCATTCATTTCTTCATGAAATTTATTAGAAGCAAAGTTTGAAAAACAGTATATGCAACCATTTTTACATTTCTTACGACCACTAAAGAAACTACGTTTATTCTTCATAAAAATTCCACTCCCTTATAAACTCATCAAAGAACAAAGAAACAATTTTCATTCTGTCTATTGATAATTTCTTTGCGGTAATTGTATTTAAATTTTTATCGATACGCATCAGTTTATTATATATATGATGTATAGTACTAGGATCAATATTATCATAATAAATTGCATTTTGCGTTAGAGGACTATTTGAACTATAATCTGGTACT
>WSNM01000071.1 GCA_013316055.1 Clostridia bacterium | reverse complement strand
GTTTATATTTTATAGCTGAGAAGTTTTTTAAGCTTCTCAGCTTTTCTTAACAATAAAAAAACGTAAGTCAAACTTGATGTTCAACTCACGTCATTTCTGGCGCGGAGAAGAGGATTTGAACCTCCGGACGGGTATTAGCCGTCACACGATTTCCAATCGTGCGCCTTAAACCGCTCAGCCATCTCCGCATAACTGCCCGACACTTAGCCGAGCAGTATTATAATATTAAAAAATTATTAAAAAATCAAGCGTTTTTAAACTACAAAACCAACAATATTAAAAGTTAAGCTACAACCCTTATAACTGCCGCAACCTTTGCTATTTCCGCCGCGGAATTTATTTCCGCAACCGCTTTGTTTATGTTGCTTTCATACGTTTCGTGCGTAATAACCACCAGCGGCACGGCTCCGTCAGAATTTTCCTTTTCCTGAATAAGCTGTGACATGCTTATGCCGAGCTTGCCGAAAACCGACGTGACCTTCGAAAGTACGCCCGCCTTATCCGCAGCGACTATTCTAAGGTAGTACGCGCTCTCGAAATTTTTGATAAATTTTGTTGAAGGCGCGGCCTTTTCCGTGTTTTCAAAGGGCGAATAAACAAAATTTGAATGGGTTGCGCAATAGATTATATCGCCGACAATAGCGCTGCCGGTTGGCTTTGCCCCCGCCCCTCTGCCGTACAGCATAACGTCCTCTACGCTGTCGCCCGTAAGATATACGGCGTTAAAGCTGTCGTTAACGCTTGCAAGCGGGTGTTCGGCTTTTATAAACGCGGGGTGAACGCGCACCTCTATTCCCTTTGCGGTATTCTTGCCTATCGCAAGCAGCTTCAACACATATCCGAGCTGCTTACCGTAAGCTATATCGAGCGTGGAAATTTCCGAAATGCCCTCGCGGTAAATTTCGGTATATGGCACCTTGGTATGGAACGCAAGGCTTGACAGAATGGAAAGCTTATAAGCCGCATCGTACCCGTCCACGTCTGACGTAGGGTCTGCCTCGGCATAGCCCAACCGCTTTGCCTCGTCAAGCACCTCGCCGTACGGTGCTCCGCAGTTCGACATTTTTGTAAGGATATAATTGGTTGTACCGTTTATTATGCCGAGCATGGAAAGAATTTTATTGCCCTGCAAATTGTCGGTCAAGGCGCGGATAATCGGCACGCCGCCGACGCAGCTTGCCTCGTAAAACAGCCCGCAATGGTTCTTTTTTGCGGCTTTTTCCAGCTCGTGCGAGTATTTGCAGTACAGCTCTTTATTAGAGGTAACAACCGATTTACCTGCGTTCAGCGCCGCAAGCACAAACGATTTGGCGGGCTCCACCCCGCCCATAACCTCGACAACTATATCCACCTCGGGATTAGAGCATATTTCCGCTATGCTTTCGGCAATTTTGCTTTCGTCAATACCCAAAGCAATTGCGCGCCCGCGGTTTTTTTCAAGGACGCCTTCAACCGTAATATCCAAATTATGATTGCTTTTGTAAAATTCCTTGTGTTCGGCAAGTATTTTATATGTACCGCCGCCCACAACCCCGAGCCCGAGTATCGCTACGCCTACCTTTTTCATTCAGTTCTCCAAACAGTTTATACTGTACAAATATCTTAACCCTTCAAGCGTCAAAAGCTTATCCACCCTGTCTATGCAGGAAATTTCCTTTGCAATAACCTCTGAAAAGCCGCCCGTCGCAACAACAGTGACCGAATCGTCCTTCATTTCACGCTTGATTTTTTTGACTATATATTCCACAAGCCCCGCAAAGCCGAAAACTATGCCCGACTGCATATTTGTTATTGTATTTTTGCCTATTACCGTTGCGGGACGCTCGATTTCCACACGCGGAAGCTTGGCAGTGCCGTTCACAAGACTGTCCAACGAGCCTTTAATGCCGGGGGCGATTACTCCGCCGATAAATTCACCCTTGCCGTCCACCACATTAAAGGTTGTTGCGGTACCAAAATCGATAATTATAAGCGGGCAACCGTATTTTCTTACGGCGGCAACGTTGTTAACAACTCGGTCCGCGCCGACC
>WSNM01000070.1 GCA_013316055.1 Clostridia bacterium | reverse complement strand
CATCAACGCGCTTATAGACGCAGACAGCTTTGTCGAGCTTTCCGCTTTCAGCTTTTCCAAAAACGAGTTTTACGGAGAGAATGCAGAGGGCGAGGGCGTAGTAACGGGCTTTGCCACAATCTGCGACTATCCCTTTTATATCGTTGCACAGAACGGTGCGGTGCTTAACGGCGGGGTAAGCAATGCAAATTGCAAAAAAATAGAAAAGTGCCTCAATCAGGCAGAAAAAACGGGTACGCCCGTAATTTATCTGCTGTCGTCGCTCGGCGTGCAGGTCGGCGAGGGGGTAAGCGTGCTCGAAGGGCTTGCCGGCTTGATTTTGAAGGCGTCGCAATTGAAGGGCAGTATTCCGCAGTACCTTGTCGTAAACGGCGAGGCTTACGGGCAGATTGCTTTGCTTGCGGGCATATGCGATTTCAACTTTTTTATAGACAAAAAAAGCGTGCTTGCGGCAAACAGCCCGCTTGTAATAACCGCTAAGGATGGCGCCAACGCCTCTAAGCTTGAAATCGGCGGCGCGGCCGGACTTAAAGGTGCAAATCTTGCTACGTTTACCGTAAAGAGCCTTGAAGAGGTTAAAAAGACCGTCGTAGAATTGAACGAAATAATTTGCACGCCCGTAATCGACAGCGACGAGCTGAACGTAAGCTTGCCCGCTCTTGATAAAAAGGCGGACGGCAAGGCAATAAAAAGCGTTTTCGATAAGGACTATGCAATTGAAATAGGCGCGGCGTCCTCGCCCGAGGTTAAGTGCTATCTCGGCAGAATAGGCGGCATAGCGGTTGCGGCTGTTGTTTTCGACGGCGATAACGGAGTAGAGCTCAACGCGCACAACGTAAGAAAGCTTAAGGATTTTGCGGAATTTGCAAGCTGCTACGAGCTTCCTTATATCACCTTTGTAAATACGCTTGGCATAACCGCAGACAAGGCGACGAACAACAGCCTTGTTATTCGCGAAATAGGCGAATATGTTTCCGTGCTCGACTGTATAGACGCGGCAAAAATTTCGGTAGTGTACGGCAAGGCAATCGGGCTTGGCTATACCGTGTTCGCCGCAAAATCAATGGGCTATGATTACAGCTATGCGTTTGCAAACGCAAAAATTGCGCTGTTTGACAGCGTTCAGGGTGCGGAAATAGAATTTTCCGGCGAAAAGAAGCTTGACGGCGCAAAGCTTGCCGCAAAATATGCGGACGAGAATTCAGACCCCGTCAACGCGGCCGGCGGCGGATATATAGATAATATTATTCAGCCGTCGTTTATAAAGCAGTATCTTGTCGCATCGTTGCAGATGCTGTTGAAGTGAGGCGGTAAATGATTAACAGTTTATTGTCCCTGATTAATCAGGAAGGCAGCTTAAGCTTCGGCGAGGCGTGCGTTTACGCGCTTATCGGCTTTGCTGTGGTGTTTGCGGGTATAATTCTGATAATCTTTATAATCTGGCTGATAGGGCTTATTATGAGAAAGTCGGATAACCTTGCTTTTCTTAATAAAATTAAAATAGGCAAAAAGAAAAAGCCGTCCGCAGACGTACCCGCAACGGAGAGCGCGGAAGACAGCGCGGAAGCTGTTCCCGCAGAGGTAAAGGCGGCGATAGTTGCCGCGATTATGGCTTATTATTCGGAAGAAGCGCCCAAGTGCGAATTTAAAGTAAAAAGAATTAAAAGATTATAAAGATTTGTTGAGGAGTTTTTATGCGCAATTTTATAGTTACTATTGACGGAAAACAATATTCGGTCGGAGTTGAGGAAGTAGGCGAAAGCGGAGCAGAGGTAAAGACGATTGTAGCGGCGCCGGCGGCAGAGGCGCCCAAGGCTGCGCCCGTTGCAGTGACCGCAAACGGAGAAAAGGTCTTGTCGCCCTTCCCCGGACTTATTAAAAATCTGCTTGTTGCCGACGGTGCGGCCGTCAAAAAGGACCAGCCCATTATGATACTCGAGGCAATGAAAATGGATAACGAAATTACCGCGCCCTGCGACGGTAAAATTACGTTCAGCGTTGCCAAGGGCGCAAACGTCGAAACAAACGCGCAGCTTGCAGTTATAGGCTAATCGGGGGGAGCTATGCAAAGTTTACTTGCAGTAAACTTTGGCGAGATTTTCGGAAATTTATACGAAGCAATGGGCTTTGTTCAGGGCACTGACTGGAAAAATTAC
>WSNM01000069.1 GCA_013316055.1 Clostridia bacterium | reverse complement strand
TGAAGCGATAGGAAGAAAGCATACCGCCGCGCAAACCTTAAGGGCTTACGAAATGGCGGCAAAATACGGCTTCGACAAAGTCCTTCGACTCGTTAAGGCTGCCCTGCCAGTCCATAACGTCGCGTATCCACGACAGGCGCGCGTCGAAATTATTTTCGGACGTCTTTTTTTCCTTATACTTCCAGTGCGCGGCAATGCCGTACTCCGCCATTTTGTGCATTTCTACCGTTCGTATCTGAATTTCGAAGAACTGTCCGAAATTTGTAACGACCGTTGTATGCAACGACTGATACATATTGCGCTTGGGCATTGCGATATAGTCCTTAATTCTTCCCGGAACGGGCTTCCACTGCTTATGAATTTTACCTAAAATTTCATAGCATTCGTCAATACCGCTGACGATAACGCGGACAGCCGTTACGTCGTAAATCTGGTCGAGCGTCTTGCCCTGATTTTTCATTTTGCGGTAAATAGAGTAGAAATGCTTGGGGCGGCCGATAACCTCGCCCTCTATATTGCTTTCCTTTAAAATTTCCTTAATCTGCTCCACCACAAAATCTACAAAGCTTTTGCGCTCCTCCAATTCCTGATGGATATTAGTTACAAGGTATTCGTATGCCTCGGGGTCGATATATTTAAGGCACAAATCCTCAAGCTCGCACTTAATTTGCGATATACCGAGTCTGCCTGCAAGCGGAGTATAAATTTCAAGCGTTTCTCTTGCAATTCTCTGCTGTCTTTCGTTCGATAAAAAGTTCAGCGAGCGCATATTGTGCAGCCTGTCGGCTAATTTTATTATAATAACGCGGACGTCGTTTGCCATTGCAACAAAAATTTTTCTGAAATTTTCCGCGTCTTCCTCCTCGTGCGTCTGAAAATGTATTTTATCGAGCTTTGTAACGCCGTCGACAAGCGTCATAATTTCCTTGCCGAACCTCCGCTGAATATCCTCGTCCGTGGCGGGGGTATCCTCTACCACGTCGTGCAAAAAAGCGGCGGCAACCGTAGGCGTATCCAGACCGAGGTCGATTAAAATTTCCGCAACGGCGCACGGGTGGGTAAAATACGGCTCGCCCGAGGCGCGCTTTTGACCGCTGTGCATTTCCTCGGCATATTTATAAGCCGAAAGCAGCAGCTCGCCGTCCTCGTCCGAATAGTTTTTTTTGATTTTTTCAAGCACTTCCATCATTCCTGCCCCGTCTGCATTTTCATTACCGCGTTGTAGATAGCGGAATTTTTCAAATCGCTTTTTACGCCGCGCATTATTTTAAGTCTGCCGTCCGCAAAGGAAACAAGCGCCAGCTGTAAAAAAACCTTCAATGCAAAGTATACCTGAGCTTGCGAAAAGCCCAAATTATTATTTTTTGCGACCTCCTCCGCACAAGCACCTTCAATACCGTTCTCGTTTGCGGCAAGCGTTGCAAAAAGCTTTAACAATTCCTCTCTTTTGCACGACAAGCCGCGGAGATATTCGGGAACTGTTGCGTCGGCGGCAATCTCTACGCTTCTGCCGCTTAGCGCAGGCAGTCTTATTTGCACGCCGTCCAGAAGTATAACTTTATTATAGCCGCTTAAATCGACCTCCGCCTTGGGCGCGACAAGTATACACGAGGCGGCGTTTCTGGCTGTCGGCACAAACAGCTCAACGTTCAGCTTTTGCGCATTTTTGTATTTTTTAAGCGCAGAATACTCTCCGCAGATAAAAACCGTACCGAAGTTGCCGCACTCTGCCATTGTCTGCTCGATATATTCGTGCGATACCGCGGCTTGCGCGCAGGGCACAGTCGGCAAGGACAGACTGTCTATACCGCCGAACGCAATGTCCGTTTCCACAAGCTTTTCTATATCCCCGCCGTAAACAATGTCGCGGATAAAACCCTTAACATACTCTCTGCCGCGGAAGGTTGATACGTTGTATTCGAAAATCACCCTTTTGGGAGCCTGACTTTCAAGCACGGGCGCAAATCTGCTGCCGCCGAAAAACATCAGCTCGATTTTGTCGTTTTTGACGGCTATATGCGTAGAGCCCGCCTTTACCGCGCGCACGGGCGACGCCGTAACGTCCACCTCGAACAACGGCCGTCTGTTGCCGACGCCGTAAGGCTCAAGCATTTCAAGCTCCTTTGCAAATTTTGCGGAATACACGCCGTCGAGAACGCCGTTGATAATCACAGTCGGCTCGAAATCTTCCTTGGAATAGTTCGCGCCGATATATTCGTCCACGGCGTTATAC
>WSNM01000068.1 GCA_013316055.1 Clostridia bacterium | reverse complement strand
GATATAACCTACTCTCTCTCCCGCTACATATCCGAGTGCTGAGCCCCGCACATGCGCTCCACTGCTTCGACAAGCGCGCCGCACTCATTCATTGTATTGAATGCCGAAACCGACGCCCGCACAAGCCCGTCGCTGCCAAGCGCCTTATGCATAAGCGGCGCGCAGTGCAGCCCTCCGCGCACGCAAATTCCGTACTCCTCCGACAGCGTGTAAGCGGCAAATTCCGACTGGTTGTTCAGCAAAGCAAACGACACAATGCCGTAAGGGTTGGGCTTCGAATACAGCTTCACCCCGTGAACGCCCTGCAATTTTTCGCAGAGGAAGCCCGTCATAGCTATAACCTTCTGCGCGTCCGCGGGCATATTTTCCTTTAAATAAATTGCCCCCTCGCCCAAAGCGACAATCGCGGGGTAATTCAGCGTCCCGCTTTCAAGTCGGTCGGGATAAAAATCGGGCATATTCAGATTATTGCTCTCGCTCCCCGTCCCGCCGAAAAGCACGGGCGCGGGGTTCATTCTTTCGGAAAACAGCAACGCCCCGCTGCCCTGCAAGCCAAGCATTCCCTTATGCCCCGCAACGGCAAGCGCGTCAATGCCCGCAGACTTCATGTCTATTCCTGTGTGCCCGCACGCCTGCGCGCCGTCGCAAATCAGCAGACACCCCTCGGGCAAATGCTCTTTAATCTTTAAAATATCGGGCGCGGTTCCCGTCACATTGGAAGCCAGCGTAACCACCGCCGCCCTCGTTTTATGCGTAACCAGCCGCCCGAACGCCTCCGCGTCAAGCTCTCCCTCGGCATTCAGCGGCGCGTATTCAACGCTTACCCCCCTCGCCTTCAAGAATTCCAACGGTCGCAACACCGAATTATGCTCGGCAACCGTGGTAACAACCTCGTCCCCCTCTTTAAGCGTGCCCAAAATAGCGCAATTCAGCGCCTCGGTGCAATTTTTGGTAAAAATAACCCTGTCATAGCTGTATCCGCCGAAGAACTCGCACAGCGTTCTGCGCACGGTATACACTCGTTCAAGACACGCGATAGAAAGCCTGTGCCCGCTTCTTCCGGGGTTTGCACCCGTCTTCAACGCGGCAGTCGCCGCCGAAACCACGCAATCGGGCTTAAAGCCGCCCGTCGCCGCATTATCGAAATATATCATAAAGCTCCTCCCGTCAATTTATCCACTCCGTCAATTCAACCTGCGAAAATTCAGCCGCACGGCTATATCACAATTTACCGCAAAAACATAAAATGGTATATAAAACGCCTGCCGCACCACGGACCTTATGCGCTTTATATATGTTTATTACAAGAGGACAAAATTATGACTGAAATACTGGCGGTCTTCCGCTCCCGTTCGCAAGCGGCAGACTGCAATACCAGACTGAAAAATTTCGGAATTCCGACAAGCCTTGTCAACACTCCCAAGGAGGCGAACGTCGGCTGCGGACTGTCGGTAAAAATTCCCCAAAACCTTCTTCCGCGCGCCCGCACGCTGATTATCTCGGCGCGCTATTCCGCATTTTACGGCTTTTACACAATGCAGAATCTGTACGGCCGAATTTACGTCGTCCGTATGTAAGCCCGCTTCCCCGCTTGATTTTTTTTGCGCGATATGCTAAAATCGGGCTATGAAAAAGGACATACAAAAGCTGTTGCAGGAATTCGAAGCGCTGTACCCCGACGCAAGGCCCGCGCTGGAATACAGCTCCCCGTACGAGCTGCTCGTCGCGGTAATCTTATCCGCGCAATGCACGGACGAGCGGGTAAACAAGGTCACGCGGGTGCTGTTCGAAAAATACAACACCCCTCAGGCAATGCTCACGCTCTCGCCCGAACAGCTTGAAAAATACATCTTTTCATGCGGTTTCTATCACAACAAGGCGGCGCACATACTTTCGGCGTCCGCGGACATCCTCGCAAAATTCGGCGGTGAAGTCCCCTCAACCCTCGAAGAGCTTAAAACCCTCGCTGGCGTGGGTCAAAAAACCGCCAACGTGGTCTACGCAGTCGCCTTCGGCGGCGACGCCATCGCCGTGGATACCCACGTTTTCCGCGTTTCCAACCGCTTAGGAATTGCCGAGGGTAAAACCCCCGCCAAGGTTGAAGAGGGCTTACGCGCGGCAATCCCCCAAAATATGTGGTCAAAGTCCCACCATTTTCTTATCTGGCACGGCAGAAGGGTCTGCCACTCGCAAAAGCCGGATTGCCTTAACTGCACCTTAAAGGAATACTGCAAATATTTCGAAAATTTATAATTTTGATAAATAAAAAACTGCCGCCCGCGCTTATCCCTAAGCGCGGGCGGCATTATAT
>WSNM01000067.1 GCA_013316055.1 Clostridia bacterium | reverse complement strand
GATAAGCCGAGGCGGCAATTTCAACCTGCATACCCTCCGCCTGCTTCATTTTAACGTAGGCAACCGCGCAGGGATATTTAACCCATTTGTCGCACATGCCGCAAAACGGCGCATATTCTCCGCATAAATCGCGGTTAAGCCGCTTGCTGTTTTCGAATTTATCGACGTCTATGGTCTGTTGGATATTTTTAAGGTTCTGAATATTCAACTGTGCAGGCATTGACTGCAAAAGCTTTAAGGGCGCTTCGCTGTTCCACATAATATTTTGCTCCTTGAAGTTGTTCCCGATTATTATACTATAAAAGAATTGATTTTTCAAGTATTTATTTTATATTTCTTTAACTGTAAGCGCAGACAAAACTTCCCTGTACTTATCAATGCCGAAGGATATACTGTCCGGCGAGGTAACTGCCGCCGTTCCCGCGGCTACACCTGCACACAGAATATCCTCCAACGAGCCACCGCGCACAAGCGCACAGGTTGCCGCCGCAACCATTCCGTCGCCCGCGCCAACGGTGGAATTCATAGCCACGTTTACGCTTTTACTGTAAAGACTGCGCTTGCCGTCCGTTATAATCGCGCCCTTTTTGCCGAGGGAAAGCAAAACGCATTTTGCGCCCTTGTCAAGCAATTGCTTACAGCCCGCAAGCATATCGCTTTGTGTTCTTAACGGGCGCTTTAAGGTGCGTTCAAGCTCGTCAAGATTAGGCTTGATTAAATCAACTCCTGCATTCAGCGCAGAATACAGTCTTTCACCCTCTGTATCCACTATTTTTTTTACGCCTGCGGGCACAGCCGCAAGCAATTTACCGTAATAGTCGGGCGTCATACCCTTTGCAAGCCCGCCGCATACAACAACCGCCTCGCACTTGCCCGATAACTGCTTTACAAGCTCTATAAGCTCGGTCTGCTTTTCGGGGCTTACCTCGGGACTTATATCGTCAATTTCGGTCAGCATCGATTTATGGTCGATAAATTTATAATTTTCGCGTACGCGACCCTTGCACCACACAAATTTGTATGGCACTCCTTCGCGGTGTAGCTCAACCTCAAACTGATTTCCGTTGTCTTCGTACATAAATCCCGTCGAAAAAACGTCTGCATTTAGTCGGGAAATGCCTATTGCAACATTAATCGCCTTGCCCGTAAAAAATATTCTTTTGTTGATAAGCTTATGCGACATACCCACCGCAAGCGATTCCACTTCGATATTTACGTCGATACAGGGACTTAAACAAACAGTTAAAATCATTTCGATAACCCGAATTTAAAAGCTAAACATTAAAAAAGCCGATTGAATTATAATCGGCTTTATCTTTAAGTTACATTGAAATCATTTGAAGAGTTTCATAAAGCTCGTAATTGAACTTTTTCTTCATACTGACTGCCTCGATAATGTCAAGGTCGATTATTTCGTTTTTGCGGATACCGACAACCCTGTTGCCGACGCCGTCGTTCAAAAGCCTTACTGCCTTATTACCGAACTGTGCCGCAAGCATTCTGTCCGCCATAGACGGCGAGCCGCCGCGCTGGATATGTCCGATTGTGGTGGGACGAACCGAATAAGTGGTAACCGATTGCAGCTGCTTTGCAAATTCGTCGGCGGTGCATACGCCCTCTGCCACAACGACTATATTCGAGTGCTTGCCATTCGCACGAGAGCGGTTTATCTTCATAACAATGTCGTCAAGGTCGAAAACCACCTCGGGAACGACAATAATTTCCGCTCCGCTTGCAATGCCCGCAAACAGCGCAATGTCGCCGCAACGTCTGCCCATAACCTCTACAACGGAAATTCTTTCGTGCGAGGTCATAGTATCGCGAAGCTTATTTATAACGTCTATACAAGTGTTTACCGCCGTGTCGAAGCCGAGCGTGTAATCGGTATATTCAAGGTCGTTGTCGATGGTGCCGGGTATGCCTATCGTGGGCACGCCGTACTCCTCCGAAAGGCATTTTGCACCTCTGAACGAGCCGTCGCCGCCGATAACCACAAGCCCCTCGATTCCGCGGGCTTCCAGAGTTTTTATGGCCTTCTTCTGTCCTTCCTTGGTAAGCATTTCAAGGCAACGCGCAGTGTGCAGCTTGGTACCGCCCCTCTGCACTATATCGGAAACGGAGCGCATTTCAAGGTTTACCATATCGTCGTCGATAAGCCCCTGATAGCCGCGCTTTACTCCGTAAACTTCCATACCGAAGTATATTGCCGTTCTTACGACAGCTCTGATACATGCATTCATGCCGGGAGCATCGCCGCCACTCGTAAGTAATCCTATTCTTTTCATTGAAACCTCCGCTGGTACAATAATGCTCTGCGC
>WSNM01000066.1 GCA_013316055.1 Clostridia bacterium | reverse complement strand
AGAAAACCTTTTATTGCAGGCAACTGGAAAATGAATATGACTGCGGAAAGCGGTAAAAAGCTTATTAAAGAGCTTATCCCCCTTGTAAAAAACGCAAGCTGCGACGTTGCGCTTTGCGTGCCCGCTATACTTATACCCGAAATGACCAAGGCGGCGGCGGGCTCCAACATTAAAATCGGCGCCGAAAACGTACATTGGGCGGCAAACGGCGCGTTTACGGGCGAAATTTCCGCAGATATGCTTAAAGAGTACGGCGTGGAATACGCTATTATCGGTCACAGTGAGCGCAGGCAGTACTTCGGTGAAACGGACGAAACGGTAAACAAGCGCACGCTTGCGGCCTTGAACGCGGGCATTACCCCTATCGTCTGCGTGGGCGAAACTCTTTCCGAGCGCGAAAACGGCACAACCGAAAAGGTGCTGTTGAAGCAGCTTACCGACGGTTTGAAAAACGTTGAGGACATAACAAAGGTTGTTATCGCATACGAACCCGTCTGGGCAATCGGCACGGGCAAAACCGCAACCGACGGGCAGGCTCAGGAAACAATCGCGTTTATCCGCAAGACGATAGGTCAGCTCTTCTGCCCCAAGTGCGCGGAGCAAATTATTATTCAGTACGGCGGAAGCATGAACGCAGGCAACTGCAAGGGGCTTATGGCTCAGCCCGACATCGATGGCGGGCTTATCGGCGGAGCTTCCTTAAAGCTTGACTTTGCCGCAATAGTCGGCTTTGATAAATAAGGAGTGAAAATGGCTAAAAAGACACCTTACGCTTTAATTATTATGGACGGCTACGGTCTTGCGCCCGCAGGCGAAGGCAACGCTATTTCCTTAAACGGCAGTAAAAATATCAACGCGCTTATAAAGGAATACCCCTCCGCCACGCTCGGCGCAAGCGGGCTTTCGGTCGGACTGCCCGACGGACAAATGGGCAACAGCGAGGTAGGTCATCTTAACATGGGCGCGGGAAGAATAGTCTATCAGGATTTGACAAAGATAACCAAGTCGATAAACGACGGTGACTTTTTTAAAAACCCCGCGCTGTGCAAGGCTATGGACAACGCAAAAAGCGGCAAAAAGCTGCATTTGTACGGCTTGCTGTCTGACGGCGGCGTTCACAGCCATTTAACGCACGTTTTCGCGCTTTTGAAAATGGCTAAGGCGCACGGCGTTAATGACGTGTTTGTGCACTGCTTTATGGACGGGCGCGACGTTTCCCCCACCTCCGGCGCGGATTTTATACGCAAATTGCAGACCGAAATAAAAAATATCGGCGTTGGCAAAATCGCGTCCGTATGCGGAAGATATTACGCAATGGACAGAGATAACAACTGGGACCGCGTAGAGCTTGCCTATGATATGCTTACGCTTGGCACGGGCGAACAATGCACCGACCCCGCAGAGGCTGTTGAAAAAAGCTATGCCGCGGGAGTGACAGACGAATTTATAAAGCCCGTAAAGGTTTACGAAAACGGAAAGCCGTTAGGTCTGCTTGAACAGGGCGACAGCGTCATTTGCTTTAACTTCCGCCCCGACCGTGCGCGCGAAATTACCCGCGCCGTGTCGCAGAAGGAGTTTATCGTACCCAAGGGCACGGCATTCGAGAGAAAAACGGGCTATCTTAACCCCGTTTACGTCTGCTTCACCGTTTACGATGCGGGCTTCGAAGGGCTTGAAGTCGCGTTCCCCAAAACCTCGCTCGATAACACCTTGGGCGAATATCTTGCAAAGCTAGGCAAAAAGCAGCTGAGAATTGCGGAAACAGAAAAATACGCGCATGTAACCTTCTTCTTCAACGGCGGCATAGAGGAGCCTAACGAGGGCGAACAGCGCGATTTAATCGCCTCACCCAAGGTTGCAACCTACGATTTACAGCCGGAAATGAGCGCGTACCTTGTAACCGATAAGGTTTTGGAAGAGCTTGAAAGCGGGGAATTCGACGTAATTATTCTTAACTTTGCAAACTGCGATATGGTAGGACACACGGGCGTTATTCCCGCAGCGGTTAAGGCCGTAGGCACGGTTGACGAGTGCGTTAAAAAGGTTTTGGATAAAATACTTGAAATGGGCGGCGCGGCTTTGGTTACGGCAGACCACGGCAATGCCGACAGGCTTTTATGCGAGGACGGCTCGCCCTTCACTGCGCACACCACAAGCCCCGTACCCGTAATTTTGGTATCGGAAAAGCTTAAAAACGCAAAGCTGCGCACGGACGGAATACTTGCAGACCTTGCCCCCACTCTTTTAACGGTTATGGGCGAGAAGGTGCCCGAGGAAATGACGGGCAAAAGCCTTATAAAATAGTCAATATGATTGTATAATTTAAAAAGCGGCGGCGGACTTAATGCGAACTTCCCATAGGGAACAGACA